>DBTL01000084.1 GCA_002307035.1 Bacteroides sp. UBA1317
CATGCGCCGCCGCAAGCACTGGCTGGTGCAGCCGGAACTGCGCCTGTGGCGTTGCCAGCCTTTTTCCGGCCACTTCATCGGCCTGCACGTCTTGGCGGGGGAGTATAACATTGCCGACGCGGACTTGCCGGCGAGTTTGTACAAAGGCACTAAGAAATGGAGGTATGAAGGTTTTGTGATGGGCGCGGGAATCAGTTACGGTTATCATTTCATCCTCTCTCCCCACTGGGGAATAGAAGCGGTGTTGGGTGCCGGATTCGTTCGTGCAAGCTATGACCGCTACCGCTGCGCTCATTGCGGAGAGAAACTTGGTAGTGGGTATAAGAATTATTTGGGCCCCACTAAGGCGGCCATCTCGGTGGTATATATACTTCGGTAAGTAATAATAGAATAGAAATAACGATAGTAAATCTAGGATGAAAAAGAGTTTGATAGTATTGTTCCTGCTGGCGCAACAAATTGTTGCCCCTGCATTTTGTCAGGAGGTCTATAAGGGAGAAATCTCGGTAACGGACAAACAATTGTTTGTATTGGGAGGTAATCTTCGTGTTGAGATAAGTGTGAATTACGAGGGCTTGAAACTTCCTTCCAATGAGTCTTTAACGCTTACGCCCCTTCTCAAAAGTTCGGTGCAGAGTCTGGAATTGCCTTCCATCCTTGTTAACGGGCTACAAAGGCAGAAGGTTTATCACCGAGAGGAAGTTCTTGGCGGAAAGCGTTCTTCCGGGAAGAACAAGCTTGTGAACGCTCCCTCCGTGGTTGTGAAGAATGATCCCAAGAACAGCCGTCAGTTCTCCTACAAGGTGCAGATACCTTATCGGGAATGGATGAAAGATGCCGTTTTGCTTATAAACAGCCGCGAGTGCGGTTGCAACGGTAAACCGGCCGGAGTGTTCGAGGACAAGATTGCGGATGCGATCACCTTGCCTAAAGCTCGTTCCTCCGTCATCAGGGATGACATCGACGGCCGCTATCTTAGTTTGGTGAACATCGTTGCCCCCGTTTCTGAAGATGACACGCTGAACACATTCAAAGGAGTGATCTCCCTTGGCGGTGAGAAAAGTGTGAACAAACAGAACTATGAGATTTATTACCGCCTGCGTGATGCTGTGCGCGCATTGCAGCAACAGAACGGTGTGATCCTGACCAAGCTTCGACTGACCGGATACGGCGCTCCCGTGGGGAACCTTCACAAGAATGAGAAGCAGGTTTCCTTACGGGCTCTCTCCTTAAGAGATTATCTTCGTGAGAATCGTGTTGCGGGCAGAACGCCAATTGAGGTGGATTGGGTGGCCGAGGATTGGGATTCCATTCGCTCGTTGGTGCAGTCCTCGGAGATGAACCTTCGGGAGGCGGTGAGCGATATCATCAACAGTGTGGAGCCTATCAAGGGGCGGGAGCGTATGTTGATGGAGCTTGGCGACGGCATGCCTTATCGGTATTTGCAAAGTTCCATTTTCCCTAAAGTTAAGCGGTTGTCTTATTCGATTAATTATACGCGCAAAAGCATTGACGCATCCGAAGGGCGTCGTTTGTTCGAGACAGGCTCCCGTTCTTTGCGCCTTTCGGAGTTCTTCGCTGTGGCGATGAGCTATCCCAAAGGTTCCACGGAATACAACGATGCAATGGATCTTACGGCCAGACTCTTCCCTGATAGTCCCGAGGCCGCCATCAATGCCGCGGCTGTTGCCTTGAGCAAACGTGATACGACGAAGGCTCACGCTTATCTGGACAAATATGCCACGCTGCCTGCTGCCTATAACAATACGGGTATCCTTTATTTGCTGGAGGGCAACCGTGACAAGGCGGAAGTTTACCTGCAAATGGCGACAGCCGCTGGGGTGAGAGAAGCGGGAGAAGCCTTGGAGTATTTGAAGAAGCAACCGAAACGATGATCTAAATTAGTTAATCAATAAAAGCCAGTTATTATGAAGAAAAGTATTTATTTAATTGCAACCTTGTGTGTGGTCGTTTTTTCGTCCTGTAGCAACGACGGAGATTCTTCGTCCGAATCCGTGCAGGGACAGACTGCCAAGATAGAACTGACCCTTACGGGGAGTACTACCACACGTACTGTCAGTAGCACGAATCCTGTTACAGGTGTTGCCACCGCCGAAGGAACAGTGAATAATATTGTTATAGGCATCTTCAATGCTTCTGATGAAGTGCTTACCGTGCAAAGCATTACCAGCCCTGGTGTTGATGACAATAAAAACACCATTACTTGTCCACTTACCGGAACAGCGGCTGTTACCTGCTCCGCGGTCGTAGTTGCTAACGTGCCTGATGCAACTGTTACCGCATTGAAAAGCACTACTACCAAAGCCCTTTTTCTGGCGGAAGCCATTTCTTTGGAAGATGCCACGGCATCCGGTGATGATCAGGTATCAACAAATCTTCCCATGTCCGGTGGTGTTATAGACTCCAATAACAGCGATGCCGAAACTTTTACCCTGACTCCCGGAGGAACCACAACGGGTTTGAGCGTGGAAGTTGTCCGTATGGTGTCCCGCATTACGCTGACCTCCCTTAGTGCCGATTTTACCAGTTCATCTTATCCGGATGCTACCTTTAATTTACAGCGGGTATTTCTCCGGGATGCGATTGCTGCAACTAAAGTGACCACTTCTGCAACTTCCGGCGATGCCATGTCCGGGACCTCTTACCTGACAGGAGGAGGTACCTGGAGTAGTGATACATGGTCGGGAGACAATGCATTCCTGTATGATGCGCTGAGTGCTGAACTTCTTATCGAATCTTCCACTACGCTTCCTGATAGTAAATACTATTGGTTCTATGCCTTTGCCAATGATGGGAGCACAAGCCCCACCGCTTTTGTGATACAGGGTTCGTTTGATCAGGATGGAGATGGAACGTCTTACAGTTCCGAGACTGTTTTCTATCCGGTTATCGTAAATAAGATGCAGCCGGGCACAACTATAGGCGGTACGGCTTATAGCGGGACCACCACCACGGGGAGCATCTCCCGTAATCAACTTTACAATTTATCGGTTACGCTTAAGAATAAGGGTGTTTCTTCCCCTACGGATAATATTAATCCCGCTAATTTGGAAATTAGCGTTACTGTAGCTGATTGGCCTACAGCTATTGAACAAGTTGTGACTTTTGATTAATAGATCAGTCTCTTGATGAAGTTTGTTGCAAATATATATCGATTTGAATTCTTCGGCTTGTTCCTCCTAGCGGGTCAGTTGGTTCTGCTTAGCCTGTTCATGCAGAGTTGCGTTCGTGAGCAGATGGATGATTGCGTGCAGTACGAACTGACGGTGAGTGCGGTTGACACGGAAGGGGAAGATATAACCTCTTCCGGTGCGATAACTTCAATAGATCTTTATTTATTTGATGAAAATGGTTTTCTACGCATCATTCCCCAGGGAAGTAGTTCCTCAAATTTTCTTTTAGGCACTGAAAAGGATAAGGCACTCACGCTGGTGGCCTGGGGGAACTTGAAAAGTGATAGTCTGATCTTGCCCGAACTCTCTGTGGGCACTTCGCTGGAGGATGCCAAAATTGAACTGTTGCAAACAGCGGCGGGCTATGACCTGCCGGTGACCGACCTCTTTTACAGCCGTCGGGAAATCAGTAGTAGCACAACACGGGGAGTGCAGAGTGATACGATACAACTGGTGATGGAACGGTTGGCTGCTGCGCTGTCGGTACGTGTGAGCCATGCGGCGGAACACTTCGGCAGTGCACAGTCCAACCTACACATCGTGGTGCGGGGTACCGGTACCTCACTAAACTTTCTAGGCGAACCATCGAATGACGAAGCCGGCTACGCTCCCGCCATGGAGCAAGTTACCGGAGAAGACGAGTGGGTGACCCCGCTCTTTCGGGTTTTTCCCACGGGTGAAAGCGATCAGATATATATTGATCTCTATCAAGGCGATACGTTCTTGTTTACCATTAGCACGGATGATGGGGGCAGTACCCTGCGTGCCCTTCCCGGTACTGAAACCTATGTCACTGTGGATTTTCGTTATTCCCGCCTGCATATAAGCGTTAGTGTTGAACCTTGGGAGAGTACGGATGAGGATGTTGAACTCTGATGATTTATGATGAAATGTTGAAGAGCGGAAGTAAAATAAAAAGCAGAAGTAAAAGCATGGAAAATAGACGGAAGAGGATTAAAGGCGATTGCTGTGAGAGGTTTATAACCCAAAGAGTGACTCGGCTGTTCACATCGGGAATCCGGTTGTGTTTGGTATGTCTTGCTGGAGCATTCCTTGCTGTGTCCTGCGCTGACGATGCCGGTTCTTCCGGCGAAGGTGATGAAAAGACCGACGCCGTGATTCGCCTGACCATCAATGCTGTAACAGCGCAAAATGTTTCCACCCGCAGTGTGGACGAAGACCAAATACACGATCTGCACGTGTTGGTGTATAACAGCTCTGGCGAATTGACGGGTAAAAGCTATTCCACCTTTGACACATCTGTCTCCTCTTATACTGTTAGCGTGAGCGCACGTAGCGGCGACGGATGCACGATCTATGCCATAGCCAATACGGATAACTCCACCCTTTTCGACGGCACCGTGGCCAATACCGAAGACAAACTGAAGGAGATCACTACTTCCTCTACGGCCTGGAGCGACCTGAACAACTCTTCTTCCTCGAGTACCTATCTGCCTATGTGCGGCAGTACCACGGCGAACATCAGTGCCGGAACGAGCACCCTTGACGGAGGTATGACGGTGAAGCGTCTGGTCGCTAAAGTCACACTCACTGTAGGTGTTTCCGATGATAGCGGAGTTACCATCTCCGGATATCGGATTTACGGTATTCCTGTAAAATCTTACTACGTGGCTCGTCCGCTAAGTACGGAAGAGAGTAGCACGGATACGCAAACCACCCGTGCCGAAGATGCCGGCTTGCCGGCCAACAGTGGAGACTGGACTGATAGCGGAGATATAACCTTGTCAAACGCGACGTCTTTCGACGCTACTTTTTATATGTACGAGAATCGTCCGGGCGTTAATACAGCTATTACGACACAGAGCAATAAGATCAAGGCCAACGCTCCCGACACTCCGGCTGACTCCGCCGCTTATGTTATTATTTACGGTAAGGCTACAGGATACGCTTTCCTTTCGTGGAAAATTTATTTGGGTGCGAATAATACCACCAACTTCAACATCAAGCGAAACAATCAATATACTTATACCATTACATTAAAGCCGAATGATACTGATACGCGAATTCAGTATAAAGAATTAATTTGGGCAGGAAGTAACATTTACTGGGATGGTACGAAGTTGACGTTTGATGCGGCTCCTGTTGATCCGGCTAATCCTACAACACAAGAATTGGCAAATCAGAAGAAACAGGGGGTATGCTTCCAGTGGGGATCTTTGGTAGGTATGTCTTTAAGTAGCACTTATGTCACTTATACACCTACTTATAACTCCATTACTCCTGCAAGCAGTACCTGGAGTACGGGTTCAACTACTTGGGGCGTTTTTTATCTTACGGATGTCGTTTCCGATGGTGGACAAACGAGCACTTATTTGAATGATGACGCTCAAAACACTGATGCCAATTATGTAGCATATAAGGGAGATATTTGCAAATATCTGAGCAAGACGGGTGCTGTAAGTGGCAGTTGGCGTATGGCTACCGCAAAGGAACTTAATGCTGCAGGTTTGGCTGATGATAATGCTTCTGTATCGTGGACAACCTCTACTACTCCTTGGGCATCCTTCGGTAGCTTTGATGATCAAACCAGTAGTGTCAATGCACAAGGTACATTTTCGCTTTCCAGTGGTGGTACTTATACGGTTAATGGTAGCAGTAGTAGATTTCCTGCATCGGGCTGTTACTACCCCGATGGTACGTTGGACCGCGTTGGCCAGAATGGCTACTGTTGGAGTAGTAGTGCATATACCGGTTCCACGTATGGGTACGATCTAAGCTTCAATAGCAGCCTCGTGGGCCCGGCGAACCACCTCAATCGGCAGCGCGGGTTCGCAGTACGGTGCGTTCAGAATTAAAGCGGCACGTAGTGTTGCGCTTTATACTATTTATTAGAAACACCCATGATGTGAATCACGGTTTTATTTGTTTGTTTTGTTTGTAATCCTCCTCAGACAAGAGAGTTTGAGGAGGATTTTTTACTATCCCATCATTGATATAAAAGAATGCCAAATCAAAGGCTTTAATGTTTGGCATTGATTTGCTATGGAGTGGCTTCGGAATAGCTGTTTTTGAGTAGTTATTCTTATTCTATTCAACTATCATATTTGCATGGCAATTATAAATGCAATATGGAAGAGTTAGAGCAATTAGGAATTATACCGGCAGGCTATGCAGTTCTACGCTCCCTGTTTTCCGATTATTGTTCTCCTCGTAACAAGATTGCTAATCTCGAACAAGCAGGAAAGATAATCCGGTTGAAAAGAGGAATGTATGTTGTATCGCCAAAGATAAGTAAGCAGGTATTGTCTGTAGAACTGATTGCGAATCATATTTATGGGCCGTCTTATGTGTCTATGGAGAGCGATCGGAATCTTCAAGGTTATGAAAGTATAGAAATTCACTATAACATAAACTGTAAATAGTAAATTCAACATATCGGCCACTTAGATAAGTGGCTAATTCTCCTGAGAGTATTTTTGCATTGCTTCCCGTGATGTAGATATCATTATTCTCATCTAATAGCAAAGAACGCAAGGCTTTTTCAAACTGGTCAATATCTTGAATTTCATCAATAAAGATGTAGTTACGCTTGTTACTTACCATTTTAGATTGAACATAATCGTTCAGCTCTTTCGCTCCTGTCATGAAGTCGTACTCCATATCCTCACGGTTGATATAGATGATATTTGCTTGAGGCTCTTCCGTCCGTATTTGTTCCATGAGTTGAAGCAATATATAGCTCTTGCCCACGCGTCTCTCACCAGTAAGCACTTTTATGATGGGCTTACGCATGAATGGAAGTATCCTTTGGATATATTTTTTTCTTTTTTTAATAAATAGAGGTGTCTTCATCTTTAATCATACTTAAAACTATTGGCAAATACAGTAAAAGTTTTAAGTATAAATAAAGAACGGAATGTTTAATCAGCTAATTATTATTCTCTATACAGCACATCTGGGCTTTGGTAAGCATACCAGTTGAAGTAATCTGGCAAAAGCAAATAAAAATTGTGACTACCACATTTTTAAGACAGAGTGTTATTATTAATATTATCTTTGTATGCACAAAATAGAGAGAGAATAAGAAGCATTCTCGATTCGTTTACTATTAGAAATAATAGGTTAGAAAAAACACTATAAAATAAATACAATGAGCAAGGAAGAAATCATTTTTGTACTCTTAGACGAGTTTGCAGACTGGGAAGGAGCCTATATTGCAACCAGTTTGAATCAGGGAGCTAAACCCGGAAGTCCAATTAACTATACTGTAAAGACTTTGTCTGTCACAAAAGCCCCCGTTGCGTCGATAGGTGGATTCAAAGTATTGCCCGATTATGATTTGAGTGATATGCCGGCAGATTATGCCGGTTTGATATTGATTGGCGGCATGAGTTGGTTCTCACCTGAAGCCGGGCAAATCGTTTCGCTTGTCGAGAAAGCTGTAAAAGAGAATAAATTGGTTGCCGGAATATGTAACGCTTCGGTATTTCTCGGTATGAACGGATACCTCAACAATGTTAAGCATACAAGCAATGGCCTTGATTACATAAAGCAGTATGCAGGTAATAAATATACAGGTGAAGCCAATTATATCAACGAGCAAGCCGTAAGAGACGGGAATATTGTTACTGCCAACGGAGCTGCTCCATTGGAGTTTTGCCGTGAAATTCTATATGCATTAGAAGCAGATACTCCGGAAATAATAGAAGAGAGTTATCTGTTTTATAAAAACGGATTTTCTCCGAAATAGCATTCAGTTATACGATAAATATAAAGATGTAGTAATAAGTAGTGACGTGTTTTTAGATACATCACTATTTATTCTTGTTTTCAAGCAGCACGCGTGTGTGCAATAATAATTCTCTGCCACCTATTGCACCGTGCCCGGGTATAACAATACGTGCATCGGGATATTTATTGATTACTTTATCAATGGTTGAAGGCCACTCGTTCACTGCTGCATCCGACAAGTTTCCTAATCCGGTGGCATGAACCTCTTTCACCATGCAGCCTCCAAAAAGAATTTTCTCAGAAGGAATCCACACCACAATGTTGTCTGTAGAGTGTCCGCCTCCCGGATAATAACAACACAAATCCATATCACCCAACTTCACGGTCAGTGAATCAGTGAAGCCATAATCGGGTACAGGTAATTTCTTTTCGCGTGTTAAATCAATTGTCATTTGGTTGGCATACGATTTCACTCCTTTTTTCTGCAAGTAAGAGAGCCCACCCAAGCAATCGCCATGCCAATGGTTGGGAATAAATGTAGTCAGTTTGGCCTGCAATCCTTGTTCAATCCAGTCCACAAGAATGGCAGTTCGTTCGTCGTTGGCCGGCGTATCGAGCAAAGCCGCCTCACCGTTGTTAACCAAAATGAGTCCGTTACACGGCACTATACCAAAGCTTCCCATATCATCATAAGACACATAAAAGTAAGCCTTACTTGATAGTTTGACTACCTCTATACCCGGAGCTACAGTTATTTTATCAAATACCTCTTTGTTCTGAGCACTTAAGTTTAAAGAGAATACCGATAAGAAAGCTATTAATAATAAGTGTTGAAGTTTCATGCTTAAGTCCTTGTTTAATCATACTTAAAACTATTGGCAAATATAGCAAAACTTTTAAGTATAAATAATATTAGAAAGGCTTAATCAGCTAATTTCAATTATTATTATTTTCCATGCAGTATTTTTATTTCTCTTGCATTTACGTAATATATTATTGCTAGACTTTTTAAATAATAACCTATGAAAGACTTTTTAAAATTTATGCTAGTCAGCCCGTTGTTATGGGCTATGTCTTGTTCATCAGATGATTCAAACTCCAAACAAGTTCCTGATGCTGAGCCTATTGTTCTTAAATCGGACTTTGACAGCAAGATGAACACAAACAATCTATTTGCTATCAATCTTTTTAAAACGACGGTTGAAAAATCGGACGGTAATGTGTTGGTTTCCCCTCTGAGTGTCAACATGGCATTGAACATGACATGGAATGGGGCCGATGGCACAACTAAGAGTGAAATGCAGCAAATGCTAGGCAATGAAGGATATACTCCGAGCGAGATTAATGAGTATTCAAAATCGTTGAGCGAAGCCTTGTTGAAAGTTGATCCTACAACTGAACTACTGATAGCCAACTCTATCTGGACGACTAAAGACTTGCCACTGGAGAAATCATTTATAGAGGTAAATCAGAATAATTATAATGCAACAGTAGAAGAAGTCGACTTTTCGTCTCCTGCGACTCTTGGAAAGATAAACACTTGGTGCAGTGAAAAGACGAAGGGAAAAATTCCTAAAGCGTTGGATCAGTTGGCTTCTGAAACAAAATTTGCTTTGATTAATGCATTGTATTTTAAAGGTAAATGGCGTTCAAAGTTTGATGCGAAGAACACTGTTGATGCTCTTTTTGCCAATGCAGATGGGAAAAGACCAATTGTTAAGATGATGATTCAGGAGAGTAGTTTTGGATATACGGATAATGAAAATTGGCGTTGTTTGAGTTTGCCGTATGGAAATAATGCGTTCAGTATGGTCATTTTATTACCTAACAATGGAAAAAAAATGAACGATTTGTTTCCGACTCTGACGGCGGATTCATGGAGTACAATGCTAGATAGATTGAGCAACCACAAGGTGGTGGTGAGACTTCCACGCTTTAAAGGTGAATATGCTTATGATATGCACAAAGAGATATTACCAGCTATGGGCATGAAGCAGGCATTTAATCCAGATGAAGCTAACTTTAGTAAAATGTGTAGCTTAGCGCCACTTTACATAACGCAAGTTGTGCACAAAACATTTGTGGAAGTGAATGAAGAGGGGACAGAAGCGGCAGCAATCACAGTTGTTGTTGGAGAGGTTACATCTGTAGGACCGGAATCAACAATTGATTTTTTTGTTGACCAACCATTTATTTATGCCATACGCGAAAATAGCACGGGTACAATCTTATTTATCGGAAAGGTGGATAATTTTTAAAGCTCTGATCCATCAAATGACAGGGGAAGCAAATCTTTAATACTTTTTACTTCGTAGATAGCTTCCCTGCCATAAAGCAGAATGCGAATGGGTTGTTTGTAACGCATCTCCGTTTCGAGTATCACTTGCCGACAAGCGCCACAAGGAGGGATGGGAGATGAGATAAAATCTGTTTCAGTGCGGGCAGCAATGGCAAGTGTAGTCACTGCCTGATCTGGATATTGCGAATTGGCGTAGAATAAGGTAGTGCGTTCTGCACAAAGCCCTGAAGGATAAGCGGCATTCTCCTGGTTGGTTCCGGTTATCATTACTCCGTTGGCCAATCGGGCAGCAGCTCCAACCCTAAAATGAGAGTAAGGTGCATAGCTTCGAGCAGTGGCATCCATGGCTGCACAAACCAAAGCATGATCTATTTCCGAGAGTTCATCGTATTGATATACTTTAAGTACGGCGGTGATAGTGAGCTCTTTCATAATTCGTTCTGTTTTTTAGAGTTGGGGTGACAAAGTTAACAAAGAGATTGATAATCCGGATAATTTTTATGATTTTTGTACCTTGATTACCAATAACTTCAATGAATGGCCAACGAAATGTATCAAAAAACGTATATAAGTATTATACTTTTTACCCTTTTATCTGCTTTTGCTGTCACTAGTGCGCAGGCGCAACGAAAAAATCAACGTTATACAGAGTATATTGACAGATATAATTCACTTGCTGTAGAGCAAATGAAGATTCATAAGATACCTGCGAGCATTACTTTAGCACAGGGATTGCTTGAGAGTGGAGCCGGATATAGCGAATTGGCTCGTAAGAGTAATAATCATTTTGGCATTAAGTGTGGTAACTGGCGCGGTCCTACGGTGAGGCACGATGATGATGCGCGACAAGAGTGCTTTCGTGCTTATGACGATCCTGTTGATTCGTACGAAGATCATTCGTTGTTTTTGAGAAAGGGGGCACGTTATGCTTTTCTGTTCCGTTTGGATATAACCGATTATAAAGCTTGGGCCCGAGGATTGAAACAGGCCGGTTATGCCACAGATCCGTCGTATGCTAATCGGTTAATTACTATAATAGAAGATTATGAACTATACAAATATGATACTGAACGTCATCATGGCAGATCTGCTCATAAAAAAGAGGAATATATTACTTTTAATTCTCATCAAGTTTACTTGGCCAACGATTTGGCTTATGTCATAGCTCGTAGAGGCGATACTTTTGAAAGTCTATCAAAAGAGTTTGATATTAGTAGTAGAAAGCTTGTGAAGTATAACGATTTGCAAAAAGATTATACGATAACCGACGGAGACATTATCTATCTTCATGCTAAAAACAAGAAGGCAGCTAAGGCTTATGTGGTACATGTGGTAAGAGATGGTGATTCCATGCATACCATTTCTCAAAAATATGGCATTCGTTTGAAGAATCTATATAAGATGAACCGCAAAGAACCGGATTATGTGCCTGAAGTGGGCGATAGATTGCGATTGAGGTAATGATGTTATTGCTTCTTTAAATACTGCAAAAACGTACAAGGTGTTCGGAAACGAACACCTTTCTTTTTTTATTATCACCTGTATTTCAGCTAGTTGGCTCTTTGGCATAGCGATTGATATTAAAAAATGTGTATTCTAAATTGAATTTAATAATCAATCATAGCATGGACAGAGAGATTCCTAAAAAAGAGCGCCTCAAAGAGCGTAATAAGAAGATCATTCGATTCTCTATAATCGGCATTGTATGCATTGTTGCTATTAGTGTGCTTATTTCGCTAATGCGTACGGGGGTTATCAGAAAAGATTTGATATTTTCTACCGTTGACAAAGGAACGATTGAAGTGAGCGTTAGCGCTTCCGGAAAGGTTGCACCGGCTTTCGAAGAGATCATTAATTCGCCTATTAATAGTCGAATAGTTGAAGTTTATCGCAAGGGGGGGGACTCGGTCGATATGGGTACTCCTATCTTGAAGTTGGATTTGCAAAGTGCTGAGACGGATTATAAAAAATTATTGGATGAAGAGCAGATGCGTCGTTATAAACTGGATCAGCTGAAGGTAAACAATCAGACGAAACTGAATGATATGGCGATGCAGATTAAGGTTTCTGCCATGAAACTGAACCGCATGAAGGTGGAGTTGCGCAATGAATACTATCTGGATAGTCTTGGTGCAGGCACCACAGATAAAGTACGTCAGGCTGAATTGAGTTATAACGTGGCTCAGTTGGAATATGAACAGTTGAGGCAACAATATGCCAACGAAAAGCAGGTGCGGGCTGCGGAGCTAAAAGTGCAAGAACTAGACTTTAATATATTTAGAAAATCATTAGCCGAGATGAAGCGTACACTAGACGATGCGCAGATTCGCTCTCCACGCAAAGCAATCCTTACCTATATTAATAATCAGGTGGGCGCACAAGTGCCACAAGGTGGACAAGTCGCTATCATTTCAGATTTGAGCCATTTTAAGGTGGAAGGTGAGATAGCCGATACGTACGGAGATCGTGTGTCGGCAGGTGGCAAGGCCATCGTGAAGATTGGGAGCGAGAAGTTGGAAGGAACAGTGTCTAGCGTGACCCCATTGTCGAAAAATGGTGTGATCTCATTTACCGTGCAGTTGGCCGAAGATAACAACAAACGTCTCCGCTCAGGTTTAAAAGTAGATGTGTACGTAATGAATGCGGTGAAAGAAGGTGTGATGCGCATTGCCAATGCATCGTTCTATGTAGGTCGTGGAGAGTACGAACTCTTTGTACAGACTTCTTCGGATGAGATTGTGAAGCGGAAAGTACAACTGGGTGATTCTAATTTTGAATACGTAGAGGTGCTCAGTGGCTTGAAGCAGGGTGACAAAGTTGTGGTTTCGGACATGACCTCTTACAAGAATAAGAATAAACTGAAGGTAAAATAGAATTTAGCATACATCGACTGAAAGAGAAATTAAATACATCTGCATTATGGTGAGATTATACTTGAAGCAAGCATGGCAATTATTGAAACAGAATCTTTTATTCAGTAGCATTTCTATAATAGGAACAGCTTTAGCGATTTCTCTCATTATGATGTTAGTGGTAGCGTTCCAATCCCGGATAATGAACTATGGGCCTGAAGTGAACCGCAACCGTACGCTTTATGTGAAGTGGGCAGGTATTCAAAAAAAAGATACTCACGAGAATAACGGTAATGGATATCTTTCGTTGAAAACGGCAGATATTTGTTTCCGTTCGCTTAAAACACCGGAGGTTGTTAGTGTTGTTTCTCCCTTGCAAACCCGATTGGCAGCATTGCCGGGAGGGAGTAAGGCAACACGGTGTAGTACTCTTTTTACCGATGATCAATTTTGGAAAGTGTTTCGTTTTCGTATCATGAGTGGCAAGGTTTATGATCGTGTTGATCTTGATGCTGCAATTCATAAAGCGGTGATATCAGAAAGTATGGCACGTATGCTTTTCGGTGATGCCAATGTTGCTGTAGGAAAAACCGTTACGCTTGACTACCATCCTTTTACTGTTTGTGCGGTGGTGGATGATGTTTCTACTCTGGCAACGGATGCTTACGCACAAGTTTGGATTCCTTATACAGCAGGACAAATCCGTCGGAATCCATGGGCGGAAGAAATTTCCGGTAATTATAAAGCTTTTATTCTGGCACATCGTTCAAGTGATTTTCCTGCTATTCGTGCAGAAATAGAACAAAGAGTGAGGGTTTACAATGCTTCGTTACGGGAATATGAGCTAAATTTAAGAAGTCAGCCTGATACGAAGCTCGTCGAGATGGGCCGTTTTGGACCGGGAGATCCGGATACCGTGTCGTTAGTTATGAAGTTCATTCTTACTATAATAATGCTTTTAATTGTTCCGGCAGTGAATATATCAGGACTAACTTTGAGCCGCATTTACCAACGTATGCCTGAGATAGGAGTACGTCGAGCCTACGGAGCTACTCGAATGGAGTTGATGCAGCAGATTCTGATAGAGAATTTATTGCTTTCTATACTTGGTGGATTACTAGGAGTGTTACTTAGTTATGTGGGACTTTCTCTCTGCCGTGATTGGGCATTGGGATCTACAGCTTATTTTGGAATGCACATTAAACCTGATCTGGACTTTTCTCTCTATCTAAATCCGTGGATACTCTTCTTGGCAATACTCTTTTGTCTTGTCCTCAATTTGTTGAGTGCCGGTATACCCGCTTGGCGCGGATCTTCAGCAGGTATTGTGAAAGCTATTAGTAACGAATAAACTCTGATGAAATGCTAAAACACCTTATACATTTGGTTTGGAATCAGCGGAAGCATAATGCTTGGTTGTGGGTTGAGTTGATATTAGTCATTCTCTGTCTTTGGTATGTAGCATTGTCGCTCTACAATAACTATTGTTTCTATGCTGCCCCACTGGGGTTTGACATTAGTCACACTTATCGTTTGGATGTTGCGGAACGTGACTCAGACGCCGAGGGATATATTGTGTCTCAAACTAAAGATTCACAAACGGGAACCAATCTTCTCAAATTAGTGGAACGTTTGCGGCACCTCGAAGGTGTAGAAGGGATTTCTCTTTCGCTTACTGCTCATCCTTATAATGGAATGAGCACTTATGTACAAGCGTCTGTGGATACAACTGCTACCCGATTGTTATGGTATCGGGTAAGCGATTCTTTTTTTGATGTTTTTCGTATCAAAGAATCGGATGGAGCTTTTCTGCGTGGTAAGCTTACTGATACATCGGTTATCTTGACTCAGGATGCGGCTCGCAAGATGTTCCCTATTATTACTAATGCTACAGGTAGATCGATTGTTTTCTCTCAGTTAGGTGAACAGGCAAAAATTTCGGCTATTTCCACTCCGGTGAGTTATGCTGAATTTTATGGCTGTACACCTTCTGTTTATACCCTTTTGACTGATAAAACAATTGAAACAGGTATCAATAGCGAGAACCTTGAGATGGTAGAGATATGTCTTCGTATGTATCCAGAAGCAGATCGCTCTGATTTACCCGAGAAATTTCTTACAGAGTATAGTTCCAAACTTGGAGTAGGGAATTTATATATCAGAGACATCCGTTCGCTTGAATACCTTCGTTCTGATCTTATTTCATCAGGAGTAAAAGCGATACGTATGAATATCTTGATGGCTGGCTTCTTGCTACTTAGCGTTTTTCTTGGCGTAACGGGTACTTTTCTTTTCCGTACTCGCCAAAGACAACCTGAGCTCGCCTTGCGATTAGCTTTGGGTGCCAGTCGTCAGCGCTTATTGACTTTATTGCTTGGAGAAGGCGGAGTACTCTTTATCCTAGCTCTATTGCCTGCTATGCTTGTAGCCTGGAACATTTTTTATGCAACAGGAGGTATGATCAGTGCAGGAACTTCTTTTGGCTTTTCGTTGGAGGAAGAAGGAGCTTTTCTACGTTTCGATCGCTTCTTGGTGGCTGTGTTTATCAGTTCAATACTCACTATTCTGATGATGGTTACTGGCATTTTGTTTCCAGCTGTTCGGGCTATGAACATTCAGCCTGCTGAGGCATTGCACGAAGAGTAATAATTTAAAATATGAAAGATTATGATTACACTAACTTCTCTGTCTAAAAAATATCGTATAAAATGATTAAGCAATATTTTAAACAAGCTCTTATTCTCTTAAGAGAGAATAAGTTAATGAGTTTCATCTCGATAGCGGGCACGGCGTTGGCTATAGCTATTATTATGGTGATCATCATTATTTTTAGAGCCAAAACGGCCAATTATGAGCCAGAAGTAAATCGTGATCGGACTTTATACGTGAAGTGGGGCAGTGCGGTAAGTAAAATAAATAAGGACGAACGTAATTATAGCTGTCTCTCTCTTTATGATATACAGCAGGCTTTTTATCCTCTTACTACCCCCGAGGCTGTAACGGCTGTGTATACTTATGGGCGTATGCTTTCATCTGTACCGGGAACGGATGAAGAAATCAATTCTGAAGTACTTTATACGGATGATGCTTTTTGGCGAGTGTTTGAGTTTGGTTTCTTAGCTGGTAAACCCTATGATGCTGCGGCGTTTAAATCAGGCTTGAAACAAGCTGTGATTTGTGAAAGTGCTGCCCGCAAATTATTTGGTGGTGTGAAAGAAGCTATTGGAAGACGTTTGGATTTGAACTTTGTGGCATTTACAGTTTCCGGAGTGGTGCGTGATGTTAGTAAGTTTGCAGAACAAAGCTATGCTGAAATTTGGCTGCCATATACTACGAATAGCAATATTTGCAGTATAAATATTACAGGTTGGGGAGAGGGGCATACAGGAAGCTTTAAGTGTTTTCTGCTGGCTCGTAGTGCAGACGATTTTCCGAAAATCCGTTCGGAATTAGCTTCTTCTATAGCAAAAATGAATGCGAATAGCAAAGAGTATAAACTTGATATTATGGATCAACCGGATGATTTTTTCACTCAAATGCTTCACAAATTTTCGAATGGCGGTACTCCTCCAGCCAAGGTCATCATCCGTTATTGCGTGATTATTTTCATTATCTTATTAGTTCCTGCTATTAACCTATCAGGGCTTACACAGAGCAGAATGCGTAAGCGTATTTCAGAACTAGGGGTACGTAAAGCTTTTGGGGCCACCAAATGGAGTCTATTATGGCAGGTGCTCAGCGAAAATTTTCTTCTCACGCTTATCGGGGGGATGTTCGGACTTCTATTTGCTTATGTAGGTATCTGGATACTTTCTGCTTGGCTTTTGGCTTCCGACCTTGGGGGAGAAGCAACAATGAATGGAAGCATGATAAGTCTATGGATATTTTTTGTATCACTTATATTCTGTCTTGTTCTTAATTTGCTTTCTGCGGGTATTCCGGCTTGGAAAGTGGCTCGTACTACGATTGTTAATGCTTTAAACGAAAGGAATTAGTAATGTTTGGACATATTCTTAAATTGTTGTGGAATAGCCGACGCCAGAATATATGGCTGGTTTGCGGATTATTTGTTATTTCTTCATGCTTGTGGTATGCACTGGATTATCTGTATGCAATAGGGGTAAACCAGACTCGTAGTCTAGGTTTCGATTGGCATCATGTTTACAGCCTGAATGTTGGTGTTTATTCTCCTGAGAGCTCCCATTATCAATCGGATAGTATACACACCAAAGCTGCTGAAGGAGATCTTAATTTATTTTTAGAACGTTTGCGGCATAATCCGTCGGTTGAATCGGCTTGTGTTACTCAAATGCATAAGCATTATGTATGGGCGAATGCATCGGCTTCGCTCACCTATGATACGATAACGGCTTGGACGTGGATACGCTCTGTCGATCCTGATTATTTCCGAGTCTTTCGCGTGCATGGAGCTGATGGTTCGTCACCCGAAGAGCTTACTAAAAAAATGAATCTAACAGATATTATTATTGCTGAAAAGCTGGCCAAAAGACTTTTTCCGGGACAAAATGCAGTGGGGAAAATGGTGAAGAATCATTCTAACGGAGATAGTGTGCGTATATCTGCTATTTGCGAGGATCAGAAATATAATGAGTTTACCGGCCATCAATCTGCTACTTATATGGCAATTAGTACAGCTATTGGTAAAGGCTTGGAATATACTGATATACCATGGCTTGGTGTTTATATTCGTATAAAACAGGATGCTGATAATAAAGAGTTTGTGCGCACATTCAGAAAACAAATGCGCACACAGCTAATGATTGGTAATCTTTATTTGGAAGATATACGACCGATGTCTGACTATAGAGATGAGCATTTGAAAGATTATCGTAATGAACTATATACGTATTTAGCTGTAGCCGTATTTTTTCTGCTCAATGTATTTCTTGCCGTATTGGGCACTTTCTGGTTCCGTACGCAGCAACGTCAGCCGGAATTGGGCTTGCGTATTGCAATTGGTAGTTCGGCATTGAATATTCGTCGCCTGCTCTTGGGAGAAGGAATGTTATTGCTTACTCTCTCATTTCTCCCTGCTATTGTTGTGGCATGGAACTTGGGCTATGCTGAGATGGTATCTACTAGTCCGGTTGAGTTTACTTTGAGGCGTTTTGTTGTTGGATTGGCAATGACGTATACACTATTAACGCTTACATTGTTTATTGGTATCTGGTTTCCTGCTCGGCAGGCTATGAAAATACAGCCTGCTGAGGCATTGCACGAAGAATAATAATTCAAAATATAAATAAATTTAAAAATACAAGATTATGATTACACTAACTTCTCTTTCAAAAATTTACCGTACAAACGAAATTGAAACGGCTGCTCTTGAAAATGTAAATTTAACGATAGATCGTGGAGAGTTTCTCTCTATCATGGGACCGTCTGGTTGTGGTAAATCTACGTTACTCAATATCATTGGCTTGCTGGATGCTCCGACTAGTGGCCGCATAGAAATAAATGGGACAAACATCGAAGGTATGAAAGACAAAGCATTGGCTGCTTTTCGTAATAAATCATTGGGCTTTGTCTTTCAATCTTTTCATTTGATAAATTCCCTGAATGTACTTGATAATGTGGAATTGCCTCTTCTGTATCGTCGTGTATCGGCTTCTGAACGTAAACGTTTGGCGCAAGAGGTGCTTGAGAAGGTGGGGCTTAGCCATCGTATGCGCCATTTTCCTACACAACTGTCGGGTGGACAGTGTCAACGTGTAGCTGTTGCTCGTGCTATTATAGGTAATCCGGATATTATTCTTGCTGATGAGCCTACGGGTAACCTAGATTCAAAGATGGGAGCTGAAGTGATGCAACTTCTTCATCAACTGAACAAAGAAGACGGGCGTACTATTGTGATGGTGACACACAATGAAGAACAGGCCAAGCAGACAAGTCGCACGGTGAGATTCTTTGATGGTCGGCAAGTGCAATAAATGAATTTTTCATAAATATATATAGTGTGCAATGATTAAACAATATTTCAAACAAGCTCTTTATCAGCTGCATGCACAGCCCTTACTATCAGCTATTTCGGTTCTTGGTACAGCTCTTGCTATCTGTCTTATTATGGTTATCGTGCTTATGCAGCAAATAAAGACAGAGCCTTATGCTCCTGAATCGAATCGTAATCGCATGCTTCACGTAAAATGGATGACTTGCTATCAAAAAGGTAGTAATATTGATAATTCAAGTAATGGTCCAATGAGTGCTCAAACAGCTCGTCAGTGTTTTCGGGCATTGGCTACTCCGGAAGCAGTGACAATTTATACTATTGAACATACCATGCAAGCTAATATTCCTAAAGGAAAAGAATTTAGTGTTGATATGAAACAAACTGATGAGCAATTTTTCAAGGTGTTTGACTTATCTTTTGTTGATGGTAAGCCTTTTGATGAGGCTTCTTCTGAGGCCGGACTTCCTGTGGCCGTTATTAATGAAAGTGTAGCTCGTGCCTTATATGGTCTGACGGCTGTAATCGGTCGTCAAATTAACCTGAATCACGCTCCTTTTAAGATTTGTGGTGTGGTTCATGATGTTAGTACTTTGGCCAATAATGCTTATGCTCAGGTTTGGATACCTTATAAATCAACTGATATAGGGGGTATGTCATGGTATAATGATGTAATGGGTACGTTCCGGGTCTCAATATTGGCTCATAGTAAAGATGATTTTCCGGCTATACGTAAGGAATGTGAACGCTTACGTTTGAAGTATAACGAGGGTTTGGCTGAACAAGAGATAGCTTATCGTAATCAGCCAGACACACAAGAGGTAAGTGTTATTCATAAATGGGCCAATGCTACTCCTGATCTGAATGCTGAATGTAATAAACGTTTTCTTATTTATGCGCTTCTACTGCTTATTCCAGCAATAAATCTTAGTTCTATGACACAGAGTCGTCTGCGTAAACGCATAACGGAAATAGGTATACGTCGTTCTTTTGGGTCTACGAGAGGAGATATAATGTGGCAAGTACTTTTTGAAAATCTAATCTTGACATTTCTTTCGGGTCTTATTGGACTAATCTTTTGTTATGCTTTTGCTCTTATTTTTGGTCCTTCGCTCTTTGCTTCATCTACATTGTCATTGTTAAATTCTTCTCCTTCAGTAGATATAATGATGCTGATGCACTTTTCTACTTTTGGTTATGCTTTGCTTTTCTGCCTGTTGATGAATTTGCTTAGTTCCGGTATTCCTGCATGGAAAGCGTCACGGGTTTCTATTACTGATGCATTGAGCAATCATTAAATTCTGAATGTTATGAATAAGATACTTTTTAGACAAATATGGAATGAACGTCGATCTAACGCTTGGATATGGTTAGAACTATTGCTTGTAAGTGTGGTGCTTTGGTTCGTCGTTGATACTTCTTATGTTACTTTGAATACATATTTTGAACCTCGTGGATTCGATATTTCTAATACATATTGGATTCGTGTGGGAACAATGACACCTAAAAGTCCCGATTATATTGACCCGTCGACCAGAAATGTCAAAGCTGGCAGTGATATATTAGAATTACTGAAACGGCTTCGCCATTTTCCTGATGTAGAGGCTGTTAGCCTTTCGTATAATTCTTTCCCGTACAATGGCTCTTGGAGTGGTACATATGCGAAAATTGACACAATGGGAGAGGAATGCAGAATATATAAGGTTTCACCAGATTTCCTTCGGGTTTTTAGATATCATGGATCTAATGGAGAAACGCCTGAAAAGCTTGCCACTCTTTTAAAAGAAGGAGTTCTTATAGTTGGTGAAAATTTATTGACTGCTAAATATGAATTAAAAGGAAAGGATATAGCGGGGCGTTCAGTTTACTTATCTGCAGATACGACAAAAGTATGGCCAGTCGTTGCTGTAACTAAACCTGTGCGTTTTAATGATTTTGTTTCTACATATGATTGTCGTTATGTAATGCAAATCTATAGCGAGGCATCGGCTGTTAATCTTACAGAGAATGATGTGCGGTTTCTAGAACTTTGTATTCGTACTCGTCCTGATTGCCCACCGGGCTTTATCGACAGGTTACGGAATGCTTCTCGCAGTCAATTTACTATTGGCAATCTGCTATTTGAAGACGTTAGATCATTAGATGATATTCGTTGTATGCTTCAATTGGATGATATGAATAAACTTCGTGATCAAATGTGGGGTATTGGGTTTTTACTTTTTAATATATTTCTAGGCTTGTTAGGCACATTCTGGTTTCGTACACAACAACGTCGTTCGGAAATGGCATTACATGTTAGTTGCGGAAGCACTCGTAGGGAAGTATTTGCCCGTTTGATTATTGAAGGCTTGTTACTATTGGTCTCAGCTACAATTATAGCCTTGTTTATTGATGCTAATATTGCTTATGCTGAGTTTATTCCTCAGATGAACGGCTCCTTTTTGACAGTTGGGCGTTTTCTTATTACAACATTCATCACTTTCGTTTTGATGAGTTTAATGATTGTGATTGGTATCTGGTTTCCTGCCCGGCAGGCAATGAAAATTCAACCAGCAGAGGCTTTACGTGAAGAATAAAAACATTTTCTTATGATTAAACAATACATTAAGCAAGCTTTTTTTCAGCTACGTTCACAACCATTACTTTCTTCAATTTCAATAATTGGTACTGTTCTTGCTATTTGTCTTATAATGACTATCGTTCTTATGCAACAGATTCAAACAGAACCTTTTGCTCCGGAGAGTAATCGCAATCGTATGCTTCATGTAAAATGGATGACGTGCATACAGAAAGGTGGAACTGCTGATAATGCCATTTCAAATGGCCCGATGAGTATAACTACGGCGCGCGAATGTTTCCGTGCGTTAACTACTCCAGAGGCCGTGACAATTTATTCTATAGTACATAAAATGAAGGTTAGTATTCCCAAAGGAAAAGGATTTGCTATTGACATTAAACAGACTGATGAACAGTTCTTCCGAGTGTTTGATTTTGCGTTTGTTAATGGTAAACCTTTTGATAAGGCTTCTTCTGAAGCTGGATTACCAGTGGCTGTAATCAATGAAAGTGTGGCTCGTGCTGTATATGCCACAACTGCTGTAGTGGGGCGTCAAATTAACCTGAATCATGCTCCATATAAAATATGTGGAGTAGTACGTGATGTCACTACTTTGGCAAGTAATGCTTATGCTCAGGTATGGGTGCCATATAGGTCGACGGATATAGATGGCATGTCATGGTATAATAATATTATGGGAGTAATGCATGTGTCAATCCTTGCTCATAGCAATGATGATTTTCCAACTATTCGTGCTGAATGCGAGCGTTTGCGATTGAAATACAATGCAGGCTTGAGAAATGATGATATTGTTTATCGTAACCAGCCTGATACGCAGGAGGTAAACGTAGAGCGCAAGAGAGCTAGCAGCTCACCTGATATGAGAATGATCTATAATAAACGTTTTCTTGTTTTTGCAATATTGTTGCTAATTCCGGCAATTAATCTTAGCTCTATGACACAGAGCCGTTTGCGTAAACGTGTGGTAGAAATAGGAGTACGTCGTTCTTTTGGTTCTACTCGCAAAGATGTAATGTGGCAAGTTCTTGCTGAAAATCTAATTTTAACATTGATAGCTGGGATTATAGGGCTAATATTATGCTTTGTATTTGCTTTTGTTTTTAGTTCTTCTGTTTTTTCTTCATCTTCAATAATTAGGTTAAATTCATCTCCTTCTGTAGATGTCATGATGCTGATGCATTTTTCTACTTTTGGATATGCTTTATTTTTTTGTTTATTAATGAATTTGCTTAGTTCGGGTATTCCGGCGTGGAAAGCATCACGCATTTCGATCACCGATGCGTTAAGTAATAATTAGAAAATGTGATGAAAGTATTATTAAAACAGATATGGAATGAGCGCCGATCTAATCTCTGGATATGGATTGAATTACTAATTGTTAGTGTTGTACTTTGGTTTGTGGTTGATACTTCGTATGTAGAGTTACATACCTATTTTGAACCTCGTGGTTTCGATATATCAAATACATATTTGATTAGTGTTGGCACAAAAAATCCTCAAAGTCCGGAATATATTCCCCCTTCTACCCGAACAGTTAAGGCGGGTAGCGATTTGTTAGAAATAGTCAATCGTCTGAAGCGTTATCCGGATATAGAAGCAGTGAGTCTCTCTCGTAATTCTTATCCGTATAACGGTTCTAATAGTGGCTCTTATGTACGAGTTGATACATTTGAACAAGGTAGCAGACTTTATCGTGCGACACCTGATTTCCTCAGAGTTTTTCGCTATCAGGGTGCTAATGGAGAAACGCCTGAACAGCTAGATACTCTTTTAAAACAAGGAGTTCTGATAGTTGGCGAGAATTTATTGACAAGAAAATACGGATTGACAGGGAAGGATATATTGGGACATTCTTTTTATCTGGGTGATGATACAATCAAAGCATGGCCCGTGGTGGCAGTTACCAAACCTGTACGGTTTAGTGATTTTGAATCAGCATATGATTGCTATTATATTATGCAACTATATGATGAAAACTGGCCCGAAAATGTGACGGAGGATGATGTTCGTTCTCTAGAATTATGTGTTCGTGTTCATGATGATTCTGCAACTGGGTTTATAGATCGTTTCCTTGAAGTTTCAGATGACCAATTTACTGTAGGGAATCTTATTATCGAGGATGTCTGTTCAATGGAAGATATACGTCAGTTATACCAATTGGATGATACAAATAAGTTTCGGGATCAAAGTATTGGCATTGGATTTTTATTGTTTAATATTTTTCTAGGGTTATTAGGTACGTTCTGGTTTCGTACGCAACAACGTCGCTCTGAGGTGGTATTGCATATTATATGTGGAAGTACCCATCGTGAAATTTTTATGCGTTTTATTAATGAGGGACTGATATTGTTAATATTGGCAACAGTTGTTGCTTTATTTATTGACTTTAATATTGCTTATGCTGAATTAACGCCTTCAATGTATGGCTCTACATTGACAGTTGGGCGTTTTCTTATTACAACATTAATCGCTTTCTTACTTATGGCCTTAATGATTGTGATTGGTATCTGGTTTCCTGCCCGGCAGGCAATGAAAATTCAACCAGCAGAGGCTTTACGTGAAGAATAGTCGAATTATGAATAAACAGGTATTTAAACAAGCTTTGATGTTGCTAAAGCAAAATCGTTTTTTTAGCATCATTAGCATTGGTTGCACGGCTGTGACCATTACATTTGTGATGGTGGTTTACATGGTTTATGATCTTCGCACAACGGATATGGCCCCTGAAATGTTTCGCAGTAGAATGATTTATTCCGGACAAGGATATTCTTACAGAACAATAGATCATTCCAATGCTTCCGGAGGGATGTCCGAACATACGGCGCATGTTCTGTTTGATTCATTGCTTGGTGTCGATTTAGTAACTTACTACACCTCTCTGGTTAAATATCCATGCTCTGCACTATCAGATGGGGCAGACAAGAGGCGTACTGTTCGATTTGCAGATGCTACTTGGTTTAAGGTTATGAAATATAACTTTATCTCAGGAAGAGCTTTTGGTAAAGAGGAGTTTGACGCACAAAGAAAAGTGGCGGTTATTAGTGAACAGACGGCTCGAGAATTATTTCATACGATGGATGCTGTAGGACGTGATATCCAAGTGAACTTTCTATCTTATCGTGTGGTGGGGGTGGTTGCAAACGTGAGCTCATTGTTTACAAAAGCTTATTCCGAAATATGGTTGCCATTATCGGTTTCGTCGAACAAAGTTTATGATGATGGTTCTAATGGTTTACGGGGAAACTATTTGGCTATTCTTGTTAGGAGCAGAAAATCGTCGGAAACAGAAGTTGCTAAGGCTGTTGATAAGCGAGTTAACCAACTGAATTCCAGTCAGCCTGATTTTATTTTTAATTTAGATGGTTATCGGAAGCATACGCAAGAAATGTTTTTTCAAAATAAAGAAATAAGTGCTCCACTCGTATTTGCTTTGCTTATTGCCATATTGTTGATAATACCAGCTATAAATATTTCAGGGTTGATGCAAAGTCAAATAAGGCATCGGGCAGCAGAAATTGGCGTGCGAAAGGCCTATGGGGCTTCAAAATGGGTGGTGCTAAATCAACTCCTAACAGAAAACTTCGTATTGACCCTTATTGGAGGCATGCTTGGTTTATTGTTCTCGTATGTTGCCCTTTTCTTAAGTCAGTTATGGCTTTTGGGTGGAGCGGATATAACATCTGGATCGCTTGGTCTTACAGGTAGAATGCTTCTTCGTCCGTCTGTCTTCGTTGTGGTATTGCTAATGTGTCTTCTGTTTAATATACTTTCTGTATTTGTACCTGCGTGGTTAGCTTCTCGCAAAGTGATAACAGACGCAATTAAAGGAGAATGATTTATGAAAATGATATTGAAACAGCTATGGAATCAGAGACGTGCAAATGCATGGTTGTTCATGGAATTGATGATAGTGTTTGTTCTATTGTGGTTTACTTTGGATGTTGCTTGGAATTACCTTCGTGCAGGTTCATATCCAAAGGGATATGATACAGAGAATGTATTCGATGTGAGAATTGAGAGGAATCCGATATTAGAAAAAGATCCTGCTGTGCGAAGCCACTCGAAAGAATATTTGTTGGAAATTTATCGCCGAATTGGCGAATATCCTGGGGTGGAATCTGTTTGCTATTATGCTGGTTCTAAACCTTATACCGATAACTCTATGTTTCAGGGATATTCTGTTGAAGAGGATACAGCAAAAGTTTATGCTGCTAAGATACGCTATATTTCTTCTTCTTATTTGGATGTATTTCAGGTGAAACTTCTTGAAGGCAGTCGTACTGGATGGGATGAGCAACAGCATCCATCTGCGGCTTTTATAACAGCCTCTTTATCAGATTCTCTTTTTCATGGCAAAGCCCCTTTAGGTGCTCGTTTTTATGACTATTATGCTCGTAAATATGGCAGTGAAGAAACGACCTATCGGTTGAGTGGCATTTTACCTTTGACGAAACTCGATGATTATGCTCGTTACGAAGATTTTATATATGTACCTCTTGATACGCATATACTTGAGTATGCTGTTCCGTATTTTGCTATTCGTGTACGTTCTGATCTTGTATCTGGATTTCCTGATCGTTTTATGAGAGAAATGAAATCTCGTCTTAATATGGGCTCTTTTTACCTCAGCGAAGTGCATTCGTACGACGAGATGAAGCAAGTATATGATGTAGAGCAAGGTACTACAGTCTATCTAAGACTGGCATTTAGTGTGGCCGTTTTCTTCGTTTTTATCGTTTTCTTAGGTGTTATGGGTACATTCTGGTTTCGTACGCGCCAGCGCCGCGGAGAGATTGGATTGCGTATAGCCGTGGGGTCTTCTCGATTTGGCGTTATGTGGCTTCTGTTTAATGAAGGTCTCATTTTATTGTTATTGGCTTCTATACCGGCACTTTTGATTGCGGGGAATATAGTTTATGCGGATCTTACCATAAACACGTTGACTGACTTTTCAGCAGGTCGTTTCCTGATTACTGTATTAGCTACCTATCTACTGATGTTGTTAATGCTGTTTGCGGGTTGTTGTTATCCGGCTTATCAAGCGATGCATATCAGTCCTGCAGAGGCTTTACGTGAAGAATAAAGCCTTTTTTAATTAAAATGAGATGAATTTAGGCCGTTATATAATGTATCTAAAATAAATTATAAGTTATCTTTGCGGCAATAATCACCATATTAAAGCCACACACCACTGAATGAACATGCTATACCGGTTAACTCTGATCTTGGTCATAGTTACTATCTCTCTTAGTGTTGCTGCTAAGGAACGGAGTTACAAAATACTATTTATACAATCTTATACTGAGTCAGATAGTTGGGCAAAAGAACGCTATAAAGGATTGCGTAAAGGTTTCGAAGAAGGAGGAATAGAAGTTGAGATCACGACAGAATACCTGAATGCGCGTTATTGGAATGATGTGCCCGAAGAGCAAATAATGCGTCGTATTTGTCGTCGTGCTGATAAGAGAGGAACCGACTTGATCGTTGCCGCTAACGATGAAGCTTTGTATAGCTTGCTTGTTTGTGGAGATTCATTGCCTAAACAAATCCCGATAGTTTATTTTGGAGTAGAATATCCTAATCAACGTGTTTTAAATAGTTATACTAATACTACAGGATTTCAAAATCCAAAACCTTTTTTTCGTTTGCTTGAGACTGCTCGGCAGATGTTTCCGACTCGAAAGAAGATTGTCGTTGTGAGTGACGGGACCTTCTTAGGACGTGCTTCTTTGGCAGAGTTTGAGTCACAATGGGGGCTGTTTGCCAAAAACAATCCTGACTACCAAATGTGCCAGTTTAATATTCATACTGATCAGATGACTGATATTTTATATGAAATTCAGATATCTAAAGCTGCTTCTCAAAGTATTCTGATCATGCCTTATTGGGGGCTGTTTATGCCTTCTATCGCCAAAGTATCGAAGGCTCCTTGCTTTACTGTCAGTAATGAATCACTGACACGAGGAGGCTTTTGTTCATTGGCTCCTTCTTCTTATGCTGATGCTCGAGAAGCGGGAGTACGTGCGGCGAATGTACTTCAGGGAACGAAAGTTTCTTCTTTGGGATATACGCAGAGTGATGTGCAACTTACTTTTGATTATAAACAGCTGGACTTTTTCAACGTACCCAAACAAGTTGTCCCCAAAGATAGTGTCATTATGAATGAACCATCTTGGGAAAAGTATAAATTATTGTTCATTCTCTTATATGGCTCTTTGCTCTTTCTTCTCATTCTTGTGGTTATCGCACTTTTTCGAGCCAATCGTCGTGAGTTTCGCCGACGAATACAGGTGCAAACAAAGCTGTTACTTCAAAACAGGATGGTTGATCAGCGAAATGAATTTGATAATATTTTTCACTCGATACATGATGGTGTGATTGCTTATGGAAGGGATTTTAAAATTCATTTCGTGAATCGATCTGCTTCAAGAATGCTGAATATCAAGACTATGGATGGCAGAGAATCTTTTGTGGGACTTTCGGCAGGAACTTATCTTCAAATTTACAATAAAGGTCAGGATATTCTTTATTCGATATTGGAAAAAGTGCGTGAAACAGGAGAAAGTCTGGTTATTCCCGAAAACTCCTTTATGAAGGAGGTGGGCACAGATAATTATTTCCCCGTATCCGGCGAATTCGTTCCTATTTATTTGAAATCGCAGTTGAGCGGATTTGCTCTTTCATTTCGTAACATTTCAGATGAAGAATTACAGAAGAGATTTTTTCATTTGGCAGTGGAGGATAGTTCTATCTACCCTTGGCAATATGATGTAGCTAAAAAAATGTTTTTCTTTCCGACAGGTTTTTTAATACGATTTGGTTTTGATGAAAACGAGAAATACGTTATGTACGATCGAATCAAGAAATTAATCCATTCCGATCATTTGGAAGAAGTTTTATTGGGATTTGAAACTGTTCTGAGTGGAGAGAGAAAAAGTCTTAGGCAAACTTTTAGAATCTGCAATATGAAAGGTGATTTTGAGTGGTGGGAATCTCGTATGTCTGTTTTTACTGGGCTTACTACTGATGTGCCTTATTCTATACTGGGTGTTTGCCAAAGTATTCAGCGACACAAGAACACAGAGGCAGAGCTAATTGCGGCCAGAGATAGAGCATTACAGGCCGATAACTTGAAAACTGCATTTCTGGCAAATATCAGTCATGAAATTCGTACTCCACTTAATTCCATTGTAGGTTTCTCTGATTTATTAAAAGATATTCATTCGTTCAGTGATGAAGAAATATCGCAGTTTGTTATTACTATAAATGCAAATTGCGAATTACTCCTTAGTCTCATTAATGATATATTAGATATGTCACGTATTGAGTCTGGAACGATAGATTTTCAATTATCTAGCTTTAACTTATCTATGATCATGGACGAAATATATCAGTCTCAACGGCTGAATATGACGACAGGAGTCTCTTTAATAAAGGTACTACCCGAAGATCAGCAAAAAAATATTCTGACTGATCCTACAAGGATAAAGCAATTATTAAACAATCTTATAAATAATGCTGCTAAATTTACTAAACACGGATCGATTACTTTTGGTTATTTGCTTGAGGAACCGGAATATATAACTCTGTTTGTAGAAGATACCGGATCGGGTATTTCGGTAGAAGATCAGAAGCGTATTTTTGATCGTTTTTATAAAGTGGACAACTTTTCACAGGGAGCTGGCTTGGGACTTAGTATTTGTAGGACCATAGTAGAACGTATGCATGGAGTGATTAATGTTAGCTCCGAAAAAGGAAAGGGAAGTCGATTTACGATTCGTATTCCTGATCATCAATATTAGCTAGTTCGTTCATCTGCGGACAAAGTGTTCATTTTCGAACAGTAGGATGGAATTGTAAATTGCTGTAAGTAAGATTGTTACCTCTCTGGCACAACCTTTGACTATTCTTTTTTCAAGAAACGATGTTTTTATGAAAATAAAGAATTTATCATTTATACTTGCGGTTCTCTTATTTCCGTTGACGCTGGATGCACAAACGGAGCGAACCATAACACTTTCAGAAGCGATCGCTTTGGCAAGAACACAATCTGTTGATGCGGCAGTGGCTCTAAATGAACTCAAAACGGCCTATTGGGAGTATCGAACATTTCGGGCTGATCTTTTACCCGAGGTAAGTCTCACAGGCACACTACCTAATTACAACAAGTCTTACAGTGCTTACCAAGAGTCGGACGGTTCATATACGTATGTTCGTAACAATACGCTAGGGTTGTCGGGTGAACTGTCTATTGATCAGAATGTTTGGTTGACTGGCGGGAAAGTATCTTTAACTTCGTCTTTGGATTATATTAAGCAGTTGGGTTCTGGTGGTGAAAAACAATTTATGTCGGTTCCGGTAGGATTAGAGCTTACTCAACCTGTTTTTGGAGTGAATAGCCTTAAGTGGAATCGTCGTATAGAGCCGGTGCGTTACGATGAAGCCAAGGCGGCTTTCATTACTGCTACCGAAGAAGTGACAATGAAAACAATTACTTATTTCTTTGAACTGTTGTTGGCTAAAGAAACCTTGGGTACTGCCCAACAGAACCTTCGGAATGCTGATCGTCTTTATGAAGTAGCAGGGGCTAAGCGAAAAATGGGACAAATTTCGGAGAATGAGCTACTGCAATTGAAGCTGACTGCTCTAAAAGCCAAAGCTTCGGTGACAGATGCTGAAAGTACTCTGAATGCTAAAATGTTTCAATTAAGGGCTTTTCTTGGGTTGCCTGAAGAGCAAGCTTTGCAGCCGATTGTCCCTGAATCCGTTCCTGATGTACAAATAGAATATAATATGGTGCTTAGCAAATCACTTGAGCGGAATTCGTTTGCGAAGAATATACGTCGCAGACAGCTTGAGGCTGATTATGCTGTGGCTACAGCCAAAGGTAATTTGCGTAGCATTAATCTTTTTGCAAGTGTGGGTTATACAGGCTTGAACAAAACTCTTTCTTCATCCTATCGTGATCTTCTTGACAATAATATTGTTCAGGTGGGAGTTACAATACCAATTCTTGATTGGGGGAAACGACGTGGAAAGGTGAAAGTAGCACAGAGTAATCGAGAGGTGATTGCTTCGAAGATTCGCCAGGAACAAATCAGTTTTAATCAGGATATCTTTCTGCTGGTGGAACATTTTAATAATCAGGCGGCACAGCTTATGATTGCCGATGAGGCTGACCGCATTGCTCAACAACGTTATAAAACAAGTATTGAAACTTTTCTTATAGGCAAAATCAATACGCTCGACTTGAACGATGCCCAAACTTCAAAAGACGATGCTAGGCAGAAGCATATTTCAGAGTTGTATTACTACTGGTATTATTTTTATCAGATCAGAAGCCTTACTCTATGGGATTTTAGTACGAATGCCGAATTGGGCGTTGATTTTGAAGAAGTTGTACGTAAATAGTAAGGACGTACAATAATTTTAGTATTTTTGTTTTATATATCTCAGGTTTATACATAAAGAAGCTTTTATGATTTTAATTATAGATGATGATTCGGCTATACGTTCTTCTCTTAGCTTTATGCTGAAACGAGCGGGTTATGAGGTTGAGCCCGTGGCTTCTCCCAAAGAAGCGATGGATGTAGTTCGTACTGTTTCTCCCAGGTTAGTGCTGATGGATATGAATTTTTCACTTACCACAACGGGAGAAGAAGGTCTTACCCTGCTTAAACAAGTGAAGCTTTTTCGCCCCGATACTCCCGTCATCTTAATGACTGCTTGGGGTAGCATTCAATTAGCTGTGCAGGGTATGCAAGCCGGAGCATTCGACTTTATTACCAAACCCTGGAATAATGCTGCTTTGTTGCAGCGAATAGAAACGGCATTGGAATTAACCGTCATGCCTAAAAATAAAGAGGAAGAACAGAAGCAGACGGATGCGTTGATAAGAAATAATATTATAGGAAGATCGAGAGCTCTGACCGATGTGTTGAATACGGTAGGGCGCATTGCCCGAACCAATGCATCGGTACTTATTACAGGAGAAAGCGGTACAGGCAAGGAACTTATAGCAGAAGCTATACATGTCAATAGCCAGCGTATCAAGCAGCCGTTTGTGAAAGTGAATCTCGGAGGGATCTCTCAAAGTCTATTTGAAAGTGAAATGTTCGGGCATAAAAAAGGAGCTTTTACGGATGCCACCACAGATCGTACGGGGCGTTTTGAATTGGCAAACAAGGGCACTATATTTCTCGATGAAATAGGTGATTTGGATCATTCATGCCAAGTAAAGTTACTTCGGGTGCTTCAAGACCAAACATTTGAAGTGTTGGGCGACAGTCGTCCCCGCAAAACGGATATACGGGTGGTTAGTGCTACCAACGCTGATCTGCGCAAGATGGTGAACGAACATACTTTTCGTGAAGACTTGTTCTATCGTATCAATCTTATTACGATACACCTTCCTGCATTGCGCGAGCGGAGGGAGGACATTCCGCTCTTGGCTCGTCATTTTGCTGATAAACAAGCGGAGGCAAACGGATTGCCACATACGGAACTCTCAAATGATGCTTTGCAATTTCTTACCCGTTTACCCTATCCGGGCAATATTCGTGAACTAAAAAATTTAGTGGAGCGAACCATTCTGATCAGTGGCAAAGAGACGTTGGAAGGAGCTGATTTTGAAAGTCAATATCATCGTCACGAGGAACCATCTTCGTCTACAACATCACTTACCGGGATGACTCTTGATGAGATTGAGAGACAAACCATTCTTCAGGCTTTAGAACGTTACCATGGAAATCTTAGTCAGGTAGCTCTTGCACTTGGAATTAGTCGGGCTGCGTTGTATCGTCGACTGGAAAAGTATAACATTACCGTCAACAACTAATCAATCATCATGCGACTAAAAGGTTTGTTCGGCATTCTTGCCATTCTACTATTGATTATTTTGTCGCTGCTTACTTATGTCGCAGCTCGTTCTACTCCTTGGTTGTTTTATACTGTAGAAGGGCTAATTGTTGTTACAATACTCTTTCTCATCTTGTTCTATCGGAAAATAGTAAAGCCTTTGCACACCATCGGTAGTGGTATGGAACTGTTGAGGGAGCAAGATTTTAGCAGTCGTCTTAGTCTTGTTGGAGAAGCGGAAGCTGATCGGGTGGTGAATGTATTTAACCGCATGATGGAGCAACTCAAAAATGAGCGGCTACGCTTGAGAGAACAAAACCATTTCCTCGATTTGCTGATCAACGCCTCTCCTATGGGAGTCATTATTACTACGCTCGATGAGGACGTGTCTCAGCTTAACCCCATGGCACTTAAGATGATGGGGGTAAAACTTGAAGATGCGTTGGGGAAAAAACTGAATGATATAGATTCGGCATTGGCAAACGAATTGATGGCTATACCCAGAGGAGAGAGCATTACTGTGAGGTTGAACGATTCGAATATTTATAAATGTACGCGTTCCTCTTTTATAGATCGGGGGTTTCAGCATCCTTTCTTTCTGGTAGAGAGTTTAACGGACGAAGTAATGAAGGCGGAGAAGAAAGCTTATGAGAAGGTGATTAGGATGATTGCTCACGAAGTGAATAACACAACAGCCGGCATCACGTCAACCCTTGACACAGTAGAACAAGCTCTTGCTGAAGAGGACAATATGGAAGAGATTTGCCAAGTAATGCGTGTTTGTACCGATCGTTGTTTTTCCATGAGCCGTTTTATTACTCGTTTTGCTGATGTGGTGAAAATACCTGAACCTCATTTGTCTCCGGCAAATTTGAATGAACTGGCATCGTCTTGCAAACGTTTTATGGAAGGTCTGTGCATGGATAGAAACATCACGATTCGCCTTGAATGTGCGGAGATCCCTATGGTAGAAGTGGATGGAGCCCTCTTTGAACAAGTGCTGGTAAATATTATCAAAAATGCGGCTGAGAGCATTGAACACGATGGAGAAATAACGATTCGTACTTTACTTCCGCTAGGTATAGAAGTGATTGATAATGGGAAAGGTATTTCTAAAGAGGTAGAAGCGAAGTTATTCAGTCCTTTTTTCTCTACTAAGCCTGATGGACAAGGTATTGGTCTGATCTTTATTCGGGAGATACTTAGTCGGCACGGTTGCACTTTCTCTTTGCGGACTTATAGCGACGGATTAACCCGCTTTCGCGTTTTTTTTCCTCACTTATAAATTGAATGATCTTTTTTTTCAGAGTAATCTTTAAAAACTCCTTTTGGGTATAATCTGTAAAACTTGTTGGCTATAAATAGTTTTATCCGGAGTTAAGATGTTATTGTTATTTGTAGACGAATAGATACTAGCAATAGATGGAAACATGTAATTTGTCGTGCAATAAAAGCTTATTGGATGATATTCTGAACTTTCTTATTTGAACTATAATGTCTATATTTAGGACTTGTTATTGTCCTTTTATCTATTCATGCATAATTCATCTTTTCTTCATCTTTTTGATATAAAAAAGTCTTATTGACTATTTTGTACTACCTTTAGAACTTTTGTCGCTGCTTTTGATTGTCTACTTTTGTCATGATTATATCAACATTAATTAAACAGTAGTAAAAATGAAACAAGAAATTCAACCGGCCAATGGTCGGTTAGGTGTATTGGTTGTTGGATTGGGAGGCGCAGTTGCTTCCACTTTTGTTGTGGGTACCTTAGCTGTTCGCAAAGGACTTGCAAAACCAATCGGTTCTATTACTCAGTTGGCAACCATACGTTTGGGAAAAAGAAATGAAAACCGTTTTCCTAAAATAAAGGAGGTAGTGCCTTTGGCGGATCTCAATGATTTGGTTTTTGGCGGATGGGACATCTTTGAAGATGATGTGTATGCAGCTGCTCAACATGCCGAAGTGTTGGTACAAAAAGATTTGGATGGCGTGAAGGAAGAGTTGCAGGCCATTAAACCAATGCCTGCTGCTTTCGACCAAAATTGGGTGAAACGTCTTCATGGGACACATGTAAAGAGTGCCGCTACCCGTTGGGAATTGACAGAACAAATACGTAAAGATATACGCGATTTTAAGGCGGCGAATCACTGTGAACGTGTAGTGGTTATTTGGGCTGCTAGTACAGAAATCTATCTACCATTGTGTGACGAACACCAATCTCTTGCTGTTTTCGAAAAAGCGATGAAAGATAACCTTACTGAGAAGATCGCTCCAAGTATGTGTTATGCTTATGCTGCAGTAGCCGAAGGTGCTCCGTTTATTATGGGTGCTCCAAACCTTTGTGTAGACATGCCTGCTATGTGGGAGTTTTCTGCTAAACAAAATGTTCCTATTTGTGGAAAAGATTTCAAGACAGGTCAAACGATGATGAAGACTGTTCTTGCTCCGATGTTGAAAACTCGTATGCTTGGTTTGGATGGATGGTTCTCTACAAACATTCTCGGTAACAGAGATGGTGAAGTATTGGATGATCCTGATTCGTTCAAAACAAAAGAGGTGAGCAAGCTTTCTGTTATTGACACCATTCTTCAACCTGAACTTTACCCTGAACTTTATGGTAACATTTATCATAAAGTACGCATCAATTACTACCCTCCTCGCAAAGACAATAAAGAAGGTTGGGATAACATTGACATCGTAGGTTGGATGGGATATCCGATGCAATTGAAGGTGGATTTCCTTTGTCGTGATTCTATCTTGGCTGCACCGCTGGTACTCGATTTAGTTTTGTTTACTGATCTTGCTCAACGTGTGGGCATGTCGGGCATCCAAAGCTGGTTGTCATTTTACTTCAAGAGCCCGATGCACGATTTTGAGCATATTCCCGAACACGATTTATTCATCCAGTATACTAAGTTGAAGAATACTCTTCGCAAGATGATTGGAGAAGAGACATTAGACTATTTGGACTAATTTGACTCGTTTTTTTTGAATAAGATAGTAGAGAGGGACATCTGAGAGAATGGAGATTCTTTTGAATTCCCTCTCTGTTTTGTGTGAATACTAAGATGATAACTTTTAGAAAAGAAATATGGAATATGCAATAATTGCAGCCGGACAAGGATCGCGTCTCGTTGCCGATGGTGTGGAAACTTCAAAACCATTGTTACAAATTAACGGGGAAGCGATGCTTGATAGGCTGATTGCTATTTTTTTAGATAACAATGCGGAATCGATAAGTATTATTATAAATGCAGAAATGTCCGATGTAAAGGCGCATCTGGATGCTTTAAAGTTACCGGTACCGTTGCATATTTTGGTTAAAACTACCCCAGATTCACTTCATAGCTTTTATGAATTAGCTTCTTTTATTCCTCAAAGAAAGAAGCTATGTCTCACAACAATTGATCCTATTTTTTCTTCATTGGAATTTTCTGCTTATATTCGTAGTTTCGAAGCTGATGATGCACACGATGCATTGATGGCGGTGACAGATTATATTGATGATGAGAAGCCGCTATATGTAAAAACAAACAACGAACTGGCAATCACAGACTTTGTAGATGAGGCTTATGATGGATTTCGTTATGTGTCAGGAGGTATTTATTGTCTAAATGGTAAGGTGATCTCTTTGCTCCAGACAGCCATTGATTCGGGAGTTTCGCGCATGCGCAACTTTCAGCGGCAGATGGTTTATTCGGGATTGAAAGTTCAAGCTTATCCTTTTTCTAAGATTATCGACGTAGATCACGCAAGTGACATTTCTAAGGCAGAGTTATTTTTAAATGGAGTAGAAAAAAAATGGAATCTTTAGTAATAGCAGGTATACAGCGATCCACTTTGTATTCGCCCAATCATGTTGGTAATGATGCGGCCATTTTTTCGGCTACGGCCGATTGGTTAGGTAATGCAGGTTATCGGGTAAGAATGTATACTGAACAGGAATTTCTTTCGGCAGGTATCCGTGAGGATGTGGTTGTGACCATGTTGCGCAATGCACAAGCCGTTCATCGATTGCAAGAGTTAGAGAAGAATGGATGTTTGGCCGTAAATTCAGGCTTTGGTATTGAGAATTGTACGCGCGAACGTATGACTCGATTGCTGATGGATCATCAAGTGCCTCATCCCGACAGTTTTATTATGGATACACATGAAGATGTTGCAACTTATCTTAAGGACAAGCAGTTTATGCCTTGTTGGGTGAAGCGCGGAGACTTTCATGCTATTCACAGGGAAGACGTTACTTATGTGCGCAAAGAAGATGAACTGCGAGAAATAATAGCAGAGTATGCGCTTCGTGACATAAACCGGGTTGTTGTAAATGAACATTTACGTGGCGACTTGGTTAAATTCTATGGAGTCGCCGGAACTAACTTTTTTCATTGGTTTTATCCTTTTAATGAGAACCATAGTAAGTTTGGTTACGAAGAAATTAATGGGCATCCAGAAGGTATCCCTTTTTCACTCGACGATTTGCGTGAAATCTGTGATCGGGCGGCCGGCGTGCTCCAAGTTGTGGTTTATGGTGGAGATTGTATTATCTCTCCCGATGGAAGTATTCGCATTATCGACTTTAACGACTGGCCTAGTTTTGCGCCGTGCCGGATAGAGGCTGCCCGTGAAATTGCCAAGAAAATAATTCAGATGATCAATGAGCGCAAATAATAGAAAAGAAAGAGTTTCTCTTGAAGGGTCCTTAAAATCTAACGATACGGAAGAGTATCTTGACTTGGTGTTTTATCGTCCGATTGGTTATCGTTGGGCTTTGTTATTCAATAAGATACGTATTTCTCCCAATCAGGTAACTATCTTTTCCATCTTTTTGGGAGTAGCTGCCGGAGTGATGTTCTACTTTGATGATCTCTGGTTTAACATCATCGGCATGTGTTTGCTTGTATGGGCCAATATGTACGATAGTGCTGACGGGCAATTGGCGCGGATGACAGGACAAAAATCGGAAGTGGGCCGTATGCTTGATGGTATATCCGGTGACTTTTGGTTTATATCTATTTATGCTGCTATTTGCCTGAGATTGATGCCCGAATATTCATGGTATATATGGGTGTTGGCTGCATTGGCAGGCTATTTTCATAGCAAGCAGGCTGCTATGGCCGATTACTACCGTAACATTCACCTCTTTTTCTTGAAAGGTAAAGCCGGTAGTGAATTTGATAACTCGAAACAATTGAGAGCTTTGTTTCGATCAATGCCATGGAAAGGAAATCGTATGAGAAAGACATTCTTGTGGTTTTATGGTAATTACACCGCATCTCAAGAGAAGTCATCTCCTTGTTTCCAACAATTCTTTACCGCTCTCAAAAAGAAAAATGGTGAAACAATGCCCCAAGCACTGAGTCAAGAGTTCAGAACGGGTAGCTTGCCATTGATGAAATACACCAATATTCTTTCGTTCAACACGCGTGTCATTGCCCTTTTTGTCTCTTTATTTATCGGCATGCCATGGATTTATTTTGTTTTTGAATTGACGGTACTTAATGTGCTGTTGGTTTACATGGTTGTTCGCCATGAATCATTGAGCAGTCGATTGTATAAAAAGTTATAAGCAGACAATTATGGGCAGTAAATTTCGTAATGTGTTTTTATGCTTTGGCATACTGGTGGTTATCATCATGCTCTTTTCTTTTGATATGAAATATGATGAATTATGGCATAATCTTCAGAGAGCAGGGATATATCTACCTCTTGTATTGATTCTTTGGCTTGTCATTTACTTTATCAATACGAGTTCTTGGTTTCTTATCATTAGAGACGGCAAACGGAGCCCGGTCTCTTTTCTTCGGGTTTACAAATTTACTGTGTCCGGCTTTGCGCTCAATTATGTTACGCCTGTGGGACTGATGGGTGGAGAACCTTATCGCATTATGGAGTTAACGCCTTATCTTGGTGTTGAACGGGCTACCTCTTCTGTTATTCTGTATGTGATGATGCATATCTTCTCTCATTTTTGCTTTTGGCTTGGTTCGGTGTTTCTCTATATTGCATTATTTCCTGTGAATTGGCTGATGGGCATTGTGTTAGGATTCATCACAACACTTTGTTTGCTGTTGATTATCCTGTTTATTAAAGGATATCGCAAAGGAATGGCGGTGGCATTTGTACGCTTGTGTAGCCACATTCCTTATTTGAAGAAGCATGCTATTCGTTTTGCTGAGAAATACAAAGACAAATTAGAGACAATAGACAAACAGATTGCTTTGTTGCACAGTCAGCGAAAGAGTTCTTTTTATGGAGCATTGGCTCTTGAATTGTCTGCTCGTATCATCTCTTGCGTAGAGGTGTGGCTGATACTAAATGTGCTTACTACAAATGTTAGTTTTGTGAATTGTATGCTTATTGTTGCCTTCTCTTCTTTGCTGGCCAACTTGCTTTTCTTTATGCCTATGCAACTTGGTGGGCGCGAAGGAGGTTTTGCCTTGGCAGTAGGAGGGTTATCAATCTCCGGAGCATACGGCGTTTACACGGCATTGATAACCAGAGTGAGAGAACTTTTTTGGATTGTAGTGGGACTTGCTCTGATGAAAGTAGGTAATATAAAGAAAAAAGAAGAATCGCTTAAAATATGATTGCAGAAAACCTCACAAAAATAAAAGCTTTAGCGTTCGATTTCGGAGGAACGCTCGATTCCCCTTTTATGCATTGGTTGGATATATATCTGATGGTATATGCTGATAAGTTGAAACTTGCTGTGACACGCGAAAATCTGTATGACTCTTACGTGCATGCGGAAAGGCAGATGGAGGCTTTGCAGTTGGTGAAGCCACAGCATTCTTTGCTTGAAACGCAACTCTTCAAGACACATTTGCAAGTGGAAAGCCTCATCGGACGTGGTGTTATTGCTGACACAACGGAGAATAGAGAAGAACTTCCTTTTCAGGTTGCTACTGCTGTAGTGGCGTTTTCACAAGATTACGTGATGCGTAGTGAACCCGTACTTCGTAAACTGGCTGAACACTACTCATTGTTGTTGGTGTCCAATTACTATGGCAACATCAAACGAGTGGCAACCGATTTGCATATTGCCGATTGCTTTCTTTCTATAACCGATTCCACGATAGAAGGAGTACGTAAACCCGATCCGAAGCTTTGGGCGATAGCGATAGATCGTGCTGGTTTCAAACCTGAAGAAGTCGTTGTGATAGGCGATTCAACGAAGAACGATATTCTCCCTGCTATTAGCTTAGGTTGCTCTACGGTGCAGGGATATCCTCAAAGTATCACTCCTGAAAAGGTGGACTACACAAGAGACTTTATCTATTCGCTAGATGAGTTACTTCCTCTTCTCATTCAATAAGCTATCAACTAAAGTAAAAGAACGGGACGCAACGGTACAAGCTTTACGGTCCACACGTGCAGGGAAAACGCATTATAAATCTT
>DBTL01000089.1 GCA_002307035.1 Bacteroides sp. UBA1317
TCCCCTCGTTTTTGAGATAGTGTCGTCTTTCCTGAAAGAAATAAACTACATTCAAACAGTATAATACTGTGGGTCAAATACAATCCTGATGAGTAGAGGGATGCCTTATGCTGACCGTAAGTTCTCAGGATAACCGGGCGGAGAAAGACACTGTGAATATGAAACAGAACGATGTGCGTAAAAGGCGTAAGTTATCCGGTGAAAAAAAGTACGCTATTCTTGAAGAGTTTAAAAGAAATTCGGGTAGCCAATCGGAAATACTTCGTAGAGAAGGGCTTTATAGCGCCGACATTCAGCGTTACGAAGAAGTCGCTCGAGAAGGGGCTATAAAGGCATTAAACCAATCACGTCCAGGCCCCAAGCGCCAACAAGATGTCTCTATCCAGGAGTATGAATCTTTAAAGCGAGATCTGTGCAGAAGGGATATGGCTCTTTCCGAGCTTGCGATAGAGTTTACAATACTTAAAAAAAAAGTGAATGGGGAATAGTCGGCCCGATTACATCAGGGCGATGTACACCAGAAATGAAAAAAGGAATACTCGAAATCATTGATTCAGCAGTAAAACAGGGTGTAACGCTTGTAAAAGCTTGTTTGCTCATTCAGATTGACGAACGTCGTTTGCAACGATGGCGCACTCGTGGTGAGCGGCTGAAAGATATACTTCCGGGGCCGCTCAATGCGCCACATGCTCTTCTTATTGAAGAGAAAGAAGCAATTTGTAAATTTGCATTGGATGTAAGCTATGTGGATGATTCACACCGAGTGTTAGCAGCCAAAGGTGCTGATAAAAGCTTGTTTTATGTTAGTGCGTCTTCAATTTACAAGGTCATGCGTGTGAATAACCTTACTGCAGACAGGAGTGGCAGATCTCATAAGAGCGGTAGAAGTACCGCACCAGAAAGACTTGGAATAGATGGTCCAAACCAGCGGTGGTGCTGGGATATTACGTATTGTCGTACGAACGCTAAAGGTGTTTTTCTGTATTTATTTGCCATCCTTGACGAATATTCACGAAAGGTCATTGCCTGGCGAATAAGTTGGCATATGAATCATAAAGAGGCAATGGAGTTACTACAGGAAGGCCTTGAAAATGAGGGTATCACTGATATTGATGTGAAGTTACCTGATCTGATAAATGATAGAGGCACTCAGATGAAAGCAAAGGCTTTTATGGCAATGTGTAAAGACCTTGGAATTGATCAGAAATTTGCAAGACCAAGAACTCCCAATGATAACCCATTTATTGAATCGTTGTTCTCGATTGTAAAAGGATATCATTCGTATCCTGAAACGTTTGTAGATGATATTGCAGCGATAACCTATTTTACAGCATTTTTCGAGTATTACAATAATGCAAGATATCACGGTGAAATTGGATTTGTAACTCCGGTTCAGAAGCATACTGGGTTGGATAAAAACATTATCAAAAGGAGAATCGATGGATTAACAAAAGCCAAGAAAAACAGATTGCAAAAAAACAGAATTACAAAATTGCAACCAAAAGTTGACAATGCGTTGGTTATAGCTTAATTTAATTGAAAAGCCGACATTAACTCAAAAGCACGCCGAAATTTCGTTATCGATAAAGATGGAAACAAGATCGGGGTGTTCCTCGATATTAAAGCCTACAATAAGTTGATAGCGGAACTGGAAGAATTTGATGACATTCGTGCTTACGATGCAGCAAAGACCGCTAATGATGATGTAATTCCATTTGATCATGCAGTCAAAGAGATCGAGCAAGATCATTAAATATGACATGTGAGAGAAATATACTTCGCCGAGCACAACATTACACATTCGCGTGAGAATGTGTTCCATACTGCGAATTTATCTGTGGCATATGTAAACACTTAATAAAACATCTTCTGATGCACTGTCGATTAAATCGTTGCACTCTTTGCTCCAGCGCTCTAAATATTTATTATCTTTGGTGGATTCGAACAGGTGTCCACTTTCTCTTTCGTACCACTTATCATCTTTTAATACCGCGAATGTTGTAAAGGCCAGTTCCCTGTACCTTTTTATATAATCATCTTTAATCCCTTGATAATTTTCGATATTAAAAAAAAGATTCAGCACAGCAGGGTGTAACTTCCTTGCTTTATCGACTCTGCGCATTGCTTTCTGGTCATGATAAAATTTACGTTTCTCATCGATACCCATATTTTTAAATATCGGGTCATTCCATAAATAGCGAAGTTGAGGTATCGCACCTTCAAAAAGTCCTGCAATTTTATCGTATTCTTTTTGTGCCTTTTTAACAAAACGATCTCGCGTCTTCTCGAAATCGATATCCATTTTAAATGCCTGATCAGCAATAGTATCCGGGATCTCTTCACCCTTTTTTTCTAATTCAGAAATACTTTCATCTCCAAGAATACCTTGACAACCCGGTTTTAAGCTGAATAATCCGGGTATAGTGCAACCAAGCCAACATTCATCCCATTTTCCATTAGGAATAGTTCTTTTTACCGCTTTTACCAGCTTCCCATTCTGCACAATAGCATACCCGAATTTATGCTCCCCAGTTTTCGTGAGCATTGATTCATCAGACACAATACTATCGATATTATTTTGCTTCAGAGCATCTGGTACTATCATACCTGTGGAAATTAATTTCAAAACTTTATCTGTTATATCAATGTCCAACACATACTGATCAACTTCCCCAAAAAAGAGGTCTGCCGGACATCTTTACGTGCAGTAGATGTCTTGCGCACAGAGATGTAACAAAGTACTTCTCGAAACCTGTTTGTTGTTTACTTTGAGACGCTTGTGGAAAAGAGTAGCATCTGTCGAAAGTAACCCCTATGATAGCGGTTTAGTTTGTTAGGTAAAGTCAGGTAATTATCAACCCATTTTCTTCTGTATCTCTTCGATCAATTCTTTGGTAAGCCCTGTTATTTCTCTGATTAATTCAATACTCAATTTCTTTTGCAACATTCGTTGGACGGTTTCTCTTTCCTCTTTCAGTTTTTCATCTTGTAATGCCATTACTTTTCGCTGAGCATCAAGCAGTGCAGTTTCTTTTCGTTGAGCATCTTCGCGCAACGCGGCTTCTTTTCGTTGAGCATCTTCGCGCAACGCAATTTCTTTTCGCCGAGCTTCTTTTAACGCGATCTCATTTCGCTGTAACTCTTCACGCAATGCAGCTTCTTTCTGACGGGATTTTTCCTTTTCCTGTTTTCGCGCATTTTCCGATAAAACATCTGCTATCGTTTTCATATAAACCGCTCCGTCAACATGCTCCACTCGTATGATCTTTAAAAATTCACCGATCTTACTTTTACTAACCAGGGAACCGATATATATGAGCACTATTTTAAGATAATCATCATCCCTTTTACCGAGACTGTTGAACATCCTGATTATTATCGCAAGTACTTTGAATATCTCAGAACTTCGGGAATATTTCAATGCCATCAAAAACGCTTTTAATTCAATGTTTTCACTCAACTCTTCAACAGTTAACCCTGACAGATCTATGATTTCAGACCTGAAATCCGGTACATATTCTTCAGTCCCCTCAATAATTGCGAATAAAGGCTTAAAGCTATTGCTGACATTCCACGCATTCTTGCCATGATAGACAATAATCGAAAGTACTACAGGGACTTTTAGTGATGAGGGGTTTTGTTTTTTGTGTTCATCCCATACCTGTTGCATATATCGGTGAATTTGGTACGGTGTATTCTTATCTTGAGTACTTTTGTGTTCAAATAAAAAGTAGATATACTCGTCCTGATTAAGCAGTTTTGCTCTGTAAAGAATATCTGAGCGGGATTCTTTGAGGTATTCATCAATCCAGTCACCCGTGTATATTTCGAATGTTGAAAAATCGATACCCTTAAGGATTATCGTTTTTATAAAGGCAAAAAGCAGGCTTTTCGCAATCTCTATCCGCGACATCAATTCACGGAAAAAATGGTCATGTGC
>DBTL01000027.1 GCA_002307035.1 Bacteroides sp. UBA1317
GTTGATTTTGTCTGCTTGCGCTTTTATGTTCCAATGTCTAATTTCTTTCATCTTGTCTGTAATCTTAGTTATGCTTCTCTTCAATCTGCTCTTTTCCGTTTTTCTTCCTACCATGAAATTTCCTTTTACATTTCTTGTGCAAAAGTGGGTGAATCCGAGGAAATAAATTGTCTCCATCCTACACCCTCTTTCCTTTGCATGTTTTGACGTAAACCTTCCAAACTCCACTAATCTCGTTTTGTTTGGTTCAATCTGAAGTGAAAACTTCGCAAGTCTCTTCTCCAACACATCCTGGAACTTAATTGCATCTCCTTTATACTGAAAGCATACAATAAAGTCGTCAATGTATCGAATGAGATAGCATTCGCCTTTTAGCTTTGGTTTTATGGCTTTCTCAAACCACAAATCCAGTACATAGTGTAAATACAGATTGCTGAGAAGAACGCTAATCGAACCCCCTTGCGGAGTTCCTAACTCACTTGTTTCAAACTTTCCATCTTCCATTACTCCAGCTTTTAGCCATCTTCTGATTAGGCTTATTATTCTTGGGTCTCCGACTCTATGTTCCACAAACTTGAGTAGCCATCCATGGTCTAGACTCCCAAAAAAGTTCTTCAAATCAGCTTCAAGCACCCAGCTTACCTTCTTTCCTGAGATAATTTCATTCAAGCTGGCAAGTGCATTATGTGCCCCTCTACCTGGCCTACCCCCATAGGAACAATTAAGGAAATCTTTCTCATATATTGCATTTAGGACTGTTGCTACACTTCTCTGCAATGCTCTATCTGCAACACATGGCACCCCAATCGGTCTTTTCTCGGCTTTTCCGGGCTTTGGTATCCACACTCTACGCACTGCTGGTGGCTTATAGCTTACTCTGTGGATTGAAGTTATCATATCATCAACCCATATATTGAATCCCTTCTCCGCAGTTTCTACATCAATACCGTCAACACCTGGTGCCGTACTCTTTGACATGTGTTTTAAACTATCCCATATCAATTCTTTTGTCACATGATGTGCTATTGATGTAAATACTAAATTTGGTTCTTTTAGAGCTTTCGCTGCTATTCCTTCCAGTTTTGTTTCCATAATTGAGTTTCTCCTTACATTGTATTAAGGCTCGTATCCTCCCTTTGAATGGAGCTTACGTTTCCTTGGAAGAATTCAATTTCTGCTGACCGCTTCCCTACGTAACAGGCTCTCCCTGTCTCAAAGTACTATCAGTCAGTAAGACTTCCGGCAAATCATCGAATCATTCTTGCTTTTATTGGCTTGTTTGATTCTATCCACATCCATGCAGAAACCGCCGGACCTCCCGTGTTCCTGTGAAATCCATTGAATACATGCCGTAGGTACGAATCCCGGGAATAACTTAATAACCTCACCAGTAACGGTNACCTCGTTGTTGCCTTCCCCATAAGGGAAATGGGTCGGCTATTCCACAACACGTTCTATTTCGGGACTAATTATCCTCTTCACCTTATTCCGGCCTGCATTCTTCCTGTCTACGCTTCGTAGTGCACATTGCTATACCCCACGCAAGACTCGATACATGGCTGCTGGCTAAGCTCTACCATGGCGGTTATTTCAAACCGTTTGTATTTCGCCGGCTTTCCACGGCGCAACCCCATAAGAACGGAACGTGCGACTTTCACCGCATTCCGCTCAAGCAATTATAAGCCTCAACGCTGCCGCGTATCAGCCGGTACAGCATACCTTGGTTTCTCTGGAATGAAATTTTATATGACAATCCGGATGGGTAATTACTTTCCTGTTGTTTTCATTCATATGAATCTTCCATCCACTTTCTTTATTAATTTCATCTCCACACATAGGACATTTTCTATTTTGTTTCTTCCACATTTCTTTTAGTCGTTTCTTACCGGTCATACTACCAAACAGCCTATCGCCTTCTCGTTCCTCGAAGTATATATCCCACTTGGGGTCGTATGGATTTGCTTCTTTCCGTATTTTTATGTGCCTTATTATCCTAGTTGCATCAGCCCTCAGTAGCTCTTTCATTTCTCCACCTTCAGTTTTCACCGAGAATACCCAGTTTCTTGTGTCTATCCTATGGTAGTACTTCTTGTTTATCCACCATTTACCTTTATCCTGGTGGCGCCTTTTACACCATTTTTGTAGTGCGTTGTAGATATGGTAATCTACATAGGAAAAGGTTTTCTTGGCGACAATATGCCTGTGATAATTTGCCCATCCCCGAATTTTCGGGTTAAGCTTATCAATTAGTTCTTCTTGCTTAACCGTAGGATTTTTCTTAATAATTTCCCGGATATTATCGAGAAATCTTTTGGTGTTCTCCTTTGAAGGCTTCACCAGAACCTTGCCACTATACTTCCTTATGTTCTGTCCTAGAAAGTCAAATCCATCATTTATATGGGTTATGACTGTCTTTTCCTCTGACAATCTTAGTCCCCTTATCTCCATGAACTTCTTCACTTCCGGCAGTACTTCATTCTCAAGGAACTCTTTGCTTTTACCGGTTATTACTAGATCATCTGCATATACTATGGTGTGCACTTTGTTATTGATTTCTTTCCTCTTAACCCATTTGCTTTTAAACTTTTCTGCCAGCATACTGCCGAGTCCATTGAGTGCCAGTCCTGCCAGACATGGGGATATTATGCCTCCCTGTGGCGTTCCGGCGTCGGTGTTACTGTATTCACCTTTGAACACTATACCTGCTTTTAGCCATTGAGAGAGTATTCTCCTGTCCAACGGTATATTTTCTTCCAGCCATTCATGGTCTATGTTATCAAAACAAGCTTTGATGTCCCCCTCGATGACCCATTCCGCACATTCTTTGTCAGCATGTACTGCTTTGAATATCGCTTCTATCGCGTCCGCGGTGCTTCTTTTCGTCCTGAATCCATAGGTGTCATGGTCAAGCACTGTTTCCGCAACCGGTTCTAGTGCCATAAGGTATAAGGCCTGTTGAGCCCTGTCTTTCATAGTGGGTATACCTAAGCCACGCTTTTTGCCATTCTTCTTCGGTATGAATACTCTTCGTAATGGTTTAGCTTTATATCCTGCTCTTTTTAGTTCTCTAACAGCTTCACATTTCTGTTTGTCTGTCTTCCAGACGATGTTGTCAATCCCGGGAGTATTCTTCCCTTTATTTCCAGTCACCCGCTTTACTGCCAGTATTTTTGCGCTAAATGAATGTGTAAGTAACCATTGTAGTGCTTTGACCTTATTGTGTCTCCCCATCTGCTGTACCTTCACAATACGTATTTGAAGTTTCTTAACATTCGCTTGAAGTTCCTTGAAGTCAAATTTAAAACTGTCCATTTTCAAGCTTACGTTGTAAGGTGCACACGCTATTGCGTTC
>DBTL01000161.1:0-448 GCA_002307035.1 Bacteroides sp. UBA1317
TTCCATCCGGCATTGCAGGTAGAGACAATCTCCACCAGATTGGAGCCTTTTCCGTTCATTGAGTTTTCGAATGCCTTGCGGATGGCTTTCTTTGCTTTGCGGATGGCAGCTACACTTTGCACTGATTGGCGGGTAACATAGGCTGTACCTTCCAGTTGGGCTGCTATCTCAGTGATCTTGATCGGATAGCCGTGTAAATGCACATCACGGCCTTCGGGACAAGTGGCTGTTTTCATTCCCAAAAGGGTCGTTGGTGCCATTTGTCCGCCTGTCATTCCGTAGATACCGTTATTGATGAAAATAATGGTGATATTGTCTCCTCGATTAAGAGCATGTATCGTTTCGGCTGTACCGATGCAAGCTAGGTCACCGTCTCCTTGGTAAGTGAATACCAGTCTTTCCGGCCACAAACGTTTGATGGCTGTAGCTACGGCGGGGGCACGTCCAT
>DBTL01000161.1:714-5967 GCA_002307035.1 Bacteroides sp. UBA1317
TGGGCGGCCTCTTGCCAGTCTATATCCAGATAATTATACATGAAAACGGCACATCCTACCGGAGAGATGCCAATGGTTTTATCTTCCATTCCCATCTCTTCTATCACTTCGGCGATAAGCTTATGAACGACTCCGTGGCTACAGCCGGGGCAGTAGTGCATGGCGTTATCGTTCATTAGAACCGGTTTTTGGTAAACCAGATTCTCGGGCTTGATTATATCTTCTCTTGTTATCATAATGTTTTACCTGTTAGTGAATCGTATAAAAAACTCCATGATCTTCACGAAGATGGCTGCAGCACATACATAGATAAATGTTTTTTTATCATCTACGGCAAAGTAAATGATGATGGCTATCAAAGTGCCAATCATAAAAAGGATATTCAGAATGTTTCTTATTTTTTGAGGATTCATCTTTTATTCTTATTTGATTAGTTTATCTTTCAGTGCTACAACAATTTCGTCAGGATCGGGCACGATACCTCCTAAACGTCCGAAGTGCTCCACTTTTACTCTTCCGTTTACCGCCAGACGAATGTCTTCTATCATCTGTCCGGCATTTAATTCTAGAGAAAGCATGCCTTTTACTTTATCGGCATAGCTTGCGATGGCTTTTGTGGGGAATGGCCACAAAGTGATGGGACGCAGAATACCTACTTTGATGCCTTCTTCACGCGCAATTTCCATTGCTTTCTGTCCGATTCGAGCCATAGACCCAAAGGCCACGATGAGGTAATCGGCATCTTCGCATTCTATTTCTTCATAGCGCACTTCATTTTCTTCAATCACTTTATATTTAGCCTGGAGGCGAAGGTTGTTTTGCTCCATAGCATTCGGGTCAAGTTCAAGAGAGGTGATGATATTCGGTTTTCTACCTTTTGTCTTTCCGGTAGTAGCCCATGGACAGCGTGCGATAACTTCTTCATCCGTCAGGCGTTTTTTCTGAGCAGGAAGAACAACTTTTTCCATCATCTGTCCGATGACACCATCGGCTAACATCATAACGGGATTGCGATATTTGAAGGCAAGTTCGAATGATAATTCTACAAAATCAGCCATTTCTTGTACAGAGGCAGGAGCCAATGCGATCAGCCTGTAGTCTCCGTGTCCACCACCTTTTACTGTTTGGAAGTAATCGGCCTGACTTGGCTGAATGGTTCCTAATCCGGGACCTCCACGCATTACGTTCACGATTAGGCAGGGTAGTTCGGCACCTGCTATGTAGGAGATTCCTTCTTGCTTTAAGCTGATACCGGGGCTTGAAGATGAGGTCATCACTTTTTTACCACTTCCGGCTCCGCCGTATACCATATTTATAGCTGCTACTTCACTTTCGGCTTGAAGCACTACCATACCGGTGGTTTCCCACGGTTTGAGTTCGGCAAGAGTCTCCAATACTTCCGATTGTGGAGTGATGGGATAGCCGAAGTATCCGTCTGCACCGCAGCGAATGGCTGCATGAGAGATGGCTTCGTTTCCCTTCATTAATACAACTTCTTCTTCCATATTCTTCAATTTATTCGCATTTAACCTTGTAAACAGTAATACATCCGTCCGGACAAACAGTTGCGCATGCGCTGCATCCGATGCAGGTGTTTTCTAAGTATTCCAGGGCATAATTGTACCCTTTAGCATTAACCTCCTTTGCAAGAGAGATAACTTTTACCGGGCAAGCTACCACACACAGGTTGCATCCTTTGCAGCGTTCTGTGTTGACAACTATTGCTCCTCTGATTTTAGCCATAATCTTATCTTATTACGTTAGTTGATTATACATATCCTTGGTAGTAGAAATTCATAATATCCATAACCATTTTACGGGCTTGTAGAGCCGGGCTTTGAGGGTTGAGTTCAATGGCGGATTGGTAATTATTCAAGGCTTTTTGCCAGTCTCCCAGCTTACGGTAAGCATTTCCCAAAAGATAATAGGCATTATCTTTTCCGGTGGCATTCGTTTGTAGAAAACGTTCGAGTTCTTGAATGGCTTTATCTATATTTCCTTGATTAATCAGTTCTTTTATGGTATTCAGTTGCTCCATATCATGTTTAAATATACGGATTATCGAGTGGCAAAGATAGTTCTTATTTAGAAACAGTGCTCATATTTCTTGTGAAAAATAGGAAAACAGACAAAATAAAAAGCCGAATTGTTGAAGATAGAGTATCTATCTGTCACCAATTCGGCTTAGTATTCATTGTTTTTTGGCTTACTGATTTACAAGCTTACCATTGATATAAAGGTTTTTGAAAGTTACGTCTTTAGCACCGATTATATCGTTTTTCTCTTTTGATACATTGTTGAAGTGAGAATCTTCTACACTGATGTTATATACGTGTTCAGGATTGTCAAGGCCAATAATATATACACCGAGTTGGCTCTTTTGGCATGTCACATTCTTCAAATGTACATTGCGTACTGTTGGCGTAAAGTCTCTTGCACATTTCTCGCGATTTTCGTATTGTAAGTTGATACGGAGTACAGCTTCGCGACATTGTCCTACGGTGATGTTACGTACAAAGACGTTTTCTATCAAGCCACCACGGCAGGTACTCGTTTTAATTCGGATCACGCGGTCTAGCTCGGGACTGTCCATTTTGCAATTCTCTACAAATAAATTACGATAACCTCCCGATATTTCGCTGCCAATGACAACGCCACCGTGTCCGTTTTTCATCTCACAGCCTCTAACGATGATGTTTTCACTTGGAATGTTCCATTTACGACCATCACCGTTTCTTCCCGATTTGATAGCAATACAGTCATCGCCCGTGTCGAAGATGCAATTTTCTATCAATACGTTTTTGCATGATTCAGGGTCGCATCCGTCTCCGTTGGGACCACGATTGAAGATATTCACCCCCCGTACGATGAGGCTTTCACAGAAGAGTGGATGGATAACCCAAAACGGAGAGTTGAGTAGGGTCACATCTTCTATCAGTACTGTATTGCAAGAATATAGGTTGATGAGCTGCGGACGCATACCGTCTTCAGGCTTCATAATTCGTTTGTAAATAGGAGTACCGGTTTCTCCATACATCAAGAGGCGTTCGCGACCACCGTTGCGCTGAGCCACCATACCTTCTTTCCATCCGTAATGAGGTGCTCCGCACATAGCCCACCAATTTTCATTGGAGCCTTGCCCGTCTATTGTTCCTTTGCCGGTGATAGCGATGTTCGTTTCTCCATAAGCATAAATTAGTGGGCGGGCGTTGTAGCAGTCGATACCTTCCCAGCGAGTAATTACTGCGGGGAAATAAAGGCTCTGGTCTGTGGAGAATTTTAATTGAGCTCCTTCTTCTATGTGCAGATTGACGTTACTTTTTAGAGTAATTGGGCCTGTATAAAAGGTACCTTTGGGTACAATCACTGTTCCTCCGCCGGCTTGACTACATGTCAGAATAGCCTGATTGATGGCTTCGTGACAAGGTTCTGCTTCGTTGTCGGTTTTTGCTCCGAAGTCGGTAATTTTAAACGAACGTTTAGGAAACGATGTCTTTTTGATTTGTTTCTCTATCTTGGCACTTTCTTTGAAGGCTTTGTCAAAGTCGATAGGATTAGCCTTGACTGAAAGAGCTGCAATGAGCAGACAAATGATTCCGAGTACTTTTTTCATCATTTTCTTTTGGGTTTAAATATGGTTACTAGATTTCAGATTGCAAATGTATCACTCTGCAAGGACTTACGGGGACTAGTTTTTGGTGGAAATAGTGCAATTATTGATATAATCGGGAAAATCTTCTTCAATCTATACATCGAGTGTTAGTTGAACTCATTCTTGTCAATAGCACGATTATGGATAATTAACGCTATAGGAGGCTTCTAAAAACAATTAGGAGTTTTTGCGATAACGTATCGGCATATTGGTGAAGTGCAACCGTCTTTCGACTGAAGAGAACCGTGCAGTTGATTCATCTGAACGCTTCTTTTGGGTAATCTGAAGCGTCCTTTTGGGGCAAATAGTACGGTATGAAACAAAAAAAGGAAGAAGTCGCAACTTCTTCCTTTAACCGTATGTTAATGTGAATATACTTTATGATTATGCTGACAAAGATACAACATTACATTGCCAAAGTCAAGCATTTCTCCTAAAATATTAAAGAGGAATTTTATCAATTCGTCTTTGATGGCGTCCTCCTTCAAAGTTTGCAGCAAAGAATGCCGTCATAATAGCGTCAGCTTCGTCGGTAGTAATGAAACGTCCCGGCATGACCAGTATGTTCGCATTATTGTGTCGACGGGCTAGTTCTGCTATTTCCGGAATCCAGCAAAGGGCGGCACGGATGCCCTGATGCTTGTTTAGCGTGATGCTGATGCCGTTTCCACTGCCACATATCGCAATGCCCGGATAGCATTCTTCTGCTTCAATGGCAAAAGCCAACGGGTGGGCAAAATCGGCGTAATCACAACTCTCTGCTGTATATGTTCCGTAGTCTTTGTAAGGCCATCCTTTAGCCTCCAGCCAACTTTTTACAAACTGTTTCAACTCGAAACCTGCATGGTCGGAACAAATTCCTATTGTTTTCATTCTTTCGTAGATTTATGAAGGAGTATTTAATTTATTTTTTGTTATAGCATTTCTTTTACTTGCTTGTATACGTTCTCGGCGGTGAAACCTAACTTCTCGTCGAGTACTGTGTACGGAGCAGAGAAACCGAATGATTCTAAGCCGAAAACCTTACCGTTTGTTCCGACTAACCCTTGCAAGTTGACAGGTAATCCGGCTGTCAGACCGAATACTTTGGCGCCTGAAGGAATAACCGATTCCTGATATTCCTTGCTCTGACTACGGAACAGCCCTTCTGAAGGAGCCGATACGATACGGAGTTTCACACCATCCTTACGAAGCAGCTCAGCACCGGCCACAAGTGTAGATACTTCAGAGCCCGAAGCAACCAAGATAACATCCGGGTTGTTTTCTGATCCGGCTACGATGTAAGCACCTTTGTCAGCTTGAGTGTAGTCGTTACCTGCAGGCAGGTTTGCGATGTTTTGGCGAGAGAAAATCAAAGCCGATGGGGTAGTGGTATTTTCCATAGCCAACTTCCATGCCTGAGTAGTTTCTTCTGCATCAGCAGGGCGCAATACCAACATCGAATTGTGTCCTTTGTGATTCTTCAGTTTCTCCATCAGGCGTATTTGTGCCTCTTGTTCTACAGGTTCGTGAGTAGGTCCGTCTTCACCCACACGGAAAGCATCGTGAGTCCAAATAAACTTAACGGGTTGCTCCATTATGGCTGCCATACGGATGGCTGG
>DBTL01000161.1:6231-43311 GCA_002307035.1 Bacteroides sp. UBA1317
TTCATGTAGTCTGAGAATACGAAGAAAGTAGCACAAGCCGGAATCACACCTCCGTGTAAAGCCATACCGATGGAAATACATGCCATTGTTAATTCGGATACACCTGCCTGGAAGAAAGAACCGCTAAAATCTTCTTTACTGAATGCGTGTGTCTTCTTTAAGAATCCGTCTGTCTTATCGGAGTTAGAAAGGTCCGCTGAAGTTACAATCATATTTTCTACTTCACCAGCCAATGTTGCTAATACGGTAGCAGAGGCAGCACGAGTAGCTGATCCCGCTTTTTGTACGATAGCGCTCCAGTTCACTTTAGGAGCTTCGCCTTTAAAGAACTGATCCATCTTAGCTGCCAACTCTGGGTTTGCTTTGGTCCATTCGGCTTTCGCAGCATATCTTTCGGCTACAATGGTAGCTAGTTCTTCAGCACGTTTGGCATATAAAGCGGCAACTTCGGGAAATATCTTAAAGGGTTCTTCAGGATTACCGCCCAAGTTTTTAATTGTATTTTTATATGCATCGCCACCTAATGGTGCACCGTGTGTTTCACAATTGTCCTCATAGCTGGAACCATCTGCTTTGCGTGCGCCTTTTCCCATGGTTGTTTGACCAATGATAAGGGTTGGTTGCATTTTTACAGCCTGAGCTTCGATCAATGCTTTGCGGATGGCATCGGGATCATTACCGTTGATGATAATCACTTTCCATTTCCACGCTTCATATTTCATTGCTACATCTTCGCTAGTAACCTCTTTAGTGGTACTGGAAAGCTGGATGCCGTTAGAATCGTAGAACATGATCAGGTTGTCCAGTCCCAAGTGTCCGGCAATACGTCCGGCACCCTGAGAGATCTCTTCCTGAATACCTCCGTCGGAAATATAAGAGTAAATCGTTTGGTTCATCACTTCGCCAAAGCGTGCTTTGAGGAATTTAGCAGCAATGGCAGCGCCAACTGCATACGTGTGTCCTTGTCCCAACGGACCGGAAGTGTTTTCTACTCCACGCATGATGTCTACTTCAGGATGTCCGGGAGTAGGGCTTCCCCATTGGCGAAACTGTGCCAATTCATCCATGGTATATTTACCGGTTAGAGCCAACGTAGAATACAACATCGGCGACATGTGTCCCGGATCAAGGAAGAAGCGGTCGCGTCCTTCCCATTTCGGGTTTTTGGGGTCATATACTAAAAACTCAGAGAAGAGTACATTAATAAAGTCTGCACCTCCCATAGCACCTCCCGGGTGTCCTGAGTTTGCTTTTTCAACCATCGAGGCAGCCAATATGCGAATATTATCGGCAGCTGAAGTCATAAGTTTAATATCATTCATATTATACAACGTTAAGTTTTTCTGCAAAGATAATCGTTTACTATAATTTATCTTTCGGCAGATGGAAATTATTTTATCGTTAAAGTAACAATCGATTTAGCGGGAAGTTCCACTTTTAGCACACCTTTACTAACTTTAGCGCCTTTAAAATCTTTTAGATTTACTACATTAGGCTTCTCAAAAGAGTTATAGTCTGTGATGTTGGCAGAGGTCAATATTTGGCCGCTTACCCCACTAATCTTGAACTGAGAGATGTCGATAGATACATCTTGTGTGTTGTCTGTATCCACATTGGATAGAGAGACGTGGATCACTCCTTCTTTGTCTTTTGATGCTGTGGCACTAATCAAAGGAACTGTACGATTATCTCTTACGCTCACCTTATCACAGATTAGATCAAGTGGCAGATATGTTGCATTTTGATGAACTTTATACATATCGAACACGTAATAAGTTGGAGTTAACACCATCTCTTTTCCTTTTGTCAGGATCATTGATTGCAATACATTTACAATTTGTGCGATATTTGCCATTTGTATGCGGTCGGTGTATTTATGAAACACATCTAAAGTCAGTGAAGCAACAAATGCATCACGCATAGAGTTTTGTTGGTAAAGGTGTCCGCGAGTTGTTCCCGGTTCTTCATCCCACCAAGTTCCCCATTCGTCAACCAGCAATCCGACATTCTTTTTCGGATCATATTTATCCATGATATTAATGTGCTTCTTCACTACATCTTCAATCTCCAGACATTTGCCCATTGTCCAATAATAGTCGTCTTTGCTGAATTTTGTGGCTGAACCTTTGCTGCCATTCCATCCTGTAACAGTGTAATAATGAAGAGACAAACCATTCATGCGACCGCCTACATTTTTCATTAACGTTTCTGTCCAATTGTAATCATAATCACTGGCACCACTGGCTACTTTATACAGTTGATTACCATTATAATTACGGCAATAAGTAGCATAGCGACGGTATAAGTCAGCATAATATTCAGGTCTCATGCTTCCGCCGCATCCCCAACTTTCGTTGCCTACTCCAAGGAATTTTACTTTCCAGGCTTTGTCGCGTCCATTCTTGCGACGCAGATTGGCCATCGGTGAATCTCCATCCGAAGTCATGTATTCTACCCACTTGGCTAACTCTTCCACGCTACCGCTACCCACGTTGCCGCTGATATAAGGTTCGCATCCAATTAGTTCGCAAAGGTTTAGAAACTCGTGTGTACCGAAGCTGTTGTCTTCTATGGTACCCCCCCAGTTGTTGTTGACCATCTTAGGGCGATTTTCTTTCGGGCCGATTCCGTCCGTCCAATGATATTCATCGGCAAAGCATCCACCCGGCCAACGTAGCACAGGTACTTTCAATTCTTTTAGTGCATTTAGCACATCGGTACGATAACCTTGAGTGTTAGGAATGTCCGATTTTTCACCCACCCAGAGTCCACCATAAATGCATGAACCAAGATGTTCGGCAAATTGCCCGTAGATTTCTCTGGGAATAATTTGTTTCCCTTGTTCCGGATAGATTTTTACTGTAGCACTCTTTTGTGCTGATAGAGACATGCAAGCTACTAATAGCGTACTGACTAGAATTTTTTTCTTCATGTTTCTTCTGTTATTTAGTTAGATAGGTTTTATTTCATATAAATTACGCAACCGCCTTGTCCTTGTAGTTCAATCTTCAGATTGCCTTTTTTATCTACCGTCGAGATCTGCTGCCCGGCTGTGCGATCTGCCTTGTCATAAATGACCGTTAATTCTTTGCCCATAAGCCAAGGCAGAGACAATACCAATTTCTTCGGTTGTTCATTTGCATTTGCCGCAGCGATATACCATCTGTCTCCATATCGGCGTGCGATTACGCAGTATTTACCCGGATAGCCGTCTACGAAACGAGTTTCATCCCATACCGTTGGCACTTTCTTCATGAAATCAAGCACATAGTCCGGTTGTTCCGTTAAGTTGTTTGGTGTGATGCCAAAGTGCTGAATGGGTGATTGGTAAATGACAGAGCTTGCCGCTTGAAAAGCGTCGGTTGTTTTTCTTATCGTACCGTTTATCTGATCTTTTGAGAAGCGTTTATTAAAGAACACCGGACCAAAGTCCATTGCTGAAACCGCATTACGGGTAAAAGGTAACATGGTGGCAGAATAAGCCTCTTTATCTGTGTGATATTGGTTGAAAACCATATTCTCTGAGACTAATGCAGCCTCACTGCTCATGTGGTTCGGATACATTCGTTCCCAACCTCTTGGCAAGGTTGTGCCGTGAAAGTTGACGAAGATGCCATATTTGTTAGCGTCAGTCAGAATGTCTTCATAGAGTTTCATCGTTATCTGTTTGTCGCCTCCAAAGAAATCTACCTTGATCCCTTTTACGCCCAAGGACTTCATCCACTCCATCTCTTTTTTGCGAGCAGGGGCTGTGTCCATTCTGTGCTTTGGTCCTTGTGGGGCATCATTCCATGCACCATTAGAGTTGTACCAAAGAATCACATCCACTCCTTTTGACTGTGCATACGCAATCAGTGAGGGCATATTTTCATATCCGATCTGTTTGTCCCACAGTGCATCAATCAAGATGTATTCGTAGCCCATATTTGCAGCCAGGTCAATAAAGATCTTTTGATCCTGATAGTTGCAGCTCACATCTTGCCACAGTATCCAACTCCAAGTGCTGCGTCCCGGTTTGTATACTTGTGAGGGTTCGTATATTGGTTTTACTACGTCGTAAGCAGAAGTAGTCTCCACTATTGGTTTTAGTGTTTCTCCCACGATGATAGTCTTCCATGACGTGAGTAGAGGAAGACTTGCAGTAACGGTATTGTCTCCCATACCGTCATTCTCTTTTTTATCGGGGAAAGCAATGCTATATAATCCGTCTTTAGTACCATCGCTCAAACGAGTCCCTACATAACGGCTACTTACTCCCGTTTCCGAGAGTAGTACCCAATGGCTATTTTCCAAGTGGAAGAGGGCAGGAAACGTATATCCTAAATTATATTTTGATGGAGTTCCTATTGGCTCTTCAATGGTATATTCTTCTTCGTAACTGGGTTTTGTTTTTTCCCATCCTGCTCCTGCAGGTGCTTGTGGAGTGATGAAAGTGGTCGTCTTTACCGGAAAATCAAATCCGGTAACTTCATGGTTGATGGTGCAATGTGAACGCTTAGCGGAAGCGATTCGATAGGCTTGTGAAATATCGTTGTTGCTCACTCGAAAGATGATCTGTAAAGTGTCATTGTTGGCATTGAGATAGCTACAAACCAATTCATTGGCTTGATAATGCACACGACTTGTCTTTGCATGTGATAAAGAATAGATTTCATCAATGAAGCGAGTTGATTCTTTACTCATTTTGAGTCCCGTGGAGAAACTTCCGATGGTCGTTTCCAATCCAAGAGGGGATTGTTCAAGGACTGTCTTATTGTTGTATGTTACTGTATAAAACGGGCTTCCATTAACTAACATAAGTTGAACTTTCAAGGAGCCATTAGGCCCCTGAACTTCTTGCGCCTGTATCCAAAGAGGTACAATTGTCAATAGGAAGATGAGTAATAGATTTCTTTTCATGGTATTACAATTATCGGGTATAGCTTAGCTGAAATAGATTAAGAAAGGGGAGAATGTCAGACGAAACAAAGTTCTTGTTTCGTCTGCATTCTTATAATAGAATTGTGCTTATGAGAAAAGTTCTTTTTCTGTAAACTGTCCTACTTTAATGTATTTTTCATAAATATCCTGATAGGCTTTTGCATTCTCTGCTATTGGAGAATATTCAAAAGCAAATCCGGATGACATGGCATTTTGAGCATCTTCTATCTTACTATATTCACCTGCTGCTGTAGCGGCAAACATTGCTGCACCAAGAGCACAAGCCTGGTCTGTTTTGCACACTTTGATAGGCATATTAAGCACATCACTAAGAGTTTGCATCACAAACGGAGATTTAAGCGCAATACCACCGATTCCAATCACACTATCAATCCGTACACCTTCATTCCTAAAACGGTTGACAATCGCTTTTGAACCAAAAGCTGTTGCTTCAACTAATGCGCGGAAAATACGTGGTGCCGAGCTGGCCAGAGACAGGCCGGTGATCGTACCTTTCAATAGCTGGTTAGCATCCGGAGTGCGTCTTCCATTCATCCAGTCGGTTGCTATGATACTACTTTCACTCACCGGAATTTTTTCTGCTTCTTTGGTTAGTGCAGGGATAATGCTGTTGCAAGCTTCGTCTATCAATTTAGCTTTTGTAGCCTCATCAATTAATGTACTTTCTCCAATGATATTTTTCAAAGGGAACTCAAGTACCTGTTTGAACCATGCATAGATGTCTCCAAAGGCTGATTGTCCGGCTTCCAGTCCAACCATACCCGGAATAACTGATCCGTCTACTTGACCGCAAATACCTTTGATTAGTTTCTCGCCGATCTCTTCATACGAAGCAACCATGATGTCGCAAGTAGAAGTTCCGATGACACGAACGAACGTGTGTGGAGTAACTCCCGCACCCACGGCACCCATGTGGCAGTCGAATGCTCCACCGGCTACTACTACATCGGTAGTCAATCCCAAACGTTTGGCCCACTCTGCGTTCAACTTTCCTACAGGTTTGTCTGCTGTTTCAGTTTTGTCGAACAGGCGTGCTCTGAAACCTGCCAACAATGGATCGAGTGCGGTTAGGAATTCTTCACTTGGAAGTCCTCCCCATTTCTCGTGCCACATCGCTTTGTGTCCGCATGCACAACGGCTGCGAATAATGTCATCACTTTTAGTTACCCCGGTAATCAAAGCAGGCAACCATTCGCAATATTCTACGATGGAGTAAGCTTTTGCTCTTACACTTTCATCTTGACGGAGAACGTGGAGAGCTTTTGCCCAAAACCATTCAGAAGAATAAATTCCTCCTTCGTAAGCCGAATAGTCAATTTTCCAGTTTGCACAAAGTTTGTTCACTTCGGCTGCTTCTTTAATGGCAGTATGGTCTTTCCATAACACAAACATTGCATTTGGGTTTTCTGTAAACTCCGGCAGCAGTGCTAACGGAGTACCTGTGGCATCTGTAAAAGCAGGAGTACTTCCTGTAGTATCAAAAGCAATACCAATCACCTTCTCGGCAGTTCCCTGAGGACAGGCTGCAAGAGCCTCTTTCACGGTAGCTTCTAGTACATCAATGTAATCTTGTGGATGCTGGCGATATTGGTTGATGGCAGGATTGCAGTACAATCCTTTTTGCCATCGGGGATAATATTTAACGGATGTGGCTAACGCCTCTCCCGTGAGTGCATTTACTACAAGTGCACGGGCAGAGTCGCTACCATAATCAAGTCCTATAACGAATTTATCCATAATTATTTAGCAAAGAGCTTTGTTTAACATGTAATAGATTTCATTCATGCGCAGTTCTTTCTTAAACTCGCTGATCGTAGTGTTGTTATCAATAACAACCATTTCAATACCTGCTATTTCAGCATAATCTTCCAGATACTCAACTGTTAAGTCGTAAGAGAAACTTGTGTGATGGGTACCACCTGCCAAGATCCATGCAGCAGCTCCGACTTCCAGATTCGGTTGAGGAATCCACAAAGAAGAAGCAACGGGAAGTTTAGGCAATTCTTTGCTCTTTATGCAATCAACCTTATTCACAATCAGCCGGAAACGGTTGCCCATGTCAATAATTGTTGCAGCAACACCTTCGCCTTGCTTAGAGGTGAATACCAAGCGAGCAGGATCGTTCTTGCCACCAATACCCAATGGATGAACTTCCAATTTAGGTTTGTGTTCAGCAATGAGTGGACAAACTTCGAGCATGTGTGCTTGTAGAATTGCACTTTTTTCTCCATCAAAGTTCAGTGTATAGTCTTCAAGGAAAGAGCATCCTTTGGGAAGTCCCTGACCCATGAACCACATGGTGCGGAAGAGGGCAGCTGTTTTCCAGTCACCTTCTGCGCCAAAGCCATAGCCTTCAGCCATTAAGCGCTGGCAAGCAAGACCCGGTAGTTGATCAATTCCGGCAAGATCATCGAAGTTTGTAGTGAAAGCTTTGGCTCCTTTTTCAGAAAGAAAACGACGAAGAGCGATTTCTCCACGAGCAGCCTCTTTTACCTGATTAACAAAATGAGCATCTTTCTTCTGTGCCTCAGTGATGGTATATTCTGCTTCGTAAGTAGCTACTAACTCTTGAATTTCTTCATCAGTTACCTTATTTAATACAGCAACGAGGTTTGCGATAGGGTAATAATCTACGTGGTAACCTAGACGCAATTCTGCTTCTACCTTATCTCCGTCGGTTACTGCCACGTTGTTCATTTGGTCGCCGAAGCGGATGATACGCATGTCTTGTGCATCTGCCCAACCGGCCGAAACACGCATCCATACAGCAATCTTAGCTTGTGCTTCAGCATCCTGCCAATGGCCTACTACCACTTTGCGATTCTTACGCATGCGAGTTACCATGTGTCCGAATTCACGGTCGCCATGCGCTGACTGATTCAAGTTCATAAAGTCCATATCCATTGTTTCCCATGGAATTTCCTTGTTGAACTGAGTATGGAAGTGTAACAAAGGTTTCTTCAACTCTTGCAATCCGTGAATCCACATTTTAGCAGGAGAGAAAGTATGCATCCATGTGATCACACCGATACATTTTTCTTCGTTGTTAGCTGCTTTGAAAGTATCAGTAACTTCTCTGGCCGAGTTCACTGTACCTTTATATACTACTTTTACTGGCAGGTTACCCGAACCATTGAGTCCTTTTACTATCTCGTTTGAGTGTGCATCTACTGCAATAACTGCGTCACCTCCGTACAAGAGCTGTGCTCCGGTAACGAACCATACTTCATAATTTTCGAATGCCATAACTGTATTCTTTTAAAATTGTTATTTTATAATTTATTTCTGTCCGTAATATGCATTTGGCCCATGTTTGCGATTGAAGTGCTTTTCAACCAGTAGCGGATTCATCGTCAGTTGAGGATTTACCGCATAAGAGATGCTTGCCATTTTAGCTACTTGTTCCATCACAACAGCATTGTGCACCGCATCGTTTGCATCTTTTCCCCAAGAGAAAGGGCCATGATTTTTAACCAATACTCCCGGAGTATGTACCGGATTGATGCCTTCGAATCTTTTCACGATTACATTACCCGTTTCCAGCTCATAAGCACCGTTTACTTCTTTTTCGGTCATATCTACTGTGCAAGGAATTGCGTCGTGAAAGTAATCAGCATGAGTCGTTCCGATGTTGGGAAGATCGATGCCCGCCTGTGCCCAAGCGGTGGCGTATGTAGAATGGGTATGCACCACTCCGCCAATTTCCGGAAATGCTTTGTAAAGAACCACGTGAGTAGCTGTATCCGATGATGGTTTTAGTTTACCTTCCACCACTTTCCCATCAAGATCTACCACGACCATATCTTCAGCTTTCATATCATCATAAGATACTCCACTTGGCTTGATAACTACCAATCCGCTCTCACGATCAATAGCCGATACATTTCCCCAGGTAAATATCACCAATCCGTGTTTTACCAACTCCAGATTAGCATGGAATACTTTTTCTTTTAGAGCTTCTAACATATATTTATAATTTAAATTTAGGATCCTTCCGATAAGCTTTCCCATTGAATTTATAGAGAAAAGCTCCACGTCTCGATCCTGATTTATCTATCTCATCCGTCTTTTCAATGAAATCCATTTCGGCCACTCTTTTACGAAAGTTACGTTTATCCAGTGTCTCTCCGTAAATGGCTTCGTATAACGCTTGTAACTGAGTCAAAGTAAACAAGTTCGGCAATAGTTTGAAGCCAATAGGCTCTGTTGCTGCTTTTCGTTGTAAAATGTCGAGTGCTTTATTCACCATTTCCGGATGGTCAAAAATAAGTGGAGGAAGTTCGGTGATCTTTACCCAATGTGCATTATGAATTTTAGCTAACTCCGAATCATAGTCGTCGATATTCATCAATGCATAAAAGGCTGCTGAAAGAACTCTTTCTCCCGGATCACGATTTATTTCTCCAAAGATACCTACTTGATCCATGTACACGTTGTCCAGTCCGGTCAGTTCATATAAAACTCTTTTTGCTGCTTGATCTATACTCTCTTCTTTTTCCAGGAATCCTCCCATCAGAGACCATTCTCCTTTCGCGGGTTCAAAGGTACGTTTTAGTAGCAATAGATTAAGTTCACCTTGATAGAAACCAAAGATGATACAGTCTACTGCTACATAAAATCGATCTTTCTTTTTATAAAATGATGTCATGCTATTACCAGAACATCACATATAAGAACGCGTAAATGGCGCAAATACCTATGGCTCCAAGAGCAAACCCTCTATTCGTTTTGAATAGATCCAAATTGATAACCAATGACTTCGGATCCTTAACAGAGTCTTTGGAGTTAGAGAATAAGAACAGTGATATGGATGAAATCAGTGCACCAAAGAAGAATAGAGCTTCAAAACCTATATTTTCCAGATAGTTGACAGTTGCATTGGCACTTCCGCTGATATACATTATTTTTTCTATTGTTGCTGCAACGACGCAAGATAGAGCGATAATAAATGTTATTCTGGCCCACTTCAACATTTTCTTTCTGTCTTCAGCAGGAGGTAATTGAGCCTCAATCTTTTTATTATCGATGAATGTCAGTGCTACGAAGATGATGAACAATACAATGAAAATATATCCCATGCGGAATTGGAAAGGCATATCCGGGAAAGCTACTTTAAATAATACCCCCATTGGTATGGTTAGTATCGAAGTCCATACAGCAGCATTTGAAGAGGCTCTTTTCCAGAGTAACCCAAGGCCAAATACAACGATGATACCCGGATAAATAAAGCCGGAATATTCTTGTATATACTGGAATGCCTGATCTAATCCGCCTAACAATGGCTGAACAGCTATTGCAGCAATAACTAATGATGCTACAGCGGTGATACGCCCAACTTTCACTAACTGATGTTCTGATGCTTTTTTGTTAATGTGTTGTTTGTAGATGTCCATTGTGAAAATGGTCGATGTAGAGTTGAACATTGAAGCTAATGATGAAATGATTGCTGCTGCAAGTGCTGCAAATGACAATCCTTTAATACCTACAGGTGCAAAGTTACGGATTAGCCATGGATAGGCATCGTCTGAAACATTGATTGCACCATGTACATTGAAGTATCCTTCCTGAATACCGGGGATATCTTGCGGATAGGTATACATCACAAAAGCAGTGATACCCGGAATAACTACAATGAAAGGGATAAGTATCTTTAGGAAACCAGCAAAGATTAATCCTTTTTTTGCTTCTTCCAAACTTTTTGCCGCTAAACCTTTTTGAATGATGTATTGGTTGAACCCCCAATAACCTAAATTAGTTAACCATACACCACCGACAACAGCTGCTATACCGGGTAGATCTTTGAATGCGTCAGGTGAGAGCGCACGATCAACAATGAGGTTAAAGTGCGTATCTTCAGGTAGTGTCTTTAACTTGTCAAATACAATGAGGAAACCATCCCATGCTCCTCCGTTGGCACCTGATACTGCTTCTAATGCGAAGTAAGCTGTAATTAATCCACCACCAACAAGGAATACTACTTGTAATACATCTGTCCAAGCTACTGCGGCCAAACCGCCATAAATAGAATATGTACCTGCAATAATAAATAAGAATAGTATAATATACATGCGGTAAACAGGATCAATACCCAAGATCTGTTCAATTGCTATCGTTCCCAACCATGCTACAGAGGTCAGGTTGACAAAGACATAAAGTAACAGCCAGAAAATAGAGAAAGCTAATCCTACACCACCATTATAACGTTCTCTCAAAAACTGTGGGATAGTGTATATTTTCTGAGTGATCATAATGGGAAGTAAGAATTTTCCAACTACGATCAAGGCAAGTGCGGCCATTAACTCATAAGCAGCCACACAAAGTCCGATTTTATATCCGGATCCTGACATGCCGATAAACTGTTCGGCAGAGATATTTGCGGCGATAAGTGATGCACCTACTGCCCACCAGGTAAGTGTATTACCAGCTAAAAAATAATCGTTAGAATCTTTTTCTTTTCCTTTTTTGTTGCGAGAGAGGAAAAGTCCGAGACATACTAATAAAACGATGTATGCTCCGAAAATGACAAAGTCAATTGTTTGAAAACCAGAACCATTCATTTGCTTTAGCGATATTATTATGTTTGTATTAATAATTATTTCTCAACGTTGAATTTGAAGATACAATGGCTGTGATAGGTTTGTCCCGGTTCCAAAATAACTGAGGGCCATTCAGGCTTGTTGGGACTGTCCGGATAGTGTTGACTCTCCAGACATACTGCTACGCGTTGTTTGTATACGATACCTTTCTTTCCTTTCACTGTTCCGTTAAGGAAGTTTCCGGTGTAAACCTGAATACCCGGTTCGTCCGTATATACTTCTAATGTAATGCCACTGGTAGGAGAGGTTAGTTTCGCTGCAACTTGTTTAATGTCTCCCGCAGTGTTCAGCACCCAGTTATGATCGTATCCGTTGCCATTTTTTAATTGCTTGTAGTCATATTTGTCGATATCTTTTCCGATGGTCTTAGGTGTGGTGAAATCCATAGGAGTTTCTGCCACTGGTACTATTTCACCTGTTGTCATGAAAGTACTGTCTACCGGAGTGAATTTATCAGCATTGACGTATAATAGATTATCAGTGATTGGCTGTTGCGCATCACCGGATAAATTAAAGTAGGAGTGATTGGTCATGTTGATAACCGTTTTTTTATCAGTTGTTGCTTCGTACTTAATGTCGATAGCATTATCATCTGTTAGTGTATAGGTTACTTTTGCCGTTACATTTCCGGGGAAGTTTTCATCTCCATCCGGTGATTTGCGTACCAATTCTAAAGTTGTTCCATTAACAGGTTTGGCTTCATATACCTGATATTGCCATCCTTTAGGACCGCCATGCAAGCAGTGTCCGAAGTTGTTTTGTGGTAGTTGAATTGTTTTTCCATCGATAACAATTTTACCGTCTTTAATACGGTTGGCGTAACGTCCGATAGATGCACCAAAATCACTGGGTACATTGATGTAGTCGGCGATGCTATCGAAACCAAGTACTACATCTTTCATTGCACCATTTTTATCAGGTACCATAACAGATACGATGCGTCCACCAAAATTGGTGATGCACACCTCCATACCTGCTTTGTTCTTCAAGGTATAAAGGTTAACCGGCATTTGGTTTACTTCCGTCTGGAAGTTTTTAGGATCCAACCCGGACAATGTCAACTCTTCCTTCGGTTTATTGTTACAAGAAATCATCGTTAATGCAACAAATCCAATTGATAATAACTGTTTTTTCATGTTTTTCGTTTTAAGTGATAGGTCTGTAAACGAGGTACTTATTTTATTTTGGGTGTAAAAGTAACACTTATTATTTATCTTGTGCATTCTCATAATATGTTATGCAACATTAAAAGGGTAAAAAGTTGAATAACATTCTACTTTTTTACCCCAAACAGATTGTCCTGATGCAGTCAATCCGGCATATACAATCGTCGGTATGCGTGTTGTGGCGTTCTGTTTCTCGAACGATATATTGCCATAAAATGTGCTAATATTCATTGTGATACTTTTTCTTTTTATTCTTTTAGAGAAGATGGAAGCTTTGAAGAAGGGGAATTTGGTTGTTTGATGATAATAAAAAGATGTTGGATATAAAAATAGGAGAGGAAGTTATTAAAAATCTGATTATATTTGCGGGACACGATTGGGAAAATCAGAAAGAAACCATTCTTTTTACCGGATTGGATAGCAAAGGTCGTTCGGTATGGGGAAAACGAATTAAATGAAATAATCATATAAACATTAAACCATGAGAATACACAGTACGTTATTGGGCTCTTTGGCTTTATCTGCCGCACTTTCTTTGAGTGCGCAAACCAATGAGTTAGTCATTCAAACGAAAAAGTTAGGGGCGGAGATTCAGCCCACCATGTATGGACTCTTTTTTGAAGATATTAATTATGCTGCGGATGGTGGGCTTTACGCTGAGTTAGTGAAGAACCGTTCGTTCGAGTTTCCTCAAAACCTGATGGGGTGGAAAACTTTTGGAAAAGTAGCGTTGAAGGATGATGGCCCTTTTGAACGTAATCCACATTATGTCCGTTTGTCCGACCCCGGGCATGAGCATAAGCATACCGGATTGGATAATGAAGGTTTCTTTGGAATAGGAGTGAGGAGCGGAGAAGAATATCGCTTTTCTGTATGGGCTCGTTTGCCTGAAGGTGGCACAACTGAGAAAATTCGCATAGAATTGGTGAAAACCAATAGTAATACAGAGGGGCAACCTTTCGCAAAACAAGAGCTAACTATTAATTCTAAAGAGTGGAAAAAATATCAAGTGATACTTAAACCGAATATGACGGAGGCCAAATCTACACTTCGTATCTTTCTTGTATCCAAAGGAACAATTGATTTGGAACATGTTTCACTCTTTCCTGTAGACACGTGGAAGGGCCATGAGAATGGTTTACGCAAAGACTTAGCACAAGCTTTGGCCGATATTCATCCCGGAGTATTTCGTTTTCCCGGTGGATGTATTGTGGAAGGAACAGATCTTAACACCCGTTATAATTGGAAAAACACTGTAGGTCCTGTTGAGAACCGTCCATTGAATGAAAATCGTTGGCAGTATACTTTTACTAACCGTTTTTTTCCGGACTATTATCAAAGCTATGGGCTGGGCTTTTATGAGTTCTTTTTATTATCAGAAGAAATGGGAGCCGCACCTCTGCCTATTCTGAGTTGTGGCCTGTCATGTCAGTTCCAGAACAATGATGCCAAAGCGCATGTGGCTGTTTGTGATTTGGGCAGCTACATTCAGGATGCACTCGATTTAATCGAATTCGCCAATGGTCCTGAAACTTCTAAATGGGGGAAAATACGTTCCGACATGGGACATCCTGCTTCTTTCAACCTAAAGTTTATCGGTATAGGTAATGAACAATGGGGACCGGAATATCCTGAACGTCTGGAACCATTCTTGAAGGCCATTCGCAAAGCTCATCCTGAAATTAAAATAGTTGGTAGTTCCGGACCTAATTCTGAAGGAAAAGAATTTGAATACCTCTGGCCGGAAATGAAACGTCTGAAAGCTGATTTGGTGGATGAACACTTTTATCGTCCTGAAAGCTGGTTCTTGAGCCAGGGAGCCCGTTATGACAAATATGATCGCAAGGGTCCGAAAGTTTTTGCAGGAGAATATGCTTGTCATGGTAAAGGGAAAAAATGGAATCATTTTTATGCCTCATTATTAGAAGCTGCTTTTATGACCGGACTTGAACGTAATGCCGATGTGGTTCACATGGCTACGTATGCTCCTTTGTTTGCTCACGTTGAAGGTTGGCAATGGCGTCCGGATATGATTTGGTTTGATAATCTAAATTCTGTTCGCACGGTAAGCTACTATGTGCAGCAACTTTATGCCCAGAATAAAGGTACCAATGTTATTCCACTAACGATGAACAATAAACCGGTTACAGGTGCCGAAGGACAAGATGGGCTTTTTGCCAGTGCGGTATGGGATGCGCCGACACATTCATATATTGTAAAGGTGGTGAATACAACGGATAAAACCTTGCGTGTGCCATTAACTTTTGCCGGACTTAAGGGTAAAGAAACATTGACTGACGGTATTTGCATTAAGCTTAGTTCACTCGATCTTGATAGAGATAATACCATTGAGGAACCCTTTGCTATTACTCCCAAAACAACAAATGTCTCTGTTCGTGAGGGTGCATTAGATGCTCAGTTGGAGCCTTACACCTTTGCTATCTACAAGTTTACGAAAGTGACAAAGTAAAAATATATAGATAAACTGGTTTTGTTAACTTTTGCTCTTACAGCCTTTTATAGGATGTAAGAGCAAGAGTTATGCAATTTTTGCTACCGGCGATTCTGGCCACCATGATACATCTTTAGGCAATTGCTAAAGGAGTATAATCGAAAATCTCAGCAGGACTACTAGTTCTCATAATAGTTGTATTAAAGATTAGGTGTTCTTATTGTTTCATTCGTATATTAGTGTAATCCAATCAGTTAAAGAACACGCTATATGAGGACGAAGATACTTTTTTTTCTATTTACTTTTCTATTTGTGCTGCAAGGAATGGCGCAACATATCCCTCTGCCATCGAAGATGTCACAAGAACATCCTCGGGTACTGACTACTGCCGCCGAACGAAAAGCTACTCTAAAACTACTTCGAGAAGAGCCTTGGGCGAAAGAAATACTTATGAAGCTGAAACAGCGTACAGACGTATATGCTGATCGTTCACCGGAATGGCTCACGTCGAGATTACAGATGTATTGGAAGAGCCATGCTACGGATGTGTATATAAAAGGAGAATTTTATGATCATGCCGGTGGAGCACCCGCACCCGTACCAACAGTACAATATGTCGGCGCGCGTAGTCATGCAACCAATTATGGTCGTCCTAGACTGGAGGATATACAGCCTTATGCTGAAGATGCACGGGGTATGGAATTGCGTAATAATGCTTTGCCTGATAAACCTCTTGAATGGGCTAGCATAAATAAAACGGGTATGACGATTGCTAGTATCAATGTTGAAATTATGGGTATTGCACGTGATGCTGCTTTCTTGTGGTGGGTTACCGGAGAACAAAAATACGCAGATCTTGCCACTCTGGCTTTTGATACGTATATGACGGGTATTTATTATCGTAATGTGCCTAAAGATCTCAATCACGGGCATCAACAAACACTTGTGGGAATGACTACTTTTGAAGTAATACACGAAGATGCACTCAATGCGTTAGTTCCGCTTTATGATTTTCTCTATGATTATCTGAAAGTTCATAAGGTTGATAAAATGAATATTTATTCTGCTGCATTTAAAAAATGGGCAGATAATATCATTGATAATGGAGTGCCACATAATAATTGGAACCTTATTCAGGCGCGTTTTATTATGGATATTGGGCTTGTACTCGAGGATAATCGTACTTATGCGGATAATAAAGGACGTGAGTACTATTTGGATTGTGTACTTAATCAATCTTCCATTCGTCAATGGAGTCTTACTCGTCTTGCTGATTATGGCTTTGATGCCCAAACAGGCATCTGGGCAGAATGTCCCGGATACAGCTGTAACGTGGTGGCCGATTATGCCAACTTTGCTAATCTGATAGATCGTAACTTGGGCATTGATCTGGTGAAAGAGATTCCTGTGATTGAAAAGTCGGTGGCAACTACTCCTCAATATCTTTTTCCAAACAGAATGATTTGTGGCTTTGGCGATACTCATCCCGGTTACTTGCGCACCGATTTTTTTGCACGGATGGTTGCTAATGCGCAGTTGCATGGGAAGAAAGTCCAAGAACGTCGTTTTACTGAAATGCTAAAGCTTTTTAACCCGAAAGCGGATGTGCCGGTTGACGATGCTAAAAATATACGAGTAGATGTGGCTTCTTTTTTCTCGGATAAACCACTTAAACTCAGTGAAAAGATTTTGGCAGGGAAAATAGAAGACTATGTGACGCCGACTTTTTATGCTCCTAATGTAAGTTGGTTTGTGCAACGAAATGGTATGAATCCACGTCATAGTCTGATGATTTCGCAAAATGCGAGTGAGGGTAATCACATGCATGCCAATGGCATTTCGATGGAACTTTATGGCAAAGGTTTTGTGCTCGGCCCGGATGCGGGTATTGGGCTGACACTCTATTCGGGCCTTGATTATCAAGAATACTATGGTCAGTTTCCTTCACATAACACGGTATGCGTAGATGGCATATCGAGTTACCCCATCATGAAGAGCAATCATTCTTTTGATTTGCGTGGTTGTTATCCTGCTCCCGAACAGAAAGAAGGTATTTATAAAAGTATTAGCTATAGTGATGTTCGTTTTCGTGAACCGGAAAGTCGTGCTGACCAAACAAGATTGATGAGTATTGTGACTACCGGACCAGAAACGGGCTATTATGTAGATATTTTCCGAAGTAGGAAAGAACAAGGTGGAGATAAAATGCACGATTATTTTTATCACAATCTGGGACAAAAGATGACGCTGACTACTGCAGATGGCAGTGATCTGAATCTTCAACCTACGGAAGAATTAGCTTTCGCAGGGGGACATCTGTATGCCTATTCTTACATATATGACAAAAAAGGTGTGGCAACGGATAAGGATGTGAAGGCTACTTTCACCATTGATATGCCCGATGGTGATGATATTTCGATGAATATGTGGATGAAAGGGGAGAAGGAGAGAGAGGTCTTTACTGCCCTTAGTCCCATGTGTGAGGGATTGAACCGCGCACCCGGTATGCCTTACAGTATAAAAGATCAGCCTACTCTAACCTTTGTTGCCCGTCAAAAAGGTGAAGCATGGACGCGTCCCTTTGTATCCGTTTTCGAGCCTAGTAGTAAAAATGAACCTTCGAACATTGCATCAGTTAGCTATTTTGATGCCCAAACTGCGGCAAAGGATTTTGTAGGAATCTGTGTAACCAACAAAAGCGGGCGAACAGATTATATTTTTTCGCAGGCTAATGGCAAGGTAGAAGCAACCTATAATCAATTCACTGTTCGAGGTACTTACGCTGTAGTAGGAGTCAGTGACAATGGAGATTGCGTTTACTTTCTGGCAAATGGCACTACGCTAAAATCCGGAGAGGTTGCCATTGAGTCGGAAACAATGTCCAATGTCACAGTGGAGAAAAAGGCAGGTCGTTGGTATGTAACTTCATCTGCACCTTGCAGTCTTACTATTGGAACAAAAAAATATAAATTGGTTGCATGCGCTTATAAAGCATTGTAACTGAACCATTTACTTTCAGTCTGTTATGGGATATATACATCCCTTGCAGACTTTTTTTGTCGCATCCTTCTGCTAAACATAGTATTAATCATTATCTTTGCCTTATACTTATGAATTATTGATTTTTCTATCTCTTAAACAGCCGTTTACTGATGAGAAACACGTTGAAATATAGTTGGTTATTTTTCACTTGTCTACTAACTTGTTCATTGTCTGCAGAGTCTTACACATTTCGCGGGGTGACTATGGCGGAAGGACTTTCTGATCTTTTAGTTAATGTGATTTATAAAGATGCGGAAGGGTTTGTATGGCTTGGGACAGATAACTGTCTGGATCGTTTTGATGGAGTTAAAGTTAAGCATTATCCTTTTGCCAGTGCAGATGTAAAGCGTAAACGTGTGAATGCCATTATCGAAACAAACGATAAGCAATTGTGGGTTGGGAACGGTTTGGGCCTTTGGTGTTTAAATAAAGAAACAGAAATGATGGTGCACATTTCTCCTGAAACAATTGATTGTTCGGTGCTATCTTTATTTTTCGATGGTAAACAAACATTGTATGTAGGTACAGAAAAAGGCCTTTTTATCTATCATTCCGGTCACTTGACCCGTGTGATGCTCGATAAGAATATATTCTCTCCGAGTAACCGGATTTATGGTATTTGTTCTGATGGAGTGGGGATGCTTTGGTTGGCTACCGAACAAGGTCTGTTTTCTTACAGCTCTGCGACGGGGAAAACTGTTGGCTATCATTTTGCTGCTGAAGGAGGGCATTCGTGTATGTTTCGTAATTTGGCACGTATTAAGAATACTTTATATCTAGGCACCTCAGTTTTAGGCATTGTCAACTTTGATCTGACTACGCATAAATTCATCCGTTCTGTAAATGTAGGCTCCAACATCATTTCGTCTATATCAACTGATGGCAAAGATATGCTTTATGTTTCTACGGATGGAAATGGGGTACATTTCTTTTCACACAGTAAGAAACAAATAATTCGTTCCTTGCGACATGATTCCAAAGATAAGAGCAGTATTCGCTCCAATTCAGTCTATTCTTTGCTAGTAGACAAAGAAGGAATTGTCTGGATTGGTTTTTATCAGGCCGGATTTGATTATAGTCTTTATCAAAGCGGCTTATTTAGTGTTTACTCTTTTCCTCCATTTTTCGACTCTTTAGATCTGCCTGTTCGTTCTTTCTTCATTCATGGAAAAGAGAAACTTATCGGTACCCGAGACGGACTTTATTACATTAATGAGCAAACTAAAACAGTAAAAAGCTTCGTGATGCCAACATTACGTTCAAATCTGATTCTTGCTATTGGTTTCTATAAAGGTGAATTCTATATTGGTACTTACGGTGGCGGATTATCGGTCTTCAATCCCTCTACGTTGTCTGTACGTCAATTTACCGAATATCCATCCGAAACCTTTATGAAAGGTCATATTTTTTGTTTTGAAACAGATGCAGTCGGCAATCTATGGATGGGAACCTCCTCGGGAGTCTATTGTTACAATGCTGATAAAAAAGAGATGAAATCTTACACCAGTTCCAATTCACAACTCCCTGAAGGAAACGTGTACGAAATCTTTTTTGATTCTACAAGAAAAGGTTGGATTTGTACGGAAACAGGACTTTGCATCTTCGATCCCTCTTCGGGGGCAATGAAGACCAACATCTTTCCTGAAGGTTTTGTGCATAAAGAGAAGATTCGAACTATTTATGAAGATTCCAGGCATAATTTATATTTCTTACCGGACAAGGGGAGTCTGTTTACTACTAATTTATCTATGAGCAGCTTTTATCGTACTCCCATGAATCCTTTGCTACACGGTAATGCTTATATGTCGGTGGTGGAAGATGGTATGGGATGGCTCTGGCTAGGTTGTGATGACGGACTGCTGCGTGTGAAGGAAAACAATAAAATTTATTCTAGTTACAACTTTAGCGATGGCGTTCCGAGTCCTACCTTTACAAACGGAACAGCCTATAAAGATGAAAAAGGAATCCTTTGGTTTGGTAATGCCAAGGGACTTTTGTCTGTAAATCCGAAACGTTCTGATGAGATATGTAGACATCCATATAAAATAGTCCTGACCGATGTATTAGTAAACGGTATTCCTCTTGATTCGATAGAAAAGCGGGAATTAGCTGATGATCAGTGTTTATCATTGAAGCATAATCAAAACAATCTGACTTTCAGCTTTGCTAATTTGTCGTATACTGATCCTATAACAATGGTTTATGAATATAAATTGGAAGGTTTTGATAAGGAGTGGCATCTAGTCACCGGACAGAATGAAGTGAATTATTACGATTTGTCTCCGAGCAACTATACCTTTAAGATTCGTATTCCCGGTAATGAAGAATCTGTTGCCTCCTTAAAAGTAGAGATTGCATTGGTTTATTCTATTTGGTTTTGGCTGTTTACGCTGATGTGTATACTGCTGTTAGCCGGAATCTTCTATTATTGGAGGATGAAGAATCGTAATCGTGATTCTCGCGAACCAATAGAACAGTCAACCGAACATCTTCTATTACATCCGGATAAACCGAATGAAGAAAAGTATAAAGCGAACCGTCTGAGTGATGAAGAGTGCAAGAGTATTTATGAAAAACTGGCTGCTTACATGAACGAACAGAAACCATATATCAATCCGGATTTAAAGATTGCTGATTTGGCACATGCTATTGATACTTCTTCTTATTCCTTATCTTACGTGTTTAATCAGTATTTGAATCAGTCATATTATGACTTCACTAATGAATACCGTATAGCCGAATTCAAAAAACTGGTGAACGATTCGCAATACTCCCGTTACACATTAAGTGCCTTGGCCGAGCTTTGTGGATTTAGTTCACGAGCTTCTTTTTTCCGTTCTTTTAAGAAAAGTACCGGCATCACTCCCAATGAATACATCCGCAGTATAGGTGCCTCTAATGAATAACCGCTAGAGAACATATTTTTGTATAGTAAGAGTCTTGAATAATAATTTGAGACTCTTGCTTTTTTATCTATTAATCATTGATAATCAGATTATTATGTATTATGTAGTCTGGATTAATGCAGTGAGATTTGTTAGTGTCTATTAAATATTGTTTTGCTTTACTACCTCTCTATATTTGCATTCATAGTTTCGAACCGAAAAAGATCGTATTATGAAGAACATTTCAAACCCAAGGGAAGAGAGCATTGTTGCCCGTTCATATGAAGAGTACTATCAAACTATTTTGAAGTATATTACTTATCGTATCAACCACAAGTATGAAGCTGAAGATTTAGTGCAAGATGTATTTATACGTTTGCTCGATTATAAGCAGATGCTTCGGGAAGATACAGTTAAATATTTCCTTTTTACCATTGCCCGTAATATTGTGACCGATTATATTCGTCGTTATTATAAGAAGCAAGAAGTCACTTCATATATGTACGACATTGTGGTTACGACTAGCAATGAAACGGAAGAGAATCTTATAGTCCAAGACCTTTTGTCCCTGGAAAGAAATCACCTTCAAACTTTTCCTGCTCAACGCAAAATTATCTATTCGCTAAGTCGTTTCGGTGGACAAACAACTGATGATATTTCTGATAAAATGAATCTCAGTCGTCGCACGGTGGAGAATCATCTACTGTTGGGAAGGAAATGTATGCGTGCTTATATCAGACAATGTATATAGACTTTATTAACTCTAAACATAAAAACAGCCTATGAGAATTTCTCAATTACGAGCAGCCTTAAAATACTGCATGATTTATCATAATGAAGTTAACAATAACCTTATTTTTGTTCAATCTTAAATATTAATTTTATGAGACTATTAAAAACAATTCTTACATGCTTGTTGATGTTTGTTTCGTTAACAGCATTGGCCCAGCGAAAAATTAATGGGCATGTTTCTGACGCTTCGGGTGAACCGATAATTGGTGCCAGTGTGTTGGTCAAAGGAACATCAAATGGTACTATTACCGATATCGACGGTCATTTTTCGTTGAATGTTGATAAAGGAACGTTAGTTATTTCTTATATCGGGTATAAAACACAAGAACTTTCCATTGCGGGAAATAACTCTTTCAAAGTAATACTAAAAGAAGATACGGAACTTTTAGATGAGGTTGTGGTAGTGGGTTATGGCTCTCAAAAGAAAGAGACTTTAACAGGTGCTATTACGGTGGTTACTGATAAAATGTTAAAGGGAAAAGGTTCATTGTCTTCTCCTTTACAAGCTCTGCAAGGACAGGTTCCTGGAGTAACTATTACCCGTAATTCTTCAGCTCCGGGTGACGAAAGCTGGGGAATGAAATTACGTGGTTCTGTTTCTGCTAACACTGCTGATCCTTTGGTTATTATTGATGGGGTAGCATATGAAAGTACAAACGCTCTTCGCAATATCAATCCTTCTGATATTGCATCTATTAATTTCTTGAAAGATGCTTCCGCTGCTATTTATGGTTCTCGCGCTGCCGGAGGAGTCGTTTTAATTACGACCAAACAGGCGAAGGAGGGCAAAGCTAAAATAGAATATAATGCTTCATACACTTACAAAAAAGTTGGTTTACAGCCGGAACTGATGTCATTGAAGGAGTGGGCCAATGCTGTAATTCAGGCTCGTACTAATGATGGCTATACAGATAGCGATACTTGGATGCAATACGCTAAGTTAGCTTTGGCTAATGAAGGGCATTATATTGATCTAAACAATAGTAGCAATCCTTTTACTTCAGCATTTACTGATGTTAAAGATTTCGTGTTTATGGATACTAATTGGAGCGATATTTTGTTTGGTAATAGCAGTTCTACTCAACACGATTTAGCTATTTCTGGTGGGACAGAAAAGAATTTGTATCGTTTGTCTTTCGGTTATCTGTACGATGGAAGTAATTTAAAATGGGGTAACAACAATAACCAACGTTATAATTTTCGTTTGACTAATAAGTTGCAGGTGACAGATAGGTTTAAAGTAGAATCTGTTGTTGCTTACAACCGCCAGAATCAAGTTGCTCCCTCAAGGATAGGAGAGACATTGACAGGTAGCTATCCGCAACCTGGTTTACCGGCTTCTACCATTGATGGAAAACCTTATTCATGGGGTACTTGGATGTCACCTATTTGGTATGCTGAACTTGGCGGAGATAATAAACTAAAAGTTTCTGAAGTAAATATAAGTGAAAAATTGACTCTTAACCTCTTGAAGAATTTGGATTTAGTTTCAGACTTGGGTTATAACACTTCTTCTGCAACGCGCGATACAAAGAAAATGGCAGTTACCTCATATAATTATGCAGGTACTCAAGTAAACTCAACTCCAACTGTTTCAAAACAATCAGAATCGTCTTATTCAAAAACGAGTTCGAGTAGAAATTTCTATTCAATGTCGGCTTATCTGAATTATAAAAAGAATATTGAGAACATTCACGATTTGAGTGCGATGTTAGGTACTCAATACGAATTGACAGAATATGATTATTATGGTGTTTCTGTTAAGGATATTCAGAACTCTTTAGAGTCTGTAAATGGAGCTGGAACTGTTTCATTAACAGATAATAAAGGTACAAAGTGGCATGAAGCTATATTATCCTATTTTTCTCGTTTGAATTATAGTTATAAGTCGAAGTATCTTGCAGAAGTTAACATGCGTTATGATGGCTCTTCTAAATTTGAAACTGGTCGTTGGGCATTCTTTTATGGGTTATCTGCTGGTTGGCGTATCTCGGAAGAAGGCTTCATGAAAAAGTATGATTGGCTGGATGAGCTGAAACTTCGTCTTTCATATGGCGTAGTTGGTAATCAAAGTGGCATTGATCGTTATGAAGGAGCACAGTATTACAACTTTAAATCGCAAAGTGGTGCTTTGTTGGGTTCGGAAAAAGCAACAATAATTGATACTAATGGAAAAATTGCTTCGCTTGGACGTGAATGGGAACGTATTAATAACTATAATATCGGCTTAGACTTCAGTGTATTGACTGGACGTTTGTCCGGAACATTGGAGGTGTATATGAAGAAGAATGATAACATGTTGATAACAGTTTCTTATCCTGGTATTTTAGGCGATAACGCAGGTTATTCTAACGATGGTAAATTTGAAGCGAAAGGTTACGAAGGGCAGTTAAATTGGTCAGATAAAATTGGTAGTGTGGTGTATCATGTCGGTGGTTCATTCTCTTATAATACTAACAAATTAACCGATATAGGTGGAACTAATGTTTTGAGTTCTGGATTTAAAGACAAACAACAAGGCTATCCTTTGAACAGTATTTTTGGTCTTCGTTATACAGGAAAGATACAGAACGAAGAACAGCGAACGAAATACCTTTACCGCTTTTTATCAGGTAATACTATCGGCTTGACCAATGACATTCGTTTAGGGGACAACATGTTTGAAGATGCAAATGATGATGGGAAGCTGGACTATAATGATTACGTATATTTAGGTACAGACGATCCGAAGATTTCTTATTCTTTCAATTTGGGCATGGAGTGGAATAATTTTGATTTATCTGTTGTTTTCCAAGGTGTGGCAAAGCGTAGTATTTTCCGTACAGGGGATAACAATGGTAATGAAATATGGCGTATTCCTATGAAGGCTGTTTATTTGAATACATCGAATCAATCTGTTGGAAATACTTGGAATCAAGAGAATATGAACGCATTTTATCCTTCTTATACGAATAATGGGACTATTAATAACTATAACTATCAGGCTTCTTCTTGGTCGGTTGAGGACGGTTCTTATATTCGTCTCAAGAATGTAACTCTAGGATATAATGTACCTATGTCTTTATTGAGAAGTATTAAAGTGCTAAGCTCATGCCGTTTGTATATTTCAGGCGCAGATCTTTGGGAGTCTTCTAAGATTAATGATGGTTGGGATCCAGAAGCAAGCCGCCAAGTAAAAGAAACGGGACGCTTCCCTTTTGTCCGCACTGTAACATTCGGAGTAAATGTAACCCTTTAATAGCAATAGATTATGAAACTATATAAGAAAATTGTTCTAATATTGTCATTAGGTATGACAGTGAGCTCTTGCTTGGACTTAGATCCACAAGATCAGTTAGCTGATGGAAATCTCTGGAAATCCGCTAGTGATTTTAAATATTTTGCTAATAATTTCTATGGATGGACACGTGACTTTGGTTCTTCTGTGTATGATGCGCCTCACTCAGATGTTCGTTCTGATTTGATGACATACACCTCTGTTAACGAATATAGTCACGGCAGTAATTCCATCCCTACTTCAGATGCTAATTATACTGATAATTATGCCCATATTCGTCGTACCAATTTGTTGTTGAAAAATGCAGCGTCCTATAGAGGAAGCGAATCTATCAGCCGTTATGTTGCTGAAGCGAAGTTCTTCCGAGCTTATTGTTATTTTGATCTGGTTCAGTTGTATGGTAACGCTATTATTCTGAAAGAACCCATTGATATTAACTCCTCGGAGATGAACGCTCAACGCAATGATCGTGGTGATGTTATTGATTTTATTATTCAAGATCTGCAGGAAGCAGCACTTGAACTTCCTGAAACAGTTTCTACGGATGATGACGGTCGTTTGACAAAATGGGCCGCTTACGCTTTTCTTTCTCGAGTGGCATTGTATGAAGGTACTTGGCAGAAATATCGTGGAGATGAAGCTCGTGGTAAAGTTTTGGCTACTATTGCAGCTGAGGCTTCTAAAGAAGTTATTGATAAAGGTGGATTTGAATTATTTAAACCTGTGGCTTTAGGCGAATATGCCTATAAATATTTGTTTACTTTAGAGAATGTTCAATCTAATCCTGCAAATTTGACTAAAGCAGATAATAAAGAATACATTTTCTATCGTCGTCATGACGAAACTTTATCTCCAATAGGAAAAAACATAACTCATAATTGTTTGAAGAATGTTCAGTATATTAATCGCAAATTAGCAAACATGTACTTATGTAGTGACGGTTTACCTATTGAAAAATCATTGAAATTTCAACAATATGCGAAGATGACCTCTGAGTTTCAAGAACGTGATAATAGAATGAAAAATACCTTATTGGCTAATGGGGTAATGTATTGGGGAAATAAAGATGAAGAATGCCGTATCGATTGGAAAGGCATGAGTGGTGAGGATAAATCGCATGCAAAAGCATGTGATGTTCGTTCGGGCAGTGGATATCAGAATCAAAAATGGGCTACAGAACGCAATGTTAAGGATACTTATGAAGGCTACGATTATCCAATTATTCGTTATGCGGAAGTACTCTTAAATTATGCTGAAGCAGTGTACGAGCGAGATGAGAAGATCTCTGATGAGGATTTGAATATTTCATTGAATTTGGTGCGTTGTCGCGTGAATCCTGATATTCCTAAGTTAAGTAATAGCTTTGTGGTACAATATTCCTTAGATATGCGGGAGGAAATTCGCCGTGAACGTACAGTTGAGTTATTTAACGAAGGATTTCGTGTCGATGATTTGAAGCGTTGGAAAACAGCAGAAATTGAAATGCCTCAAGACATTTTAGGTATTAAATGGTCAGGAACTGAATTTGAATCTGCTTGGGGTGCTGCAGGATCTATAGCTAAGAATGAAGATGGATGTCTTATTATGGAAAGTGGACGTACATGGTCAACTAAGAATTATTTGTATCCGTTGCCTGCTGATCAGTTGCAATTGAATCCGAATCTTGGTCAGAATTCGGGATGGGAGTAATGAGCCTAAAATAAATTAATAAATAATGGTTATGAAAAAGAATTATATAATGCGTTTTTGGGATATGGTAATCATGATTATTCTTGTTCTATCCTCGTGTTCCGATGATAAGAATTTAGGTGATCCAATGAGCGAGACAATTACTATTTCGTCTGTGACAATTGCTGCTACCAACTATGATGCCAAGAATGATACAATCTGTCTATTGAAAAATGGAGAACTACAGTTATCTTGTACTGTTCTGCCAGAAGAAGTCTCTAATCCTAATGTTCATTGGACTTCATCCAATGAATCCGTTGCTACAATTACAGCGAGTGGGAAAATTACAGCGAAAGAGAATTTAGGAATATCTGTAGTACGAGTTACTCCTGAAATAGGTTTTGGACCAGCTTCTGCTACTCCTTTTAAAATTGTTAAAGTCTTGGATCATTTTAATTATATAGAATCCATGGAAATAACAAACGTACCAGTAGAAGAGATTGCTGTAGGTAGCGAATATCAGTTGAATATAGCTTCTCAACCTAAAAGTGCTACTTTCGTACGTTATAAATGGACTAGCAGTAATCCTCAGATTGCAACTGTGGATAAGAATGGAGTTGTAGCGGGCATTGGAAAAGGGAAGGTGACCATTACGGCTACTGCGGATGATTTAAATCCGAATGCACCTGCTTCTGTTTCTGTGGAAATAGGAATCAAAGTGGTTATTCCAATTAAAGGTGTTGAGCTAATTGAGGATGAGGAATTGTCTCAATTAGGATATGGAGAGGATTATCAAATTCGTTATAATCTCACTCCAGAGGATGCAACAGCTTCTTTATTAACATGGACAAGTGACAATGAAGGAGTGGCAACTGTGGATAAGAACGGTAAATTGCATGTTAATAGTTTGACTAATGGTTCTGCTGTGATTACTATGGCATATGGATCCATTTCGGCATCGGTTACAGTGAGTGTTGCAGAAGGACGTTTGTGGTATTCATTTGCGAACGGACTCTCTCCATGGGCTGTGGGAAATAGTGCTACTAGCACATCAGATGGCACGAAAACAATAGTACAAATGGGTAAAAGTGGATCAAAATATCGCGGTGATCTGTCTTTGGTTACAAATGGTTCAGGTAAAAATGTGACAATAACTCCGGCAACTTATCGATATTTAGCTGTTAAAATAAAGCCATTGTCCGCATTAGTAGCAGGCAATAATAGTGCTGGTACAATAAAGTTTGAATTGTATGACAATCCGGCGACTATAGGTTATAATAACTTAGGTCAAATAAATAGTGCTAACAATTCATTTGTGGTCTTAAACGGAAGTAATATATCAACAACACAACCAAATATTTTGTATTACGATTTACAAGCTAAATATGATACTAAGAATCCTACCGATTGGTCAAAATTCACCCTTGTACAATTAAAGTTTGTTATTGCTGATTATCTAGCACCTGCAACAAGCTATGATCTCTATTGGATTCGTGCATTCAAAACTTTGGATGAGCTTAATTCTTATGTTAATAATGAAAATAATTAATAAATTATGAAAAATACGCAGTTAAATAAAATATTAGGAGTATTCTTTTTAGCTTTGAGTTCTGCTTTTCTCTTTGCTTGTAGCGAAATAAAAGATGGCTATAGTGATATTGACAGTTGGCCTGAAGTTAAAGATTATTCCACTAAATTACAACATCCTTGTATGCTGCATACAGAAGCTGATTTTGCTTATGTAAAGGCTAAAGTAGAAGCTAAAGAGCAACCTTGGACTAATGCGTTCGCCCATCTGGAATCTAGTAAACATGCCCAAAGTAATTGGACGGCAACTCCTGTAAAATTGCTGGCTCGTTTGGATTATAATAATTGGCATGAGAAATATCCAAATGACTACAGCAACTATACAAAATTGATGTATGATGCCGCTTCTGCCTACCAATTGGCCTTGCGCTGGAGAATATCAGGCGATGAACAATATGCTCAGGCTGGTGTAAACATCTTGAATGCATGGGCAAAAACATGCACTGGCTATATTGTTGATAGTCAGGGAAACTTTATTGATCCCAATGAATATCTTATAGCTATCCAGATATATCAATTGGCAAATGCAGCGGAAATATTGCGTGCTTATGATAAATGGTCAAGCACAGATTTTGGGAAGTATAAGACATGGATGGTTGATGTGTTTTATCCACAGGCTAGCAAATTTCTTAGTTTACATAACGGCTTAACGGATTGCCCGCTCCATTATTGGCTAAACTGGGATCTGGCAGAGATGACAGCTATTTTATCAATAGGAATTTTGACAGATGACAACTTTAAAATTAATGAAGCTATTCAATATTTTAAGTATGGAGTTGGTTCTGGTAATATTGTTAATGGCGTTCCATTCATGCATCAAGATCCTGATAGTAATGAAACATTGGGACAATGTCAGGAATCTGGCCGCGATCAAGGACATGCTACCCTTTGTGTTAGTCTAATGGGTGTTTTCTGTCAAATGGCTAAGAATATTGGTGAAGACTTGTTTACTTTCGATAACAACCGTGCTTTGGCTATGTGCGAATATGTTGGTAAATACAATTATGGAGAAGTAGAGACGAACAATATGCTCAGTAATTTTAAATATGATGTATCAAGTTTACCTTATACTGCTTATGAAAATTGTACAGGAAATAGTTGGCCAACCATATCGTATGAGGAACACAAAAACGGGACTGAGAGCCGTGGTGCTGTACGTCCTTCGTGGGAATTGATTCACCGCTTGACCTCTGATTATAATTTGTCAGATATATATACGCAGTTATGGGTAAATAAGATGCGTGAGAATTCTAGCCGTGGTTATAGCGATGGTGGTGCAGGTGATTACGGATCGAATAGTGGTGGTTATGATCAATTAGGTTGGGGTACACTGATGTTTTCCAAATAATCAATTTCATCTTATATTAATCAATATTGAATAGAAGAGATTCTTTAACCCTAAAGTAATCTCTTCTATTTCTTGTGACGAAATGTACAAATGAGGTTTTTACAATAGTATACTTCATTTTGTTTGAAGATTATTCTCCGAAAAAGATGTAACTTTACACATTATGGTTGATGAATAGTTGAACTTTATTTTAAATAGTTCGAAGTATGAAAATAAATGTATCATTGGCATGTGCAATGCTGTTTTGTTTTTCTCTATTGTGTACCCAAAATATTTCAGCTTTATCAGCAATAGATTTCGTTTATAAGGATAGTGGTGATAGTTCCATAATGGATAAACCTTTAACCGTTCAACCTATAAAATCAGGTAGGGTGGATGTTGGTAATGGTTCACTCTATTATGAAGAAATGGGTGATGGAGAGCCTTTGATTCTGATACACGGTCATTCTCTGGATCATAGGATGTGGGATCAACAATTTACTGTATTTGCACATAAGTATAGAGTTATTCGTTATGATTTACGGGGTTATGGCGTTTCTTCTTCTCAAACTGAGAATCATCAGTTTACACATGCAGAAGATTTGGTAAAGCTCATGGATGCTTTGCACATTGAGAAAGCGCATTTAGTGGGACTCTCGTTGGGTGGATTTGTTGGAGCGGATATGTTGGGCTGTTTTCCGGAAAGAGTGAAGTCTGCTGTTTTAGCTAGTGGTAATTTGAGGAAGACTCCCGGTCCCAGTCAACCGATGGGTAAGGAAGAGGCTTATAAACGGGATACTGAAATTAAAGCATTGAAACTCAAAGGCGTTGATAAAATGAAAAAAGACTGGTTTGAGAGGTTGATGAAGTCGGGAGGAAGTCAACGTGAACGTATGCGAGAACCACTTTGGCAAATGATTAACGATTGGGATGCATGGCAGTCTTTGCATAAAGAGGTACGTGTGGTTATGGGGCTTGATGCGTATGCAAAATTGAAAAATAAGTGTCCTACTGTACCGACTCTGATACTGGAAGGTCGGTCGCCAAATAATCATTTTTCTTCGAAGCCGGAGATATTGAATTACCTTCCTAAGGGCAAACTAGTTGTGTTGGATGATTGTGGACACATGCTCAATATGGAAAGGCCGGAAGCGTTTAATCGTACAGTTTTGAATTTCTTGAATGGATTATAATCATCGATAAATTGTATGAAGATACTAACGAAAGTATATTTCCTTTGCTTTTTTATTTTTCTGATGTCGCTTCAGGCTGTTGCGTCTGAATGGCAATGGTCCATACAGGTGAAAGGTATTGTTTCTGACGAGACGAATAGTAATCCTAGAGCTTTTTTGTGGATACCTACGGACTGCAAACAAGTGAGGGGAGTTGTTGTGGGATATCATAACATGAGTGAAGAGGGAATCTTTGAACATGCAGCTTTTAGAAAAACAATGACTGAACTAGGATTGGCTGTTGTGTGGGTTACTCCGTCGTTAAGCCAAACTTGGGCACCGGAAAGCGGAGTGCAGCAAATCTTTGAGGTAATGATGACAGAATTGGGTGATGTTTCGGGTTACACTGAGTTGAAGTATGCACCCATTGTGCCTATTGGGCATTCGGCTATGGCTAGTTATCCGTGGAACTTTGGTGCATTTAATCCGGATAGGACATTGGTAATCCTCTCTATTCACGGAGATGCTCCCCGTACCCATCTTACCGGATATGGACGCGCTAACGTCGATTGGGGTAATCGTAACATTGAAGGTATTCCTTCATTAATGGTAATGGGCGAATATGAATGGTGGGAAGATCGGCTGTTCACGGCTTTTGATTACAGACGAGATTATCCGGATGCGCCGCTTTCATTCTTAGCCGATGCAGGTCATGGTCATTTTGATGTGAGTGATGAGTTGGTTCGTTATCTCTGCTTGTTTTTGAAGAAGGCTTGCCAAAAGAGGTTGCCAAAGAGAATGCCATTAGATGCTCCGATTAGGCTTATGCCCATCTCAGCTTCCCAAGGATGGTTGGCCGATCGCTGGCATAGCGACCAATCTCTTCCTATGTTCAAGTCTGCTCCGTATGCCAAATATAAAGGAGATAAAAGTCATGCTTTCTGGTATTTCGATAAAGAGATGGCAGAGGCTACTGAGCGTTATTATACCCGTGAGCGGGGCAAGCAAGCGCAATATATCGGTTTCATGCAGAAGGGTAAGTTGTTGTCATTCAACCCTAAAAATCATGCTCGTATTTCTGCTCGCTTCGAACCGGAAGAGGATGGTTTGACTTTTCATTTATCTGCTGCTTATACCGATACGTTACGTTCCGCTCTTAGTAATGATCATGCTTCGTGTCCTATACATATAGAACGAATTTGCGGTCCGGTAGAAAAGGTTAATGATACTACTTTTACGGTTCGTTTTTACTGCATGGGATTAGACAATGAACGGCGTACGGGAGATATTTGGTTATTGGCTCGTTCCAAAGGAGATAGCCGTTATAAGAGTACAGTGCAACAACTGAACTTGCGCATTCCCTATCGTCAAAAAGAAGGTGCAGAGCAATCTATTCGTTTTGATTCTTTACCGGATATATGCAGTTTACATCAAGTGTCAATATCTCTTAATGCAAAAGCTTCTAGCGGATTGCCGGTGCAATATTATATCAAGGAAGGTCCCGCAGAGATTGTGTGTGATAAGCTTGTTCTTACTAAAATTCCGCCTCGTACTAAATATCCTATCAAGGTTACTGTAGTGGCATGGCAATACGGGCGTAGTAGACTTCCTAAAGTGCAGACGGCAAAAGCCATAGAACGAAGCTTCTATATTTATAAATGAGAAACAGCCTTTGTCAATTAAGCGGCAAAGGCTGTTTTTTTTATCTTTGCTTCCATTGAGTATTTTATATACTTTAATCGTATGTATTAAAGAATTTATATTATAATTTCCAGTAGCGATGAAACATTACTTATTACTTTTCTCCTTTCTACTGGCAACAGTAGCCACGCATGCTCAGCTTGTAACATATCCGGCTAGCCTGAATACAGGCTTGAAACATAATGACGACTATACAGTTCGTGTTCGTTCTGTAGGGAGTGCCGAGTGGAAAGACTTATTCGAATATAATGTGCAGGTCGATATGGACAATGTACAAGAGGCTACTATGGCGCAATTCGATATGGGAAGTCCGATGGAGGTGATGGTGAAAAAGAATAACGGACTTATCGACAAAATCGATATTCGTCCATTGGCCAAGGGAATAAAACATGTGGTGAATGGGAATACTATCTTGTTCACAGTTCCTCAACCGATGAATCTTTCTGTCGAATTCAATGGAGATCGCTTGCATAACTTACATCTTTTTGCTAATCCGTTGGAAACAGAAACATACACTAAAGAAGAAAAAGGGGTGATGTACTTTGGACCGGGTATACATACGCCTAAAGACTTACCCAACAATCTGATTCGTATTCCTTCGAACACTACCGTTTACTTGGCTCCGGGTGCTGTACTAAGAGCTAAATTGTTGGTTGATAATGCTGAGAATGTACGTATCATCGGACGTGGAATCTTAGATCATCCACAAAGAGGAGTGGAGGTGACTTACTCTAAAAATGTGCTGATTGACGGCATTACAGTGATGAATCCCGATCATTATACCGTGTTTGGCGGACAGGCAGAGGGATTGACTATCAAGAATTTAAAGAGCTTTAGCTGTAAAGGTTGGAGTGATGGCATAGACTTAATGAGTTGTAAGAATGTAACGGTAGATCATGTTTTCATGCGCAATAGCGACGATTGTATCGCTATCTATGCTCATCGTTGGAACTTTTGGGGAGATGTGAAGAATGTGTTGGTGCAAAACTCCATTCTTTGGGCGGACATTGCACATCCAATCAACATTGGTGGCCATGGAAATCCAGATGGATCGCCGGGAGATACTGTAGAGGATATTACGATACGTAACATAGACATCTTGGAGCATGATGAAGATGATGTGCCTTATCAAGGCTGCATGGCTATTGATGCAGGCGACCGTAACCTTGTACACCACGTATTGTTTGATAATATTCGGGTAGAGAGTATTCAGGAGGGATGCTTGTTTCATGTGAACGTGCGATTTAATGCAAAATATGATAAAGAGCCGGGACGAGGTGTAGAAGATGTGACTTTTCGTAACATCCGTTATGATGGAGTGGGAGAGAATCCTTCGCTCATTAAAGGGTTCGATTCGGAGAGAAGTGTAAGGGATGTCACCTTTGAAAACATCGTGATTAATGGGGTGAAGATGAATGACCTTAAAGGTTTCCAGACAAATGAGTATACGAAAAATATTAAAGTAAAATAACAAATTATGAGAGACTGTTTTTGGATTGTTTTGCTATTGATCGGTTTTTTCCCCCTGGGGGCAAGTGCTAATATGATTCAGGGTACAGAGGTAAAAGTATCGTCTCCTGACAATACCCTTGAATTCCGCTTTTATCAGCAGGAAGAGAATACTGTCAATCATCTTTTTTACGAAATAAGCTATAATGGTGAACCGCTTGTTCTATCCTCTCGCATGGGTGTGGAAATGAATAATAGTAAATGGGAGAGTGCGTTGGCTTATACTCCCAAGGTAGCTAAGGTCAATAGTTGGTGCGATAATCTCGTTTTCGATAAGGTTACGTATGGCGAGAAGAATGATAGTTGGAAACCTTTGTATGGTGAACGATCGAGCGTTAAAGATGCTTATCATAGTGCGGTGATTTCTTTTTCTAAACCCGACAAATCGAACTATCGAATGAATATAGAAGTCCGTGTGTACAACGAAGGAGTGGCTTTTCGTTATTCGTTTCCGATGCATCCGGATGCAATCTTCAATAGTGTAGTAGCCGATCTCACCGAATATTCTTTGCCCGAGGATACAAAGGCTTGGTGCGCTAAATGGGCGCAGGCTCCTTATGAGGAACTGGCCATTCCTGAATGGGAGGAAGGAATTGTGTATGAACGGGCACTTACTTTGCATCTGCCCAATGGCAAATGGGCTGCATTGACGGATGCTGATACTGATAATTGGTGCCTGACTAATTTTACTCGTTCTAAGAGTAAGCCGAATACAATAGCTACGGATATGTATAGCCGTATGGATATGGTTACCCCTTATGCTACACCTTGGAAAGTGGTGATGGTGGCCGACACTCCCGGCAAGCTGCTAGAGAATAACGACATTGTGCAAAACTTGAATCCTCCTTGTGAGATAGCCGATACTAGTTGGATAAAGCCGGGAAAGATTATGCGTGAAACAACGCTTACTACAGCGAATGCGTTGGCTTGTATTGATTTCTGTACACAACAGAATATGCAATATATTCTTTTTGATTGGAAGTGGTATGGTCCGGCTTTTGATTATGCATCAGATGCTACTCAGGTGATAGCTCCTATCGACATGAAGCGGGTAATTGCTTACGGAAAAGAAAAAGGTCTGGGTGTTTGGTTATATGTCAACCACCATGCTTTGGAGAAACAAGCTCGTGAATTGTTTCCTGTATTGAAGGATTGGGGAGTTGCCGGAGTGAAGTTCGGTTTTGTACAATTCAAAACCCATCGTTGGGCAACATGGATGCACGATTTGGTGAGACTGGCTGCCGAGAATCATTTGATGGTCAATATACACGATGAGTATCGTCCATCCGGCTTTAGTCGTACTTATCCCAATCTGCTTACTCAGGAAGGCATTCGCGGCAACGAAGAATTTCCCGATGCGACGCACAATACCATTCTCCCTTTTACACGCATGCTTTCCGGAGCAGCCGATTACACTATTTGCTATTACGACAAACGGTTGAAAACAACACATGCTCATCAGTTGGCGGCTTCAGTCATCTTCTATAGCCCATTGTTAACCCTGTTTTGGTATGATAAACCATCTCTCTATGAGGGTGAACCTGAAGTGGAATTCTTCAAGAATCTGCCTACGGTGTTTGATGATACGAAGGTGTTGTCGGGAGAACCGGGTAAGTCGGCTATTATTGCTCGTCGTAAAGGTAATGAATGGTTTATCGGTGGCATTACAAATAACGAAGGTTCGCAAGAAACCGTTTCATTGAGTTTTTTGGAAAAGGGAAAATATTATCTGGCTCGTATTTATACCGACGGAGGAGATGCCGTGAGGACAAAGACGCATGTGCAATGCGCTTACTTCAAAGTAAACGCATCGCAGACGCTTAAGTTCGATTTGAAACCGAGTGGGGGTGTGGCGATTCAACTCATACCGATGAGCGAGAAAGAACTGAAAGGATACAAGAAATACAAAGGATAGCTGTTATAATGAGTCTTCTCAGAGGGTTGCATAGATTAGGTTTATGCAACCCTTTTTTTCGTTTTGCTCTTAGGTGTGTTTGTTGTGCAATTCGTATAACATATATAGTAATTTCGATAAATAAGAAACGGATATATGAATAAGTTTGTATTAGGGCTAACACTTTTGTGCTTTTGCGAATGTTCGCATAAATCAACTGAAGTAATGGATGCCGATAAAGCATTGGATTATTGCGCTGTTCAGGTTGGGCGAACATTGAAAGAACTGAAAGGTGATTCTGTAATTGACCATACAATGATGCCTCGAAACATTATGGATAGTTTGACGACGTGGGAATGCCGTAAAGCCACGAAAGAGGAATGGACATCGGGCTTCTGGCCGGGTATTTTGTGGTATGACTATGAATATACGCACAATGAAGCCATCAAGCTGGAGGCAGAGAAGTTCACATCGTCTTTGTCTTTCTTAGCCCATACTCCGGCTTATGATCATGATCTCGGATTTCTTATCTTTTGCAGTTATGGCAATGCTTATCGGCTTACAAAGAATCCTGCTTATAAGCAGATTATACTCAATGCCGCCGATACATTGGCTACACTTTTCAATCCGGTGGTAGGCACTATTCTTTCGTGGCCGCGTGAGGTTGCTATCCGACACTGGCCTCACAATACCATCATGGATAATATGATTAATCTCGAAATGCTTTTTTGGGCTTCAAAGAATGGAGGTGGTAAGCATTTGTATGATATAGCAGTGTCTCATGCTGATAAAACGATGAAATGTCAGTTTCGTCCTGATTATACATCTTATCATGTCGCGGTATATGACACTATTACCGGAAATTTAATAAAAGGAGTGACTCATCAAGGATATGCTGATAACAGTATGTGGGCGCGAGGACAGGCATGGGCCATTTATGGATATACGATGTGTTATCGGGAAACAAAAGATGCCAAATATTTGGATTTTGTACAAAAAATATCGAATGTATATTTGAACGATTTACCATCGGATTACGTTCCTTATTGGGATTTTAGTGCTCCGAATATT
>DBTL01000023.1:0-12490 GCA_002307035.1 Bacteroides sp. UBA1317
TCTTCGGAGCATACTACCGAAAAATCCTCTCTTGCGTCATCGGGTAATTTATAAACACCTCTTTCAATACGAAGTAATTGACCCGATTTTATTAGGCGGTTCAGTTGCTCAGAAAGAGTTCCGGATGAACCAACTTGATCTGCACTCTTTAAATTGGCAATTAATTCTTTGCGGGTAAACACCTTATGTGTAAATGCAAAATTTAATATGTCGTTCGTTGTTACCATATAACATAATATGAAGCCAAATATATCACATTTTTGGCAATAAACAACCTCTATTGCCAAGAATGTGATAAAAGTGTTTAGGGAAATTTATGGGATTGAACATTAAGGCTTTTTGTATTTATCATGTGTCAAATGATTTATAGGTATAGGCGCTTAGAGCACACTACTCAAGCACCCTTATTTAGGCGAATTGGCAAACTCTGAATCATTCTTTTTATGAGCGAGTCAAAGATTGTATCTATTATATTGCGTCTATTGAACCGAAAATGATATTCATCGAGATATCCTTGTAGATATTCTTTAGAACAGTGATGGTGTATTTCTCTAAACCAAGAAATTCAAATATATAATTGTCTTTGAAACTATTGGTAATATAAGGATGTATTTCTCTCGCCACTGGTGAGAGTTTTGTATTCCCTATATATTTCATAGAACTGCTTCATCCGCCAAAGATTCTCATCCGAAAAACCTTTCAGTGTTGAGTCGGTACGTTGCGGAAATTCCGACAGTTCCTTAACAACGGATTCTCCCTATGGGGCAAAGTCGGAAGATAACATAAAACACTGGCAAGCAACCTTTGCTACGTCAAGAATTGCATTTTATCATCATGTAAAATCTGCACCGTGCAGTTGCATCAACTGAACGGTTCTCTTTCACCAACTAAACGGTTCTCTTGAAGCAACTGCACGGTGCTCTTGAACAGCAGAGTTATCTCATTTATCGACAATCCGAAACATAACAAGCGAAGCGATCACCCCGCTAAAACAAAACTTTTGTGCCGGAGATCAGCTGAAGGAGGTGGGCGTAGCATCAAGCAAGAGATTGAATTTGAATGCAACAAATTGAACTGCTCGTAGCTAGAATCATCATGGAAGTAAGCCGAAACGAGAAGTTTGGAGGTTGGCACTTTGCTTCTTTCTTTTTTGCGGCAAACCAAAAAGGAAAGAATAGAAACTTGGCAATTGTTTGTGGTTGTGGAAGTGATTACGCGCGCAGTTGTTGTACCACAACAACCATACTTTACTATCTCTTTTTCTACTTTACTTTCCTCTTCTAGAGAACACGTTGCAACTCGTTCATTATCAGCGTTTTGCAAAAGTGCATTTTTTGTTGTTTTTGCACTGTTTTGCACATCGTTTTGCATGTTGTTTTGTGCACTTTCAAACAGTTTGTTTGCACACTTTTGCATCACTTCCGAACAAGTTATTTCTGATTCGTTTGCAACCAAATCAACAACTTCCGAAGTGGCAGTGCCAACAATTTGTGTCTCCTTTTTCGCTGCCATTACTTTGCGTTTTTCCTCAAGTGGTCTCATTCGTTTGCTGAGTCCGGGGGAGGAAAAGTACTGATCATTTTTCATTCAGCAAAGGTTGCGAAAAAAAAGAGGCTTCTTGTTACGTAATAACGCAACAGGGACAACAATAATAAAATATAAGGTATTGGCTTAAATCTGAAAACCGGATTCAATAGCCAGTAATGCTTGGTGTTTTATTTACAAACAAAGGTTTTTTTGGAGATGACATAACTTCAGCGTGTTGAACGTCCGAGATCAGCGTGTTGAAAACGGACATTCAACACGCTGATCTCGGACATTCAACAAACCCCTCTCAGAAGGCCTGTAGAGGCCGATCTGTAATCTTTACATTAGAAGACTTTATCTCTTATTTCGCTGATTGAGTTTGTGCTTGGAAAGTGATCAATTTTATCTGTGATACAAATACAGCCCCAAATGCTTACCCGTTAGCGATACTTTATCTGCAATGATATCTTTAGGAACTCCTTCGAATATGATCTTTCCGCCATCTTTACCCGCACCAAGTCCCATGTCTATGATCCAATCGGCTTGACTGATAATATCCATGTTATGCTCAATGATAATAACCGTGTTCTTATCGTCGACTAACTTGTTGAAAAGTGTCATAAGTTTGGATATATCTGAGCCGTGAAGCCCTGTGGTTGGTTCATCAAAGACATATATGTTCCCTTTATTTCCCAATTCGGTTGCCAGTTTGAGACGTTGACGTTCGCCGCCTGAAAATGTATTTAATGATTGGCCCAATGTCAAATAGTCCAGGCCGACTTCGCAAAGCCGATTAAGTGGCTGAATTATTTCCGGTTCACTGAAAAAAGTATTCGCTTCGCTAATGGTCATTGTCATAATATCCGTAATGCTTTTACCTTTCAGTTTGTATCTTACGACGTCCGGCTTAAATCCGCTACCGTTGCAATGCTCGCAACGTATTTCCACTGCATCCAAAAAAGCAAGGTCGGTCGATATAATACCTAACCCTTTGCATTCGGGACAAGCGCCATCCGAATTATTACTAAACAGTGATTGATTGACGCCGTTTTGCTTTGCAAACAATCCCCTTATTACATCCAATATCCCTGTATATGTTGCGATATTCGATCTTTTGCTGCCTCGCAAAGCACTTTGATCTATTACAACTGTATCTTTATATTGATTGACTAATGACTTTACTAGTGAACTTTTGCCGGAACCAGCTACTCCTGTAACTACTGTTAATATATCTTTTGGGATCTGAGCTGAGACACCTTTCAAATTGTGAAGTGTGCTATTTTGTATGAAAAGATAATTCGAAGGTTTTCTGCAGTTGGGTTTAAGTAGATTCTTGCGGTTGAGATAATTGCCTGTTGGTGTCTCCGTTTTTTTCAATCCTTCAAAATCTCCTTCATAGACAATATTCCCACCTTTTTTCCCTGCACCGATTCCCATATCGACAATGTGGTCGGCAATAGTTATTACATCCGGATCATGTTCTATAATTAACACGGTATTACCTTTATCCCTCAATTCGATTAACAGCTTGTTCAATCGTTGCACATCATTCGGATGCAATCCGACACTTGGCTCATCGAATATGTAAGTAAGGTCTGTCAGACTGCTACCCAAATGTCGGACAAGCTTTATTCGTTGTGATTCTCCGCCCGACAATGAGGATGTTTCCCTGCTTAAAGTCAGATAGCCCAACCCAATAGCCAATAAGTTTTCAAGATTTTTGATGATTGAATCCAATAATGGGGCAACAGAACTGTCTTTCAATGTTCTAACAAATTCAAGCAAATCATCAATCTGCATATTACAACAGTCTGCAATATTCTTTCCTCCTATTTTGCAAGCTAAGATTTGAGGATTCAGGCGAGTTCCGTTACATTCAGGGCAGATACCTTGTTTTACAACTTCTTTATATCGAGATGCATTTTTACCTGCAATCTCTTTCGATTCTTTCTTGAAGAAACTTCGCTCAAAACGTGGTAAAATGCCCTCGTATATTCCTGTTTTTGGAAACCGAGAATCTGGATTAGTTAGCTTCAAATCGTTTGCATAAACAAGATTATGCCACTCTTCTTCGGTATAATCCTTTATTTTTTTGTCATTATCAAACAGCCCTGAATATACATAACGAGTCCAACGCCATCCGCCGACTTCAAAAGTGGGAAATCTGATTGCGCCTTCGTTTAGTGAGCGCTCTTTGTCTATCAACTCATCCAAGTCCACAATACTTGTCTTTCCCAAACCTTCGCAGCAGGAACACATTCCTTGAGGATTGTTGAATGAGAAAACGGTGGAATGACCAATAAAAGGCTTCCCAATTCGGGAGAATAGCAATCTCAAAAGAGAATAAATATCTGTTATAGTACCGACCGTTGAACGAGCGCTCCCTTCTATCTTCTTTTGGTTGACAATAATTGCAACTGCTAAGTTCTCTAAACTGTCTACATCCGGTTTACCATATTGTTGCAATCGATGACGGATAAAACTATCGTAAGTTTCATTCAGCAGTCTTTGCGATTCGGCTGCTATTGTATCAAAGACCAATGAAGTCTTGCCAGAGCCTGACACTCCCGTAAATACGGTTATCTTCTTTTTGGGTATTTTGACTGAGATGTTTTTCAGATTATTCTCCCTTGCATCCTTGACTATAATTTCATTTTTGCTCATATTACGAATTGTTTTTTGTAAACTTAAAGCTTCCTAATCACTTGAGCAATAAGCGATAAATCTTTCATTCAGTGATAAATTTAACCCTATTTGATTAATAGATGATTATCTTTGTAGACGAATAAAGAAAAGAGGAATATTTATGTATGTGAAGAAAAATCCAATGGATTACTCCGATTGTTCCGTACGCATAGCGATTGATATTTTATCGACAAGCTGGAATGCGTGGTTGATATTGGAAATAAACAAAGGAGTTGTTCGACCGTGTGATTTACAACGTAGTATTAGTGTTGCTCCAAAACGTGTATTGACAAAGCAATTGGGCGAATTGGAGAAAATGGGTATCTTGCAAAAGAAAGTGTATCCCGTATTGCCATTAAAAGTAGAATATTCTCTGACAGAGGCTGGTAAAGACTTAATTCCAATCATTGATAGTTTAGGGCAATGGGGGGATAAGTACAAGGAAGATTTTTTGAAGAGAACAGAAGTTGATAAATGATTTCAGTGTAAGGTTAAAACGTTCAAGGATAGATGTTTTTTTAAGTATAAAATATATGAATGACAAGTTTCAATACCGATTATCAAAAGAGCAGAAAGCGGAAATAGCTCAAAATCTGATTGATATTTTGCAAAAGGACTCGGAGATAACTGAGCAGACCATAACATTTATTGGAAATTGGATTCTTACTGGATCCGAGGAAAAAGGAAAAGCTTTTTTCGATGTGTGGGATATTGTTTTAAAGAACTATCTGCCTACAACAAGACCTGTTCTATTTCGGGCATGCGAAAGGCTCGGTAAAGATGGGAAAATAGTAAGTTTTACCGGACGGTTAGATAGTGCAAGAAGATTCAGTAAGGGCAGAGGCTTTTTAATTGCATGCGATACGAAAGATACACTTTTATTTGATGAGCTGAAGTCTCAGCCAGGTCAATATGAGTACACATTTTATCCCCTTGTTAGTGTTTTAGAAAAAGCGGAGGCTTCCGGAGGAGGTGGATTTAGCGAAAACATATTGAACTATATTGGTGAAGATGAATACATTATGAAACTTGATCTAGAGAGTATATACAGCTTTATGTGGATGAAAAATAACTTGTGAAAAGAGAGATATTATACTTTCTTATGGAGTTGGTTATTTCAGTACTTTAGCAGAATAATGATAAAAAGAATAAATTATGATACAAATAAATGCAGCCTTACTCTCTTTCGGAATGAGCGGAAGAGTATTTCATGCACCCTTCATTCATTTGCACGAAGGATTTCGCCTGGCAGGTGCATGGGAAAGAAGTAAAAAGAAAATTAGAGAAATCTATCCTGATGTTCAATCTTATGATTCATTGGAAGCGATACTGAAGGATGATTCCATTGATCTTGTGATAGTAAACACGCCCACCTATACTCATTTCGACTACGCTTCCCAAGCTTTACAGGCAGGAAAAAATGTAGTGGTGGAGAAAGCCTTTACCACATCAGTAGCCGAGGCTGAAGCTTTGAAAGTTCTGGCCATGCAACATGATAAGCAAATTGCAGTCTTTCAGAACCGTCGTTGGGATAGTGACTTTCAAACAGTTAAACAAGTGATTGACAGTAGAATTCTTGGTGAACTAAATGAAATGGAGATACATTATGAGCGTTATAATATGCAATTGAGCCCGAAGGAACATAAAGAAAATCCAAATGCTGGTGCAGGTATCCTGAAAGATCTGGGACCACACGCTATTGATCAAGCTCTGTATCTTTTCGGAATGCCACAAGCTGTATTTGCCGATGTACGCATTACCCGGCCTACTTCGCTGGTAGATGATTCTTTCGATATTCTTCTTTATTACCCTAGCTTCAGAGTCCGGGTGAAAGGAGGATACATTGTGAAAGAACCTCTGCCTGCCTATATTATTCACGGGACAAAAGGTTCTTTCTTAAAATCACGTGCAGACGTGCAAGAAGCCAATCTTCAAAAAGGACTTTTACCTAATATTGCCTCTTGGGGAACAGAGCCAGAATCCGAAGAAGGGTTAATCAATTATGAAAAAAACGGGACGACCATCCGGGCTAGGATCCAAACTTTGCAAGGCAACTATATGGAATTCTACAATGGCGTTTATTCCGCTTTGACGCAAAATAACCCAATGCCTGTTACTGTAGATGATGGAATACGAGTGATGAGAATTATTGAATCTGCCTTCAGAAGCAGTAAAGAGAAAAGAGTGATAGATTTATAAAAGAGATGATTTAGCCATATTCCGCTTGATTTGCATGAATGTCCTCCATCATGTTATCACGATGTTGCCGTAAACAAAACAATTTGTCTTTTTGTTTTTTCTGTTGATTCGTGGGTGTATATACGGTGTGGTATGTTGGTTTAAAAAGGCGACCGTTGAAAAAAGACGTGGAAAATGTCCAAAGCAGGAGCATGAAAATGTCTTTAATTAAATTCTAAAACAAATTACAATGAAACAATTTTTATTATTACTTCACGAAGACATTCAGAAAATGAGTGAATTATCGCCTAAGGAAATGCAAGAGGTTGCTAACGCTCACATGAACTGGGCAAAGAAACTGGTCGAAGCAGGACATCTAATTTCAGGAGATGGACTACAGGAAAAAGGTGTTCTTATCATTGGAAAAGACTGTGTAATTAAAGATGGACCATATTTGGAATCCAAAGAAATTATTGGAGGATACTATCTGTTACAAGCTGATAATTTACAGACTATTGTAGAATTGGCTAAAGAATGTCCAACACACCTTTTGGGAGGAACGACAGAAGTTCGACAAATAATGGAAATGGAAGACTATGGGTGATAATTTATTTCAAAATGAAGAAATAAATTACAGGGCTTTATATGGAAAGCTGTTTTCGGGATTATTGAGTCAGTTTGGTGCTAATTATGTTTCTGAAATTGAAGATGCTATTCAAAATTCTTTTTTGAAATTATTGAAAGATTGGAGGCTAAATGCCATACCGGATAACAAAGAAAATTGGCTTTTCATAGTCGCCCGAAATGATGTATTGAACCAAATCAAAAATAGGCAAAGGCAAAGCAATGAGATTTTTGATGAACCCATTGAAGAAAGCCAGATTGCAAATGTTCGAAGCGATTTAAGACTCCAAACGATTATTTTCATTTCGTCTTTAGATACTATTTCTACTCAAGCTAAGGTAATATCTATCCTTAAAAATATTTTCGGATTAAGTATTGCCGAAATACACAGTTGCACTTTGTTGAATCAAGAAGCAATATACAAAAGTATCAATAGGACGAAAAAAAATATTCAACGGGAATTTAACTTCAAGGCTGTTGATATTGAGTCTGTTTCGGCAAATCGGAATACAGTGAAGATTGTGGAAGAGATTTTATACTCTGTTTTCAATATTGGTTTTGATTCTTTTAATGCAAAGACAGCAAATATCGTAGATGAAGATCTGTGTTTGGAAGCATTTTCATTGACAAGGTTTTTGTTTGATCAATATCAATTTGATTCAACAAGTAATTTGCTGGCTCTTTTTAGCTTTCATATTGCGAGAATTCCGGCAAAAATAGAAAGTGGTAAATTGATTTCATTTTTTAATCAGGATCGTAAAAAATGGAATGAAGAACTACTTCAATTAGGATTTTCGTACCTTAAAAAACCAGAGACTATAAGCCAATTTTACATTGAAGCAATTATCATTAGTAAGTATATGACTATCCCTAATTTAACAGAGAATGATTGGAGAGATATTGTCATTTTATACGAAATGATGCAGCGCGTTTCGCAGTCACCCATTGTGAAACTGAACTATTGCTTTTGTTTAAGCAAAATTGGTAAAACCGAACAAGCATTGAGAATTCTTTCGGAAATTGAAAAAGAATTGCCAAACGAACATACTTATTTTAATCTGGTAAAAGCAAAGTTATTGAAAGAAACAAACCCTAAAGAGTCAGATAAATTAATTACTTCAATCATAAACAAATTGAGCCAAAGGATAAGAAAAGAATATTTGCTAGAAAATGAATTAATACAGTTATAGGCAGTGAAAACGAGATCTAAATTAATTATACCTTTATGAGACACCTATTGTTTTTCATCCTGTTATTTCAATCTATTGGTATCTTGGGCCAATCAAAGGATAGCTTCACCGTTCAAGATAAATTAAACCGCTTTTTAGAAATAACGGATACTTTAAGAGAGAAAACGAATAATCCGGGTATGGCCATGGCTATATTTTATGACCATCACTTAATATTAAAAAGAACGTATGGCTTAAGAAATAAGAAGGAACAATGGCCGGTGGATAATAAAACGCTCTTCCAAATTGGCTCACTAACAAAGGCATTTACCGGAGTCATAGGCTTTAAATTGGAAGAACAAGGCAAAATAGACTGGGACGAAAAGGTGGTACACTATTTACCTCATTTTGAACTTCAAGACAGATATGCTGCCCAAAATGCACGGTTTCAGGATTTATTTACCCATAAAATAGGTGTTGACAAACACTACTATTGGATGTATGGGCCACACCTACAGCGAGATGAAATATTGAAGAAATTAAAATATTTAAGTTTCAAAGGAAGCTTTCGAGAAAACTTCCTTTACAACAATCAGATGTATGTAGTAGCCGGATTAGTTGAAGAAAAAGTTAGTGGCAAAAGCTGGGATCAACTCATTAAGGAAAACATATTTGAGCCGTTAGATATGAAGAATTCTTATACACATATGAGCGAATTTGAATCCTGCCAGAATAACACTGTCAGCTATTCACCGGATGGCAATGAAATAATCCCAAACGTAAATATTGATAACTACAATTCTGCGGGATCCATAACTTCAACTATTGATGATATGAGCCAGTGGCTCCAACTGTTTTTGAATAGGGGAGTTATAGATAAAAAAACAATATTGAATGAAGACCAATTCCAAAGAAGCATTATGCCTCTTACTGTCCGATATCCGGATGAAGAAGTTTTTTATGGAATTGGCTGGGAGATAAACACAAAAAAACGATTGATTTTTCACAGTGGTAGTACTGCCGGACAGCGTTCAATTCTTTGTTTTAATCCGGAGAAAGGGTTTGGATTAGTGGTATTGACCAACCAGCAATCCAACCTGCCAAATGCGCTGATGAATTATGCAGCAAATATATTTCTGGAGGGAAGTTTCGAGCGGATTGATGGCTTGGACAAGTTCATAGAAGACACAACAAAACCATTCGATAAAGTTAAGGAAGATTATGAAATTAAAGACAACGCAGTGCTTAAAAAAATTAAGAATATAGAAGGGACTTACAGGCATCCGGCCTATGGGGATTTGACCATTTCAAGACAATCTGATTATAATTTTAATCTAAAATATTACGATTTTTTCGGTGCAATCGAATATAAGAAGGCTGATGAGTTTACCGCTCATCTAAACTTTTTCCTTGGCGCGCAAAATTTGGATTTCACAGTGAATTTTGCCAATAAAAAAATCAAATCCCTGACCGTATATATGCCAAATTCTCAACCGCTTGAATTTGTGAAAAACTAGCAACTATTAGTTTAAATAATAACTAAAAAATGGAATTAATGAGCAGAATAATAAATGTTTTCATATTGGGGCTTTTTATAAGTAGCTTCGCACTTAGTCAAACGATTGACAATAAATCGACATTTTCAGTAAGTCTGGACACTTTCAGACTGTATGACAAGGTCAGGCAGAGAGAAATTCCTATTGCTATTTATAAACCAAAAACTGACAAAAAAATGAAGAAACAAAAAATAGTCATTTTTAGTCATGGTTACGGGCAAAATAAAGGTGGAGATTATTTAGCATACTCTTACTTAACAGAGTTTTTAGCATCAAAAGGTTTTTTTATTGCAAGCATTCAACACGAACTCCCCACTGACAGTTTGTTGCCCTTGACAGGAATTCCACAAATTGTCAGAATGCCATTTTGGGAACGTGGTGCAGACAATATCCTTTTTGTTATTCACGAACTTAAAAAGACAAATCCAAATTTGGACTATAATCAAATAACATTAATAGGACATTCAAACGGTGGAGATATGACTGCTCTATTTCCGCAGAAATATCCGGATATTGTTCGCAAAATAATCACATTGGATAACCGAAGAATGGCATTGCCAAAAACAAAAAAAACAAAGATTTATTCTTTACGATCGAGCGATCAACCGGCAGATGAAGGTGTTTTGCCGTCTGCGGAAGAAGTCGGGAAATTTGGCATTAAAATTATAAAATTGCCAAACACCATTCATAATGAAATGGACGACAATGCAAATGAGCGGCAGCGAAAGGAAATCCAAAACTATGTACTGACTTTCTTAAATAACTAAAAGAGGCATGAAACAAATGAAAAGAATGAATTTATTTCGATTGATAATCTTTTACTTAATTGCAATTTGTGTGTCGAATCTCTTTCGATTTGATCTCTTTCATTTTCAAACAATAATTGAAAGTTTGCCTACATGGGCTATGATATTTTATAGCCCACTTCAAGCTATCGGAGTTTTGATTGGTGCATTAATAGCTCTGAGATGGTTGCAAAAAGAAAAAGGACTTGACGTTTCTGTTTTTGGGACTTCGATTAAATGGAGCGTCATAATGAGCGTAATTCCTGTACTACTTTTGCTCATCATCGGAGTAGATAATAAGCAAGGGGATAATGCTCATTATTTCGGAGTGGTAGCCGGACTATCAACCTTTATCTACTGCTTTTTCGAAGAAATAGGATGGCGCGGATATTTGGAACAGGAATTAAAAGATCTGGCAGAATTAAAAAGGGTTTTAATTATTGCAAGCTTGTGGTATCTCTGGCATTTGTCATTTTTGAGAAATCCTGATCTAATTCAGAATATACTATTCTTTGGATGGCTGCTATTGGGAAGCTGGGGATTAGGAAAGATAATTAAGCTGACAAAATCCTTATTGGCTGTAACTTGTTTCCATATGGTTATTAATATTCTATTATTTAACGGATTCATAAAAGAAGGGCTTGCTCATATTGATAAAATTATAATTTTTGGTGTTCTTGCTTTAACATGGATACTGATTCTCATAATATGGAAAAGAGAAAAAACTATTGCTGACAATGGAAATACAAAATAGGCGAGCTAATAGTAAGTTCAAGGTTGCCAATTGGCTATATGGATGTTCGGAATCCTTTTGTGTAAACGGGAATGGAACTAACTTAAAACCAACTGCAACGTTGTCAATTGTTTGTTGATAGTTTATCAGCTTTTGTTTTTAACCTCCGTAAATTTAACCGCTGTAAAAAAGTGATAGGATAAGAACAGTTTGGCATAGTTTTTATTATCTTTGCAACAGTGGTAAAATTTACAGTCGTAAAAATGTATAGCTTATGAAATTCTACAATCGTACAAAGGAAATAGCTGAATTACAGCGTATAAAGGAGATCGCATATCAGGATCACTCTAAGCTGACGGTGCTTACAGGAAGACGCCGAATTGGTAAAACATCGCTTATTTTAAATGCTCTCAAGGATGAAACCATCGTTTATCTTTTTGTGAGCCGTAAGAGTGAAGCTGATTTATGCAAAGGCTTTTGTAGTGAGATCGAGAAACAGTTAGCTGTGTTTGTCCCCAAAATGGACTCCTTTATAGAGATCTTTCGCTTTCTGCTGGAGCAGAGCAAAAATCGGAAATTTACGCTGGTTATTGATGAATTTCAGGAGTTTATCAACATTAACGAGTCTATATACAGTGATATTCAAAATTATTGGGATCAATATCGCACTTCTACCAATGTGAATTTTATTGTGAGCGGTTCTATCTATTCGCTGATGACTAAAATATTTCAAGACAAGAAAGAGCCGTTGTTCGGTCGTGCAGATGCTATGATGAAACTTACTGCTTTCACCACCTCTGTCTTGAAAGAGATAATGAAAGATTACAAGCCAGACTATACTAATGATGAGCTGCTTGCACTATACACTTATACGGGTGGTGTGCCTAAATATGTGGAGCTTTTAGTGGATAATAAAGCACTCACAATTCCGAGAATGATAAAGTACATTTGCCAAAGCGACTCACCGTTTATTGACGAGGGACGAAATTTGCTGATTCAAGAATTTGGCAAAAAGTATGGCAACTATTTTTCCATCTTGGATGCTATCTCATCGGGCTTAAATACCCAATCTCAAATTGAAACTTTTATGGGTGAAAAGAGTATTGGGGGACAACTAAGTAAATTGGAAACGGTTTACGAGGTTATCAAAAAGCAACGTCCTATTTTTGCAAAGGAGGGTTCGCAAACAGTAAGATATGAGGTCTCGGATAATTTCTTGCGCTTTTGGTTCAG
>DBTL01000023.1:12867-45075 GCA_002307035.1 Bacteroides sp. UBA1317
CAAACAAAAGCTACGAGAAAGTTTTGAATACAGAGCCATCGGTTCGTGGTGGGAACCGAAAGGAGACCAAAATGAAATAGATATTGTAGCCGTAACGCTGGATAACAAAAAAGCGTTGGTAGCAGAGGTAAAGCGGCAACGTAAAAACTTCAAGCCCCAATTACTTGAGAGAAAGATTGAGGTATTGAAAAACAAAGTGCTTAGTAAATATGAGATTGACTCTGCTTGTTTGGATATTGAGGATATGTGATTTAAGGATCCTGAATATTTACCACATTCAGGATTCTTAAACTTTTAGCTAATTCTTAAAGAGGTTTTACGGGGATGCATATATCCACGATAAACCGATGTTCGGGATGTTCTCTGTAATCGTTGTGATACAGTTCGTAGGTAGATCCATCTTCAGGCTGATAACCACTTTCTGTAAACCACGAGCACATTGTGTTCCATGCTTCTTCAAACTCGGTCTCTTTAATTTCGAAACGACCTACGGCATATTTGCCGGCTCGAACGGTCGATTTGCCAATTTCTCCTTCCACTTTTACATCTCCTTTGACGATGATGCTTGCATCTTGGCGCACTTTGTCAATGCTTGTGATGGAAGGATCGTCATGATAGACCGTCACTGTCTTGGTCTCTGGAGTAACTAATCCACGAGGAATCGCCCATTTAAACAGATTCTCGTAAGCCTGTCCGATCTTATTGAACGCTCCCATGTGGCGGCAATAAATAAGATTAAGTTCGGGCATTTGTTTGATCTCAATTTTTGTGTCCATAATTATTAATTTATTAAATTCGACACTGCAAAGTTGAGCATTTATCTGCTGAGGGTTTTTACCAATCTTGCTAATCGGTTTGCAATTCTTGCTATATCTAATGCCATCTTTGATATATATGGCTTTATCTTGTTCCCGAAATTCTTTGGCGCTCATGCCAAAATAGCTTCTGAAGGCCCGACTAAACGAAGAGTTATTCCCGAACCCACATTGAGTAGCAATCTCGCTAATCGTGACTTTCGGACTATCTTGTAATAGTTGCCCTGCTTTTTCGAGTTTGATCCGCAAAACAAAGTTATTGGGAGTTTCGCCGACAATATAGGTGAAGATTCGGTGGAAATGATAAGGAGAAAATGAAGCAATATCTGCCATAACAGACAAATCGATTGGTTTATCAAGGTTTCGGCCGATATAATCCATCACCCGATTGATCCGAGCTATATACTCCTGCTTGCTTAGTTCTTTAAAATTCATAGCGCTATTATTATTGCATACTGTTGCCGAAATTATGAATAAATGAAATATATTCATTTAAGGTCTCCAGTCTAAGCTGTTGGTTAAAGGATTCGTTTTACGCCATTGCTTGAGTTCTTCGTAATTCTTAACTCCTCCATTAAAAACGGCACGATATATTTCTATGCCCGGAATCATTATATCATCCGGCACATCGAATTTGATTTCAAGAATTGTTTTACGAATCTCGGGCGTAAGCTGTTGAATGATGGCATCGGTTACTTTTTCTACTACTCCGTCATATTTCGATCCTTTGCGAATATGGATGATATCGAATTTCCAAATCTCTTTGTTCTTATCTTCATACAACGCGTGCCATTCGATACATTCTTCTTCCGTGTCAATGAGATTCTTATATTGAATTTCCTTTAGAGAGAGTCTTTCTGCCAACTCTTGCATTACAGAGAAACTTTCAGAAATGTCAAGCTTGTCTGTGTAGGTATGGAGGTCAATATCTTTACTTTTCACTAATAAACCGGATTTGAGTGAACCGACAATATTAACTTTCGCTCCGATGCTTTCCCACGCTGAAATGAGATGAGTATCTTCCAGTATTTTCCATGCGGCTAGTTGATTCTGTTCTGCTAGTTCAATTGCGTTCATGTCTTTTCGTTTTTTAGGTGTACAAAGATATGAAATTCTTCTGTGCGAAAATAATTCATAGCGAAGTTTTGATCGGATTTATATAATTGTTAATTTTGCATCTAGAATCGCAAATATGCATATCGTATATTGAAACTTATAAGTATATGGATTTAGTAGTAGCAAAACGGACTCAAAGCGGAGATGAACATTTCAACTCTTTAATTTCACAGCTTGATGGTGATTTAAATGGCCGATATCAAAGCACACAATCTAAGTATGATAAGTACAACAAAATTGATTCAATAGATACGGTGATTGTGGCTTTTGATCAGGAGAAACCTGTTGGCTGTGGTTGCTTTAAGCAATGTGACAATGAAACTGTGGAGATAAAACGAATGTTTGTGGTTCCGGATTATAGAGGTCGAAAAATCTCACGGTTAATTCTTGAAGAGTTGGAAAGATGGGCGAAGGAATTGGGCTATTCAAAGGTAATTCTTGAAACGGGTTCTAAGCAGTCGGAGGCAATTGGGCTCTACCAAAACAGTGGATATGCCAGGATAGAGAATTACGGACAATATAAAGATTTTCCAAACAGCTTATGTTTTGAAAAACCAATTTCTTCGGCTAAATAAATAAAACAATATATACTGATAATCGTTTTAGATAATGGCAAAAAAAGTTCTTTTATTTCTTTCCCAAGGCTTTGAAGCCTACGAGGCGAGTGTTTTTACTGATGTCTTTGGCTGGAGCCGAGAAGCTGGTATTGAACCTGTCGATTTAGTCACCACAAGCTTAAGGGCAACAGTAAGCTGCTATTGGAACTTAATTGTAAAACCAGAATTGCCCTTTGTCCAGATAAAGATTGATGATTATGATGCTTTAGCGATTCCTGGAGGAGCTGGAGAGGCTGGCTTTTATGAGGATGCTTATGATGAACGCTTTCTCAATTTAATAAGAGAATTTCATGAGAGAGGTAAATTAATCGCATCAATTTGTGTGGCGGCTCTACCAATAGCCAAATCGGGTGTTTTAAATCAACGAAAAGCCACCACATGGGACTTGAATGAAGGTTGTAGGCGAAAACAATTAGCAGACTTCGGTGTAAAAGTTCAAGAAGCACAAATGGTGATTGATAATAATATTATCACTTCAACTGGTCCGGCAACGAGTCTCGATGTAGCTTTTAAGCTGCTTGAAATGTTGACTAGCATGGAAAATGTGAATGAGGTAAAGAAGAATATGCGATTTATCTTATAAAAAATGATTTCCGGTATCTTTTTTTCTTTATCTTTGCATCATCTATTAAAAAGTTTTATGTTTAAATTTAATATGGATTTGGTGAAGTAAATAGCTTTGGTTTTACACCAAGGTTATCCCTTAATTAAACTCGGGCATATTCTTGTCAGAGTTATTTTCATACCCATACATTAATTGCTAGTGCTTTGCATAGGAGAAAATCTGTCTATGCTATTCACTGCGTCATAAAACTTAAATATCATGAGTAATGATAATCAATCAATTTACGAATTTGACTTCCAATTAGTCTGCGAATATTTCTCCAGTCTTGAACGACAAGGCCCCGGAAGTCCGGAGATAACTATTAAAGCGTTGAGTTTTGTTGAAAACCTTACAGAGGCTGCACATATTGCCGATATTGGTTGTGGCACGGGTGGACAAACGATGGTACTGGCTCAGCAAACTTCAGGCGTGATTACAGCAATCGATTTGTTTCCTCGCTTTATTGAACTTTTTAACGAGAATGCCGAGGCGAAAAACCTTCAGGATAGAGTAAAAGGTATTGTTGGATCAATGGATGATCTTCCTTTTCAGAATGAAGAATTAGATCTTATTTGGTCGGAAGGCGCCATCTATAATATTGGTTTTGAACGAGGATTGAACGAGTGGAAAAAGTTCTTGAAAACAGGAGGATATATTGCTGTTTCGGAAGCGTCGTGGTTTACCGAAGAGAGACCTGCTGAAATTGAAGATTTTTGGATGAATGCATATCCTGAAATAGACACGATCTCAAATAAGATCGCTCAAATGGAGAAAGCCGGATATGTTCCCGTAGCTACGTTTATCTTTCCTGAAACTTGCTGGACGGAGCAATTTTATGTTCCACAAGTTCTAGCGCAAGAAACCTTTCTGAATAAATATGTAGGCAATAAGACTGCTGAAGGGCTCGTTGCGTATCAGCGTTATGAAGCTCAACTATACGCAAAGTATAAAGAGTATTATGGCTATGTCTTTTATATCGGAAAGAAAATATCATATTAAAATATCAACAATGAATAATTTATCACTATATGGCTGGAACGAATCTTTGTTCCGGCAAAAGCAAGCATCGTGATAAAAGCTTTTGAAGATGGGGAACTAGACAGTAGTGTCTATGAGAACTATCTTAAGCTGAGAAAAGAGGCGTGGCATTATAATACGTCCGTTCATGAAAAAAGGAAACATGAAAAATCATTTTCAAAGATGATTAAGAGGGCTAAAAAGATGTTCTTATAAGTAGCTTCTGAAAATAAATGCAAGGTGTAAGTGTCTGTATCGATAAACTTGCACCTTGCAATATCACTATAAATGCAACTATATAGAACTTTCGCTTGTTATACTATATAACTGATTCTTACCCGATGAACTATTTTAAAGTAATATGTCTCTTTTCCTTCATGGCCTTGTTCTTATTTCCGGATGCATCGGCAGTAGTTGAGTTTAGAGGTGCAAGAAGCGATGCGGACACCATTCCTCTGTATTCGGGTGGGAAAATACGAAAGTCGATTTATCCACAGACTGAGCATAAGCGTAGTAACTACTATAATTTTTTTTGGGGAGAACATTATCGTGATTTATATTTTATGCCAATAACCGTTCAAGCTGCCAGACTGCATTCTATCTATGGTGGCCTCACGTTTGCCGGCCAGTTTCCACGCTTTCACGCTATGTTTCTTGAAAATAAGTCAGGGCATCAATATTTGTTGAAACCCGTTGGAGGATCGACCACTTTTTTGGAGTCAGATTTTTTTAGAAAAACATACAGTAAGCAAGAGTATAAAAATACTTATTTAGATAAATTTGTTGGAGATGCTTACACCATCACGCATCCTTATGCGTTTCTGGTGGCCAATGAATTGGCTAATAATATTGGTGTAAGTTCTTTTGATCCTAAAATATATTATATTCCCCAACGAACCACCACAGACACCATCTCTGATGGTACAGGTATTGAAGATCGCTTGGTGATGATCTACGACCTGAAAAAGTTTACCGTTCGCTCTAAGTTTATCGAGACCGAAGAATTGCTAGCTAAACTGCAAGAGGATAAATCCGTTATTGTGGTGCAAGATAAATACATCCGTGAACGTCTTTTGGATATATTAATCGGGGACTGGAATGAAACAACCGAGAACTGGAAGTGGTATGAAGAATCTCGTGGCGACAGCACCATTTACACGCCTTGGGTAATGGACAGAAGTCATGCATTTACGAAGGTCGACGGGTTATTATTCAAGGGAATATTGGGCATGTTCGGAATCAGTAATATCACAAATTACGGTAGTGAATATAAACATCTAAAGAAAGTAAATTCCGCTAGTTTGCCGTTGGATATGGTGCTTACCTCTGAAAGTAGTCGTGATGACTGGATTAAACAAGCTCGAGATATCAAACGTATATTAACCGATAAGGTAATAGATAAGGCTTTTACCGAATTGCCCAAGGAGATTTATGGCTTGAAAGAGACCGAGAGTATCAAAAAGAAACTCAAGAAAAGGAGAAACTCTCTTGATAAGATTGCAAGAAAATATTATGATATATTGCAGGAAGCTCCGGTGATTACGGGTACGAACAAAAACGATCTTTTTGTAATAAATCAGAAAGAGAATCGCGCTACAAAAATTGAGATATATGATAAACAGTCGGGCCGTCTGGTGTTTGATAAAAACTATGACAAGACGACGAAAGAAATCTGGCTGTATGGCTTGGGTGGAGATGATGAATTTAAACTAAACGATCCATCGAAAAAAGATGCTCGTATTGTCTTAGTTGGAGGAAAGGGAGCGAATACCTATCAGATTGAAAAAGGTAAAAGAACAAGAGTTTACGAGTATGAAGCGTATGAAGAGGCGGGTGATTCGCTTGCAGGAGCGAACCTTATTAAAACGAATGTAGAGAAAGTGCATGCTTATGATTATGAAAAACTGAAACATAAGACGCTTGATTTTACACCGTGGAGTATTTATGACTCAGACTTAGGACTGTATCTGGGTGCGTACGTTACCAGAAGCGTTTATGGATTTAAGCGATCTCCTTACACGTATCAGTATCGGTTGGGTTATAGTTATCTTGACGGATTTATGTATCAAGGATTCTTTCCAACGTATGATGAAAAGAAGAGTTTCAACATCGAGGCTTTTATTGGTATGCCTTATAACTTCTTTAATTTTTTCGGATATGGAAACAAATCAGTTAGCTACGACGATGAGAGCAAGAATTACAATCGGGTAAACATTGCCAAATATACTTTGCAACCCTCTTTTTATTGGAAATTTAATCGCGGGCAGAAGTTTATTGTCCAGTCGATGTTAGAATCATTTGATATTAAGCAGCCAACAGGTCGATTCATAAATACTCTTTATAAAAGGGATGCCGACATCTTCAAAACGAAAACATTTTTGGGCGTTAACCTGAAGTATGAGGTCACTCGTAAATTGGCGACTATGGTCCCTTTAGTAAAGTTTTCATTGATACCCGGATGGACATTCAATGTAAGTGATTTTGGCAGAAACATCCCTTATGTAAAATCTGAATTATCGTTCAATTTGGCTTATAACGATCGCTTATCTATGTTTACTGAAATAAAAGGAGCGGCTTTATTCTCCGATAAATACGAATTTTATCAAGCGGCAACGATCGAAGTCAGAGGCTTTAGAAACAATCGTTTCATCGGTAAACAATCGCTCTATGGGCATACAGATCTCCGACTCGATTTGGGGCATCTGAAAAATCCTTATACACCGCTTCTGTACGGAGTATTCGCCGGATTTGATTACGGACGGGTTTGGTATCCCGGTGAACAGTCACGGAAATGGCACACCTCTTATGGCGGTGGATGGTGGTTGACATTATTCAAAGATTACACCGGTAAGTTTTCCTATTTTGTGTCAAAAGATGGCGGGCGATTTTATTTTGGTTTGGGACTTGGTTTTTAAAATCGGAGGGTTTATAACAGATTTAGATGCCTTATTCTTTCTCTAGCTTTTTATCGGAATTTCCATCGCTGGGAGTTGTATTTCTCCATTTCATAGTTTTCGAGGTTAGTTTGAGAATATCATATTGTTCTGTATATCTGTTTTCTTCATTGAACAAAGTAAGCAAAGTTTGGTCTAAGCTGACTATGTACGTACGATTAATAGTAGTATCTCTATTTGATAATGCGTCGTAGCAATAAATGTTACAAGTCTTATCCTCATTGAAGGTGTATGTTACAAAACCATCAACTGATAAATTCGGATCATCGTAAACAACGCTCCATGTACCTTTTAACTGAGAAATATCTATTTTGTCATCCTTGTCACAGGATACAAAACTAGAAATAGCGAGAAATAACAAACAGACTTTGAATAAATTCTTTGGTTTCATAATAGTTTAGTTTTAAGTTATTATATAGTGAAATTAGTATTTATAGTAACATACCTTGAATTCTTTATATAGCTATTTTAGTTTATCTGTCAAAATATCAAATCGCAATTCTGCTCGCTACCATCTACCTGAGCACCAATATTCTTATAGAAACCGATTGCCGGTTTATTCCACTCAGATACTTGCCAGCGTAGTTTGTGGCATTCTGAATCTTTGGCAAACTCAATCACTTTATCGATGAGCTTAGTGCCGATTCCGTTTGCTCTATATTCAGGTTTTACATACAAATCGTCCATATAGAGCGATTTGCCGATCCACGTGTAGTAGCCGAAGAAATACGTTACATATCCTATAATCTGATTGTCCTCTGTCTCGGCTACAAAGCAGTTGAAAAAAGCTTTCTCTTTATTCATTCTTTCAACGGAATTCGTCATCTTTTCGGGCGCTTTTTCAAAGATTGCAAAGTCTTTGAACAGGCTCACTATTTGTGAAAAATCACTTTCCTCAACTGGTCTTATTCTGATTTCTGTGTTCATTTTATCTTATTCCTTTCCGAGCCAATCGTCCGATTCTTATTTCTATCCCTTCTCTCACATTGAAGAATCCGGTTCTTCATTCCTCGTCGATTCTTTTTTGTTCAAATATTCGCCCAAATATAATACTATTTTTCAAAATTATGCGGAATCATTTCTTACTTTTTTTTTAATGCGTCTAAACTTATCTTGGACAGGAATGTGTTGCACCTCAAAAATACATGATGATTTGCCTCAAAAACACGTAATGATTTACCTCAAAAACACATGATAGATCTGTCGTAAAATTCAGGCACCATATCACAAAACACAAAGAGAGGCACTCTCCTTTACGGAAAGCCCCTCTCTTCTTTAGATACAAAATAGGAAGTCTCTTATTTAGCGCTTGTTTTTTTAGCTGCTTTAGTTTCAGCTTTTGTTGCCTTAACAGCCGACTTTTTCACTGTTTTAGTCGTAGCAGTTTTAGCCGCAGTAGTTTTAGCTTCAGCCTTTTTAGTTGCAGTCTGTTCAGTCTTTACTGTTGCTACTTTTTTTACTTGAGCGAATGCTACGTTGCTTGCACACATCATTGCTACCATGGCAGCTGCAAAAATAATCTTTTTCATAATCTTGGTTTTTTTAGTGAATTAATATATCTTATTTTAATGTCTATCTCAGTGCTTATTGCCTTTCGACACCACAAAGATAGGGCGGTTATCTACCTGCTTGTAGTTAGAAATCCATTAGATTAAGATTAGAAATTCGTTAGAAGCTTTGTGAATTACCAGATCTGCCATCTTGCCTTGACGAATGCAATAAAAAAATCAAGCCGTGGAAAGGATATGTGTTTATTCAACGTATATTTGTATCTCAAAACTCGCATTGGTGACACCGGTAGAGTATAGAAATATAAAGTAGAAACAGATAATATAACTAAAGATGACATTAGAAGAAATCATAAATTTCAGACGTTCTGTAAGACTGTACAAAGATCTTCCAATTGATTCGGAGAAAGTCAAACACTGCATCGAACTTGCAACGTTGGCCCCCAACAGTTCTAATATGCAACTATGGGAGTTTTATCACATCACAAATCCGGAAATTCTAAAAGAACTCTCTGTTGCCTGTTTTAATCAAGAAGCGGCGACGACTGCCCAACAAATGGTCGTTTTCGTAACAAGGCAGGATCTTTACCGGAAAAGAGCAAAGAAAGTGCTGGAGTTGGAGACACAAAATGTTCTGAAAAATAGCCCAAAAGAGAAACACGATGGAAGAATCAAAAAATGGAAGATGTACTATGGAAAAGTAATGCCATTTTTATATGCTAACTTTTTAGGTCTTTTAGGGATTGTCCGCAAAGTCATAGTCAGCATTGTTGGACTATTCATAGCAACCCCTTATCAGGTATCTGAAGGCGACATGCGAATCGTCGTTCATAAAACCTGTGCTTTGGCGGCGCAAACGTTTATGCTGGCAATGGCCAATGAAAATTATGACACCTGTCCGATGGAAGGTTTTGACAGTAGAAAAGTGAAAAGTATCCTGAAATTGCCTTTGGGGGCAGAAGTCAATATGATTATTTCGTGCGGAATTAGAGATGAACGTGGAGTTTGGGGAGACAGAATGAGAATTCCTTTCAACGAAGTTTATCGAGAGATTTGAAATGTGGCATTGTTGTCACCATGGAGGTTATTAGTGGAAAATGGAAAGCTTGTTTGATTAATAATATCAATAAGGGTATAAAAAGGCCTAGCGAATTACATATCGCTCATCCTGAATATTCTTTAACTGAATTGGGGAAAACTCTTTTACCATTAATTGCTCTCATGTTGAGTTGGGGGAATGAATATACTTTAGTGTTGTGGATATTTCCGATTGAGGGAAAGAAAACATTACGACTCGAAATCACCTAGTTGTGGCACGGCGCCGTAACGTCCGTCTAAATATCCGTTTTCAAGATTAATGGTATTATGTATCTTAAAATTATTGATGGAATACATTTTTGAATTGCCGTTTTCCTTCTCGGTTAACCATATTTCGTCAGGACGAAGCAGCTCCTGCTGATTTATCAATCGTGTAGTATGAGTCGTAAATATTAGTTGCCCCTTCGATTGCTTGGCTCCGTAAAACTGTAGTAATGAAAACATCAAATTGGGGTGGATGCTGTTGTCTATTTCATCAATAAAAACGACTTTTTGCTTATTGATAGCTTCATAGATTGCAGGTATTAATGTCAATAATCGAACAGTACCATCTGATTGTGTGGTGATTTTCATCTCTTTCTTAAATCCAGACTGCCCCATTTGCTCAAACAAAAGTTCGTGTACCGTTTTCACTTCTTTTTTTAATGACACAGAAAATATATTCCGATTATTTTCGATTCTGGAAATGCCCGTATTAGGCTTTAATGGATCATTCTCCATCATTTGTTGCAAACCCTTGGCGTTTTTATGGCATGTAACCCATTGATCAAAAGGTGTGTCGGCTATCTTTACCGTCTTAATACCCATCCCAATATTCTCGAATATCTCATTCGTCAGATTCAATAACGCAGTCTGCTTGGACATCAAATCAATTAATGCCGGCACAGTACTGTTTATAGTGACTATTTCTAGCTCTTTTTCAAACCATTCAAAAGCTAGTTTAACATCTTCACTTGTAAGAACAGGGAATTTTTGGTTTAATGGAAGTAGCGATGAACGAGGATTCATTGTCAATAACTGTTTAGCTGAACTCTCATTGCCCAGATAGGCGGATGTGATCTCAGCTCCATTTCGTTTAAACAGCAGTTTGTCGGGCGTTTTTCCTAACCCCGATTGATATAGCGATTCTTGAATATTCTTTTTGTCAATTTGCAGATTGTAGACAAAGTACTTTTCCTTGATGAAAAATTCCACATCAAAATTTATCTTCGCTTGTTTTACGGTTGTTAGCTGGAAAATATATTCATCTAAATCTAGTTCTTTTAGGAAATCTTCGTTAGTTACAACTGATTTAACAAAGCTGATGGCTTTGATGAAGTTAGATTTTCCCGAACCATTAGCCCCATAAATAGCAGCTTGCTTTAACAAAGGAACCGTCATCTCTCCATAGATGTGATTGGGGAAAGAAGCCCGCTTTGGATTAGGAAACATGTCGAATACCGTTTCTTCAAAAAATGACAGGAAGTTCCTGATTTTTAATCGTAGCAGCATGGTTTTCTGATTTATAGTTATAGGACAAAGGTATTACCTTTTTCTTATCCGTGAAATATTCACGGATATATTTTAGCGGATTTAAACTTTATTCGCAGTGGGGATTATAGAGGGGTGCAGATCGCTTCTTGGGGGATTGTGGGCTTTATTTGCGTCGTCAACTCGTGAAATGACGTGGAAACTGTTTTTATTCACTGTCGTAGTACGACAAAGTGAACGCAGAAGGAAATGACCACTTTACTCGAAACACTTTTGAGTGAGCCAGAGTCGAGAAATAAGTTGCAGAAACCAAAGGAATGTATTTTGATATAATAACGGAGTGGAACTTGGTTCTTGATTTTTTAATATTATTAATGGTACGTTACGCAAGGTACTGTCTTTTCAATCGAAGTATAAGTTCTATTCACTGAAAGATACAGGTGTCACGAAGATGCTTCGCACATGCGATGTGCTTACAGTACGTGACCAAGCACGACATAGCAGCATATTAATGACAAATATCTACACTCCACATAACATTCAGAAAGCGAATGAGCTGATTAAAAACTCTGAGGGTACTTTTAAAAAACTAGAAAAGCGGCTGAGTGAATACTCTCCGCTTTATTTTTTTGAAGTATTTGTTTTCGTAGGTTTTTCTTCATTACCTTTCACAAAGATAGAAACAACAGTAACGAGTGCAGTACCTCCAATAAAAGCAGCAAACCATGGCCTATTCAAGTATAGAGAAAATGCTGCAACTGCCATCATAACAAATATAGATAAAAAGGCAAATAGCATTCCGTAGAAATTCATTCTACCACTACGAGCATCAGCTTTTCTTATTATTCTAAGTTTAGATGCATCCATATTATGGCGATGATTTTGTTCTTTCGTTGAAGAGTCCAATAGATAATCAACAATACGAGTATCAATCCTTTGGTATGCCTCCAGTTCTACAGCAGAAGGTAAGCAACTATCATCGACAGTATATGTCTGTTCTAATTGCTTGCCAATACCATTAGTTCCCTGAACCTGAGTTTCACATTGCCTCAGTTGCTGTTTAGCCATGATTAAGCACTATTTCATTATACGATTTACGTACATCTCTACCTACTTTCTTACGATCTTCTATTAAATTCTTCTTATCATCAGAAGAATTATTATCCTTTTCCATAATTTCTTTACGTATGGAAGATACTTCTGAAGAATCATCTTTGTAGGATCCACGAGAAGCATCACGGAAAGTAGATATACCGTTCTTAATGAATGAATTTACTTCTTTCAATATGCACATATTATCCTCCTTTCATTTAAATTGGTCTGCAAAGATATAAATAAAACGATATAAGATAAAAATAGTTTCATATATTTATATTATAAATATATGATGTTAATGATATAACATCTATTCATCTTTATATTTTAGTTATTACACTTTTCATACATCACCCAATAAGGTTTACTACAAAAATAAAGGAAACTATCTTATTGTGTGAAACTGTATTCATTCTTTTCTTGATTTTTTTTAGCGCAACAAAGCTACTAAATGTATTTTACATTTAATGAGTTAGGGACAGCACAATCTGAGGGTTTGCCCGTTTTTTTAGATAGTAATGGCGTATTTCTGGGCAAAACTCTTTATCCCACAAGTGGCAGAACTGTGGCCCGTCACCTTTTGTGCTTTGGACTTGCTGATGCCTAAAAAGACTAACATCCCAGCAATGGGTGTTAGTTGGAATATTTCTTTATAGTTATTGCTCAGTGGCTCATAGGCATGTGCTAGCGTGTCTGATATTCTTTTTCTATTTTTTTTAGCCATTTTTTAAAAGGTATCCAATGGTATTCAAACCATTGCGAAGTTAAATAATAGTTCCCGCAAAATTTACTTTTAGTGTAATATCTATTTTTACCACCTTCATCCGTGGTTTCTTTATCCGAACTTCTAAGTACTTCGAAATTTTGGTTTAATTCTTTTTTCGAATATTCTTTGTCTTGCAACCTTATTATTTCTTCCTCGGAAATTAAATTGTCCTCAAATGCTTTTGTTAAATGATATTGAACAAATTGGCCAATTTTCATTCCATCTTCAGTCGTTTTTGCTATGCTGTCGCTCGAAGTTTCCTTTTCTTTATTAGTCAGAGTCTTTTTATCTTTTTGAGTGTCAAGGTTAAGCAATTTAACTGTTCTAATAAATAACTCGCAGGTGTCACTTTCATTTTTTGTTTCGACGATAACAGGATTAACTATCGTATTGAAAAAATCATTATTTGTAATTAATCGAATTGATATTGTTTCGTCATCAAGGATATCACTTGCTTCTTTAATTAATTGTGTTACTTTTTCCTCTAAAGCTTTACTTATTTTCGGCGTAACGAAATATGAGTTGAATTTATTGAAATCTTTGAAGTAAGATTGCATGATGAAAATAGTTCGAAGTATCTTCTTCATTACTCTATTCGCTGTTTCGTCTATCCCACTATAATTTAATCCAGCTTCGTGAAAAGCGACATCTATTCCGAATATTGAGTTTTCAGTTGTATTCAGCCCCAAAACGTCAATCTCAGCTTGTTTTATAAGTTGGCTAAAAGAACTTTGCTTAAATATATCTTCGAAATTCGGATTCTGTTTGAATTTATCGAATAATTTTTCGGCATCCTCAGTGTCATATTCCGTAATGTTCCATTTACCACTAGTTTTCCAATTCGTCTGTACAATTCGGCAGCCTTCAACGTGTTTTAAATAGCTATATATTAGCGATTCTGCTACTTCTATTTTCATGTGCGTTTCTTTTTATATATAATTATTGCGTGTACTAGCAATCAGTTCTATTTCCTTTCGTCAATAGTCATGTAGATTGAATACATTTCTTTATCATCAATTTTCAGTTTGTGCAATTCAATATCTGAATTGCTTTGAATTTTCTCTGATTCAACGCATTTGATGAATTTATGGTAGTCATCAAGATTTTTTTCTCCTTTATTTTTTTTGTATGAATCTGTCTTAAAGACGATAATTAGTAGAATAGAAATATCCGCTTTTTCTTTATTCTTCGTCGCATCTAGTACTCCAGCTGTACTATAAAGTAATTGATACCTTAAGTCGAAATGTTTAGGTTTTGATACTTTGAAATTTCTTTTTAAGAGACCCTCGATTCGTTTGGGCGCATTTGTCTTTTCTCCGTTTAACTCTTTCGTTTTAGCAGTAAAGTATAAATCCGATATTTTTTCACAAAATGACTCATCTACTTTAGATTCAACCCCGACAAAGATTGTTTTTTTTGAATCAGTGATTCCCCAAATACCCAAGTCATGGACTCGTCCACTTCCATATTTGTCAAACCTCGTTTCTAATTCAGGTGTAGCAGTTTCAAATAAGACATTCTCATTAATTAACTCTGATACAATTTTTTTAATCATTGTTTCGCCATCTAGCTTCATCATAAAATTTGCCAGTTCGTATGCGCTACGACCATGTTGCCACTGTTCTTTTTTTTTCTTATTGGTAGATTGAAGAAAAATTGCTTTCCAATCACTGAGATTGTTAATCTGACTTCCTTTTGAATTTGTATAATCCATATTTTATATTTAAAGTTAAATTCTTTTATTTATGAATATGAGCATATCGCCACTTAACGCACGGCCTCTAATTTTCTTCTCCTACATTCAAGAATCCACTCATCAATTCCTCATAGATTCTTTTTGTTGTCAATTCCGCCCAAATATAATACTATTTTTTAAATTGACAATATAAGTCATTTTTTAATTTAAAATTTATTTAATATCCTATTTGATTGGTTGTTACGGAGATACAGATGTTGCTGTTTGTGAGGTTTCAGTGTTCAGACAAATGTTATAGTTGTTGCAAAATTCATCCATCACCACTCACAAAATAATAAAGAGAGGAACTCTCCTTTACGGAAAGCCCCTCTCTTCTCTGAGAATAAAATACTAAGTCTCTTATTTAGCGCTTGCTTTTTTAGCAGTTTTGCTTTCAGCTATTGTAGCTTTTGTTGCCTTAACAGCCGACTTCTTCACTGTTTTAGTTTCAGCAGTTTTAGCTTCAGCTTTTTTAGTCGCAGTCTGTTCAGTCTTTACTGGCGCTACTTTTTTTACTTGAGCGAATGCTACGTTACTTGCACACATCATTGCTACCATGGCAGCTGCAAAAATAATCTTTTTCATAATCTTGGTTTTTTTATGGATTAATATATCTTATTTATCTATCTGAGTCTCAGTGCTTATTGCCTTTCGACATCACAAAGATAGGGCGGTTATCTACCTGCTTGTAGTTAGAAATCCATTAGATTAAGATTAGGAATTTGTTAGAGAGGAATTCTCCTTTACGGAAAACTCCTCTCTTCACATCACACACGCTTGTTACTTGTGCAGCGCGTGGTAATTGATCTTACATATCTCCAGTGCTTCGTCGTAAATCTCTCGAAATTCTTCCTCGATCTCACTCCGGGCGGAGTTCTCATCTTTTAGTTGCCTGAGCACATCTTCGGGAATGTAATCCGTCATGTACAACTTTTTGAATGCGTCGCCATACTTTTCCTTGATGCCTTCGAAGGTGCAATAATAGTAGAAAATGTTGTGCATGGCGTGCCACGTGGTGCTTTCGTTTCCTTCGATGCGGCTCACGGTGCGCTGATCGACGTTACTGTGTTTGCTCACTTCCGATTGGGTGATGTTGTACTGTTCTAGATCGTTTATGCGTATGCAACGAAGTAGATTTGACGACTGTTCTTTGAACAGATAAAAGTCTTCATTTTTCATTAGTTAATCGTTTTATAAATAAAAATTCGGCTGCAAAATTAACTAAAATATATTTCTTATTCTAGTCAATCAGTAATAAAAATGCAATATTTATTCTAGGCAAGTTAGCCTAAAATAAATATACAATGTATTTTAGGAAATATAGTCTAAATTATTCGAAATTAAAGGTTTAAATTTGCATTGTTATAAGTCATTTAGTAATAATTATTTAGTATTGTTTCAAGTAATAATAGTAGATAGTCAAAAAACAATATTTTTTGAAGTTATGGAAGAGAGACGAATTGAACGCAGGAGGCTGATGTACAGAGCGGCGGCCATCCAACAGGAAAATGGGTTTTCGAAAAGTGCGGCGCTACTGATGGCGCACGGCATTGAACGGCTCATCGAGGGGATGCATCGGGGCGAGGTGACTTTTAGTTACACCAAAGAAGACGGATCGGTGCGCAAGGCACGGGGCACGCTCACCGATTATGAGTATTGCTTCAAGAGGCCTTATGTGCCACGGCCGGAGAATACTTTTGTGGTATATTTTGATCTCGAGAAGCGGGGGTGGCGAACGTTTAGGGCGGCCAACTTTCTGAGGATCGAGGCGGATGAGTAAGAAGGAGTTCGCCCTGCGCATCTGCCGCCGCTATCAGGTGGACACGCTGCGTGAGGCCATCGACTTTCTGGAGGAGGAGGTCGACTTCCTCACCGCTCTGGCCGATGATTTGGAACCTCTGCCTGCCGAGGGTTCGGCCTACGTGGATGAGGAGGAACGGGAGCGGGAAAGGGCGCAACATTGTCTCGCTTTCGGAATAAATAGATGGGGGTGAGGGGCGTGGGCGCTACATGAGTTGCGTGGTAAACGTGCACGGCGTCGATGCGTTTCGTGCACGAAAAGTACGGTAAACGTGTACGTTTATACTTATTAACAGAATGGAAAACTAGAAAGTGATAAAGGATGGAAAATTGGAGATTTGTGGAAGGAAACGAAGATTATATGGTGTCCGATCAGGGGCGGGTGTTGAGCCTAAAGTGTAATGAAACGAGAATCATGAAGGTTGATGTGAAGAATCGTGGATACGGGAGTATTAAACTCTGCACGAAAGGGTTGTTAATCAGAAACTTGGTGCATCGATTGGTGGCGAAGAACTTTCTGCCGAATCCGAAGAACCTGCCGGAGGTGAATCATCTGGATGGCAACAAGTTGAACAATCGTGTGGAGAATTTGGAGTGGCGCGATCATTATGACAACGTGCAACATGCCTTGCTGCATGGCCTGTTCAACTCCAAACCGAAGCCTTGCGGGGTGGTGGGCGAGCGGGGAGAGGTGATTCGCCGCTATCCGTCGATGTCGCAGCTCTGCAAGGCCGAAGGTTTCAACGTCGACAAGCTGGGCACACAGTTTCGCACGCCCGAAGTAGTTAAAAATCAGTATAATGTAGTATTATTATAACATCAAAAAAAAGATATGAAAGACAGTATCATCATTCACTGTTCGGCCACTCGCGAGGGGCAGAACATCACAGCGGCCGACATTGACCGCTGGCATCGTCAACGGGGTTTTTGGAGTATCGGTTATCATTACGTCATCCGTCTGGACGGCAGCATAGAGGCGGGACGGGAAGTGTCGGCCGACGGGGCGCACTGCATGGGCTGGAACGAGCGTTCCGTGGGCATCTGCTACGTTGGCGGCCTCGATGCGCAGGGCAAACCGAAGGATACACGCACGGATGCGCAGCGGGCTTCGCTGAAGCGTCTGGTGGAAGCTTTGCGGATCGTTTTTCCGAATATCGAACAGGTGTTGGGCCATCGGGATACCAGTCCCGACCTCGACGGCAACGGCATCATCACGCCCAACGAGTATCTGAAGGCCTGTCCGTGTTTCGATGTATTGTCCGAATTTGGTACTAGAAAGGAGGCGAAGTAATGGCACGACCTTTAAAGAATGGCCTCGACTATTTTCCGTTGGATGTAGACTTCCTGCACGACCGTAAGGTGCGCCGCATCGTGCGCCAAAACGGTTCGGCGGGGATTGCCGCCATCGTCGCCCTCTTCTGCGAAATCTATCGTGGCAAAGGCTACTATGTGGCGTGGGACGAGGATTTGTGTTTCGACATCTGCGACCAGACGGAGTGCACGGCCGATGAAGTGAAAAATATTCTCCGCAACTGCCTCGAAGTCCGCCTGTTCGACCCCGATTTGTACGCTTTGCATACCATCCTCACCTCCTCCGCCTTGCAGCGGCGCTACATCAAGATCAATCAGGATTGCAAGCGCAAACGCACCATTGATCCCATCTACAGCCTCATTGCCGACGACGAGCCGCAGGCGGAGGGCGTCGATCTGCCCAAACCCGAAGTCGGGGAGGTTTCTTCCGAAGTAACGGTGGTCAAGGCCGAGGTTTATTCGGATAAAATGCCACAAAACAAACAAGAGGAAACGAAAGTACAGCAGAGCAAAACAGATCAAAACATACCACAACAAAGCGCCCCTCGCCCCATCGGCAAAGGCGGGGAGGGAGCGGCTTCGCCTGTAGTCCAGAGTCCGTCTTTAGTTCAATCTATTGATAATCAAGAGAATATAGCGGTGAAACCCATCTTGAAGTTAAACCTCGATGCGGTGAATGTAAAGAATGAAAAAACGGTGGAAGCCATCAGCGCCCTTAGTCAGCGACCCGAGATAGGCGGTCCGGGCGGCGTGCTGTGGAAGGTGCTTGGCGCCCAATACCGTCCGCTGCTCGTTCGAAAAGACAATCCGGGCGACTACATCCTCTGGGTGCTCAACAACCCCAAACTGTTTGAAGAAACCTACAATAACTATTTACATAAAAAGCTGCGCGGGTGATCGCTCGCTTGCCCGTGCCAATAAACATATTTAGAAATCAACAACGATGGAAAACAATGATTTGATGCTGCTCTACACCACCCTCACCAAAACCGAACTGGCGCAAATGTACCTGCCCGAAGCAACGCCCGCCGTGGCCCGTCGCAAACTCAACGAATGGATACTCCGCAACCAACCTCTCGCCCTCGCATTGGCGCACACAGGATACACTCACAGCACCCGCATGCTCACCCCCGCACAAGTACGGCTCATCATTCAGCATCTTGGAGAGCCTTGAAAAGAGGAGAGGATTTGTTGCAAGATTTGATACTGCAAACGGAAGTAAAATCGCCGCATCTTTTTTGGGAAAAGTTCGGTATTTGAATAAAAAGTTTTATCTTTGCATGTGTTTAATGAAGAATAGCACATTGAAAGAACTTGACTACATAAAACAATACTTCAGGGATCAATTTGATAAATATGGCACTGATGAATTAGGGTTCAAATATGAATATGATTCAATAACCGCTACTCATATCATCGAAGTCTCCAACGAGAAACTCTGTTCTACGGATTCCTTTAGTAGTGATGCTTTTGAATTTTCTATGGCATTTACTTCCATATATAATGAACTACTTATGTTTATTAAGCCAAGTGACCCCATAAAAATGGATCATGTTGATTATAGCGAGAATAATTTTAGTGACACACAAAATTCATAATAAGCCAATCTTCTTAAAGCCTGCCGACGGGGCAATCGGTGCCCGCCTTTCTCATCCTTTTCTCCCCCAAACATCCAACTTCTTACCGTTTCTAACCATTTCGCCATCCGCTGCATGGTTACTGCCCTACATTTGCATTCGTAATCGATTACGAACAACAAAAGTTAGTAACAAAAATCAAAACAATTATGCCTTTATTTTACAAACCATTGCAGAGCAATGTTGCCTCCAAGGATGGCAAAAAGAAGTGGCATCCACGTTTGGTGAAGGTGGGCAAGATGATCGACACGCAGAAGATTGCCGAACTCATTGCCGACAAAGCTTCCCTCACGGCAGGTGATGTGCACAATGTGATCAGAAACCTGATGAGTGTGATGCGCGAACAGTTGCTCAACAGCCGTACCGTGAAGCTCGACGGCCTTGGATCGTTCACAATGATGGCCAACGCCAGCGGCAAAGGCGTGCTCACCGCCGATGAAGTTTCGCCTACCCAGATCGTCAACCTACGTGTACAGTTCACGCCAACCGGATTGCGTGGAGCGGGTACGGGTGGCACTACCAGAGCCATGTACACAGGCGTTGAGTATCAGCGTTGGACGGGTACTTCCGATGCCGAGTCGACCGATCCCACCGATCCTACCAAACCTAAGGATCCCACGGCGTAAGCTTGCGGCCGATTGACTTGCCACTCCGTTTTTATCCTTCATAGAGGGGGCGGATTTAACCTCACTGGTGGCGCAGGATGCCACACAAGTTCCGAGTCTTTTACTCGCACAAGTCTGCCGTTCTCCTCATGTAAGTTGATAATCTTCTGTGACAAGTCGGAGGTCCCGCTTTAGGCCAAATGCAGTGAAACTGCAACTTTACCTCGAAAGAATGCTGCTCATGCCAACAGGAACCATGTTGAACTAGTGAGTTCCCGATGAGCAACTTCTTTTCGAATGCTCCTCACACGATCTGTGGCGAGAATAAGAGTCAAAAAAAAGTAATCTAATTTTAAAACCCTAACAACAATGAAAAAGTCAACTTGGGATCTTATCCTGAAAATTATTATCGCAGTGGCCAGTGCCATTGGCGGAGCATTGGGAGCACAAGCCATGACGCTGTAAGCGCCATCTCCACAATGAGTAATCCCCGATTACGATCTTTGGCAACCTGTCGCCAAGAATCTGTAGTCGGGGATTTTTACTAATAAAGAGATTGGCCGCCTATCGTATCTTTCAAAAGATACTGTCACCACTTTTGTGTCCAAATGCGGGATGCAGATCGAAGCGAACGACCCCCACAACAGCCTTTTCACCCACACATTTAGCGATGCGAGCAACTCCGTCGTTGCCAAATCCGGCACATAGTTCAAAAGCAGTAACACCTTCCGAAACTAATTCCAAAGCAATTCTTTCGGCTTCGGCATAATTAACCACGCCCACCACGGTCAGTTGTATCACTGGAGAATCAATCACTGCCCGATGAACTCTTGGATCGTTCTCTGGCGCAATGTAAATAAATGCGGCTTTTGTTACCATCTTTTTTCTTGTTTTAGTTGAATTTATAGAAGTAACAAAGGTAATCCTTTTTTGTTGATAGTCAACGATTGTAAGTTGTTATTGATTCGTCAGCACGATAGATGTTTCCACTTGTCTTTCCGGAATATCCCAATACTTTTTCAGCAACACATTCTTCTCTTCTTCCGAAGTCAGTCGAAAGCCATTTTTTCGATAAAAGTCGATGGCCCACGTGGCGGCTTTCCACGTGCCGATGAGGATTGGTTTCTCCTGATTTTCAGTGAGGAAATGGAGCAGTTGTGTACCAATGCCGCCTTTCCTGCTTTTTGTGCGGACATAAGCGTGACGAATGAGCTTTACATCCTGTACGCTCTGAATGCCCATGACGCCGAGTATCCGGTCATCGTCCTCATAGCAATAGAAGTCGACTCCCTGACCGATTTCATGCAATAGCTCACTCATGGGCATATAGGGTTCCTTCCATCGGTCGGCAGGAATTTGATTCTTATAAGCGATGGATGCGTCGTTGATGATTTCACAAATCACATCAGTTTCTGATTCTAAACATTTACGTATCATTTTCATTTTTCTTGTTGAGTGGAGAATCTGTAAATTGTGGCATAAAGATATACTTTTTTTGAACGACAAGCATCTTAAAAATAAAGAAAGGGACCTCCCTTTTGAAGAAAGTCTCTCTCATGTCTGAATGCAATTAAAGAAATATATTAATTTGTTTTTGTCTTTTTCGCCACTTTAGTTTCAGGCTTCGTTGTTTTAGTGGCCTTGGCAACTTTCTCCTTAGCCGCTTTCACCTCAGCTTTCTTTGTTGCTGTTTGTTCAACTTTTACTGGTTCTACCTTTTTTACTTTAGGGAATGCATTACTTACACACAAAATTGCTACCATAGCAGCTGCAAAAATAATTCTTTTCATGATCGTAAGTTTTATAGTGAATAATCTTGTTCGTCTTGCCTTTCGACACAACAAAGATAAGGTGCTTATCTCCCTCCTGTAGTTAGGAATCCATTATAATAAGGTTAGAATTTCGTTAGAAATGAATGATCTTTGTTCTTATTAAGGCTGAAGAGGCGTAGCGCTAATCCTAATAGCGTTAGTTTAAATTCTTCTTGTTGCTTTTTTATAAACAAAAATAGATTTCGATACGTATTTTAATTTCATATAATATATCGGATCTGTATATTTATTTTTTTTTAACTGTTAACGGATCGCACGTCTAGTTTATTTTCATACATTTGTCACTAATGTTTATGAAACGATATACCCAGTAAAACCCACCAGTATCTTAATAAACGTTCTTTGAAATCATTGATTATCTATTTTATAGTTCGAAGATATTCAGAATATCACGCTTTACAATATTGCTACTTAAAACACCTTTATTTGTTCGTTTTTCTATACTTGGTTGCATCTCGTCATCAAGTCAAAAAGTTGATTATGGCTAAAATCTAAAAAACCGAATCTTACTTTTTTAGGAATGGGCAACAATGCGTGTAATAGATAATCAGTCAAAGGAAAGAAAATCAGATATATTATAGCATAATAACATAGAACTCGAGTTATGTTATTATGCAAACCCTATCGTCACAAGAAATTTTATTATTGTTAATTTAGCAGTGTAGACTGATGGAAAATTTGAACGATTTTCAAGTGATTAATGCAATCCCCGATAAGGTAAATGGTGGCAACTTAAGCATGCTGCCCATTCAACTTAATGGAGAAAATACAGTGTAAGAAGCGTCGGCATAAGCTTATTGTTGTTAGTAAAAAGAAATTATCTCTATTTATTATAGTAAAAAAAATATCATGAATACAAAAAACATTCTTCTCCTTTCATTTGCCCTTTTTTCATCAAACTTATTTGCTCAAGGCATTAAAGTTGTTTACCAAGAAGAGATGCGGGCATCAGTTCAAATCAATGGGTCGGGGGGCATTTCCTCAAAACAAGGCAGAGTCTCTAAAAAAGAAATGGTTCTGCTCTATAATAAAGGAGAAAGCATCTATGAGCCTATTGCAAACAAATCAGAAGAAGAAACATTACCTGTTCAAGACAATCCCGGAATGAAAATTGTGATGATGGGGAATGATGTCAAGGTATATAAAAATCAAAAGACTAAAGAGGCTATCTCGGAAGATTTTATAATGGACAAAAGGTTCCTAATCGTAGATTCCTTGATGAGTTTTGATTGGCAGTTAATAAATGAAGAGATGGAGATCAATGGGCATAAGTGCAAAAAGGCCACTGATAAATCGGGGCAAACGACTGCATGGTACTGTCCGGATATTCCGGTCAACGATGGCCCATATATCTTTTGGGGTCTTCCGGGTTTAATCATTCAATTGGAACATCAGAACAAAAGAGTTACTGCGATAGATGTTGCACAAATCAACGATGCTGAAGATCAAATAGAAAAGCCTAAGGATGGCAAAAAGGTTACTCGGAAAGAATTTGGCGAAATTATGATGAAAAAGATGAAAGAAATGGGTATACCTTCAACTGGAGGACCAAATGTCAAAGTAAACATAATTCAAAGATAATATATCCTGGATGGTATTCAGATCATTGCTGTTATTTCTAAGCTTATTCTTCTCATTGGATACATTTGCTCAGATCATTTCGGGTAATGTATCTGACGGTGATCATAAGCTTATAGCTTATGCTGCGGTCAATATATTGCAAAAGAACGATTCGTCAATTGTAAATTATGCCACAACTAACGATCATGGCTTCTATAAGATAAGCCTGCCTGCAGAGGGAGAATTTATACTGAAAGTCAGCTCTCTGGGGTATGCTTCTACTTATCAAAGAATCGTTTTAGTTAAGGGGCAAGATACATATGCGAATATCGTTCTGATGGAAAAGCCTTACTCCCTGAAAGAAATAACAGTAAAAGGACATTACAGGGGAGTAAGGTATGGCAATGATACGGTTCGCTATGATGTGAAAGCATTTACGGATGGTTCGGAAGTGGTACTGGGAGATGTGTTGAGCAAATTACCCGGCATCGAAGTCGATTCAAAAGGAGGTGTTAAAGCACAGGGCAAAAATGTGGATAAGATTCTGCTGGATGGACAAGAGTATTTTGCCGGAAATGCTCAAATGGCTACAAAGAATCTTTCGGCTGATATAGCCGAGAGTGTAGAAGTTTTGAATAATTATAGCGAATATTCTATGTTAGGCGGTTTCCAATCGAGTGAACAGACCGTTATAAATGTAGGAGTAAATAAAAGCAAGTATGGTAAGATCTCCGGCGATGTTACAGGTGGTGCCGGGGTAGATAACAGATATAATCTGAAAGGCAATTTAATGCAATTAAATTCAAAATCGATGATCTCTGTTTTAGGTGCACTAAACAATACGGGTGAAGAGGTTTTTAACATTGATGACTATTTCCGTCTGCAAGGAGGTGTCAATGAGGTAATGGGTAAAAGTGGGAAAATCGATTTATCGGAAGAGGAGCAGAGACTATTATTTCCTCAAAATAATACTTACTCCAGAGATAATGGACTGTTCGCAATCAATTATTCATATCAACCCAAATCGAATTTTAAATTAAATACTTATGTCTTATATAATAAAGATAAGACAAAGTCAGAAGAGCTAAACAATTATAAATATTATTTATCCAACAAATCCGTTTTTAAAACTCAGGAAAATATTCAATCTGTAAACAATAATTCTTTGATAAGTGGGTATTTAAAATTGAATTATTCTCCGTCTAAAACACTCTCATTGGTCTATAAAGGGCTCATTTCGGGTTCACAAATGAAGGAAGAAAGTGAATATAACAACCTGATGGACAACTCACAAATTAATACGAATGGGAGGAAAAATATAACACCAATCCGCACTCAGCATAGGGCAATGATGATGAAATCTTTTGGTAAAAACATCCTGCTTACAAATGCAAGAATTAATTATAATAATAACCCTCTTCGTTACAATATCGTAACAGATTCATTGCTACTACCCATCCCGTTAACAAAAGAGGAAGAGTTGTATTATGGCGAACAAAAGACGAGGAAAAACACGCTGTCAGGAGAGATTTCGTCTGCTTACTTTTATCGGATCAACAAGAACTATTTTTTACAACAGGCATTAGGCGTTGATTATGAATCGCAAAAATACACTTCCGATATTTATGATAAGGTAGCAGGAAGTAGTTTACTCTTGCAAGATGATTCTTTACATAATGATCTCATTTCTCGGAATTATGACTATTATGCTAGCCTCGACTTAATAAAGAATACCGGTTTTCTCCGATTTAAACTCGGATTATCGGCCCATGTCTATAACCAAATAGGAAATATCAAGTATAAAATCAATGACAGAAATTTATTTCGGATGAATCCGTTAATTGAGATCTCTCTGGTTTTCAGTCCAAAGCATCGATTAAACGCCGCTTTTTCCAGAAAATTCTCTTCGAATGATATAGAGGGATATATTGATGGAATAACGTTTAACTCATATAATTCATATAACAGGGAGGGTAATCTTAACCGCTTCTTTAATTATAAATATACCGGCAACTTTAGTTATAACTTTTTTGACGCTTTTTCAAATACCACAATTATTGCTAGCGGTGCGTATGAGAAAGAGAAAGATAATAAAACATTAGATCAGGTACAAAAAGGGGCGCTTACTGAAACGAATTATACCACTTCATCCCCAACTGAAAATCTATTTGCAAGTCTGTATATAACGAAAGGTCTTGATTTTATTCCGTGGCTGATTGATATAAATGCCAGCTATTCGAATCGGAATTATAACAGTTATTTATCCGGTAACCTGAATAAGATAGAGACGGAGCGAATTACAACTCAGACAAATTTGCATAGTCGTTATGATTTTCCACTCAATGCTGAATTTTGGGCAAAGATAGAGCATGTTACTAATAGCGCTACATTAACGAATAATGCGATGTACAATATACAGAAATATGGTACTAAATTAAAACTTAAAGCGAATGAGAAATTGTATATAGAATCGGAACTTGAATTTATACAGAACAAACTACCATCTTATAAACAAAATGTATATATGCTGAATGGTATGATAAAATATTCATTCAATAAGAAAATGGCAGTACAACTCAAAGGCTATAATATGCTGAATATTAAAAACCAAACATGGAGAAGTCTCTCATTCAGCAATAACTATGAAGTGGAAAGATACTATCATCAAATTCCAGGTTATGTAATTCTCTCTATGAATTGTCGATTTTAATCCATGCGCGCATGGAACGTATCCACTCTCAAACGCACATTCTCACGAATATCCATCCAAAACAGATTATAATCGAAAGAATGCAGGTTCCTCATCTGTTTGGTCACTTTGGACGAAAAGTCCGACAAAGAAACCCATAACACTTTCGAGGTCGGTTCAATCCTTGCGCTAACCTCGTGAGGCAATAGTTTGTTGAGACTCAGCAGCATACCTGCATTTTGCTCTTTGGTAACCGCTTCGGTTGATGCAGCCCATGTCAGCGGATTGACACAAAGTGAATCGCCCTTTTCTACCTTCACCGATTGTGGCAATTCGCCTTCGAGGTAGCTACGCCAGCCAACAAAACAGCCTATGGCATCGGGTGTTTCGCCCAGCGGAAGATGTTTGAACACATCCACAGGCAGTTGATGACCCACCAGATAAGCACAAACCAATTGCTGCTGTAGCGGTTTGCCGTCAAAATAATCTTGCAGCAAACGAATGGCGTGCAAGGTGCCTTGGCTGTGTGCGGCAATCACAATTGGGCGCCCTTGATTATGGTGCGTGAGGTAGTGCTCAAAAGATTCTTTTATATCGCTATAAGCCAAGTCGAGGGCTCGCTGTGTGGCATCCGACGTTCGGGCAAAGAAACCTTTAATGTGAACCTGCCTGTAGCGCGGGGCAAACACACGGCAAGTGGCGTTAAAAGCCGTGGCCTGATTGAGAACGGCTCGCATATCGGTTAAATGATTTAGCGTCGTGTCGTTCAGGTCGGCGTTCCACGGAGTATTTTTCATCGATTCAATGAGTTGACGCTTATCGCTTACGTCACTCAAGATGGTCAGCGGATTGAGTCCGCTCAAGAAAGTTGTGGGATGAAGATAGAACACATCGGCCGTTTGGTTCTTTTCTTCTCCTTTTAGAAACGACGGAATGCTGTCCGCCGCATTTTGTTTGTCGGGAGAGGCCGCCCAGTAGAACGGATTGCTATAATCTGGTGTCGGACCCGAGTTGGGAGTCGCCTCTTTATCGAGCATCCGGCCCACGTAGTTTTGAATAAATGGTCCTTTCTCGCCATCTGCCGACTCATTTGCCGCACTGGCAAGCATTAATGTGGTGATTGTTGCCCCTCTATTGCTCATCGATTTTTCTTTTTTTTGGTTATTCTATGCAAAGATATAATTTAGAATAAAACAAAATAAGCTCTAACTTGTTGAATTATACAGTGTGTTCTTTATTTAATGTGTGCGAGCACGAAGTTTAATTGTTACTTTAAATAATATATAATAAGCGTTATGAAATATGATATTGGAATTATAGGAGGAGGCCCTGCAGGATATAATGCGGGCGAGAAAGCTGCTGCAAGCGGTCTGAAAACAGTTCTTTTTGAGAAAAATGAAGTTGGAGGCGTTTGCTTAAACGAGGGTTGCATACCTTCTAAAACATTACTTTATTCAGCTAAATTATTAGATAATGCCAAGAGTTCGGCCAAATACGGAATTTTGGTGGAAGGTTCTCCTTCGTTTGATTTGGATAAAATCATTGCTCGCAAGAACAAGACAGTGAAGAAATTGACCATGGGGGTTAAGATGAAACTGACCTCTGCGGGCGCTACCGTTGTGCAAGGTGAAGCGGCTGTTGCGGGTGAAGAAGGCGGAGAGATTCTGCTGACTTGCAATGGCGAACAGTATGAGGTGAAATATCTGCTGCTTTGTGCGGGCTCGGAAACGGTTATCCCGCCTATCAAAGGGCTTTCGGACATCGATTTCTGGACTTCGAAAGAGGCATTGGACAATAAAATGGTGCCTAAATCGCTTGCCATTATTGGTGGCGGAGTGATCGGGATGGAGTTTGCTTCGTTCTTCAACAGCATTGGCGTAAAAGTGAGCGTTATAGAGATGATGCCGGAGATATTGGGTGTGATGGATAATGAATCATCGGCCATGCTTCGGGCGGAATACGCCAAAAAGGGAATCTCTTTTTATCTTGGAGCGAAAGTCACGGAGGTGAACGCGCATCAGGTGATTATTGAAAAAGGGGGCAAAACCCAAGAGATTGAGGCCGAAAAGATATTGGTTAGCGTAGGCCGTAAAGCGGTTCTCAACACGATCGGTGCGGATAAGCTGAACTTGGAGCTTCAGAGCCGTGGTGTGAAGGTGAACGAATATATGCAAACTTCGCATCCGAATGTATATGCAGCGGGAGATATCACCGGATATTCCATGCTTGCTCATACGGCTATTCGTGAGGCGGAAGTGGCGATTAACCACATCGTAGGGGTAGACGACCAAATGAGCTATGATGCCATTCCGGGTGTTGTTTATACGAATCCGGAAATGGCCGGAGTAGGAAAGACTGAAGAAGAGGTGAAAGCTTCCGGAATAAAATATAGTGTACTGAAACTACCGATGGCTTATGCCGGACGTTTCATCGCTGAAAACGAGACGGGCAACGGATATTGCAAACTGATCGTTGATGAAGCCGAACGAATCATTGGATGCCACATGGTAGGCAATCCTGCTTCGGAACTTATCGTTTCGGTGGGTATCGCTATTGAACATAAGTTTACAGTGGAAGATTTTAAGCGGATCATTTTTCCGCATCCAACTGTGGGCGAAATTATACACGAAAGTTTATCTATTTGATGAAGTCGCTTTATGATTTGTATTAATAGCCCGATTACGGATCCATACTTTAACTTGGCGGCGGAAGAATTTCTGCTGAAAAACTTCACTGAAGATGTCTTCATGGTGTGGCAAAGTGAGCCCTCTGTGATTATCGGAAGACACCAAGACGTGCAAGCCGAGGTGAATCTTGCTTTGGCAAGGGAGCATGAGATCAAGATAGCCCGACGCAGTTCGGGGGGTGGCGCTGTGTATGATGATTTGGGCAATGTCAATCTTACTTTTATAGAGAATAGCAAGAATCCTGATTTCGGCAAATTCTCAACCCTGATGATCGACTTTTTGAAAACATTAGGATTGAATGCTGAGGTCGACGCACGTAGAGGATTGACTGTAAAGGGGTTAAAAATCTCAGGCAGCGCACAATCTATCTTTGGAGGCAGAATCTTGTTTCATGCTTCACTCTTGTTTTCAACCAATCTGTCAATGCTTACTTCGGTGTTAGAGGGCGATTTAAGTGCGTTGGAGCAACTCTCCGACACGAAGAGAAGAAGCTATGTGAAATCTGTAAAAAGTAAGGTAACTAATATTGTTCAACATCTGGATCAGCCGATGCAAATGAACGAATTCAAAGAACTGATAATAAAAGAGATGATGGCTCAAGAGGGGCCTACTAATATATATACTTTCAGTGAGCAGGACAAGATGAAGATTGCTTTGCTGAGGGATGAAAAATACAAAACTCCAAGCTGGAATTTAGGGCTAAATCGCTTGGATAATTCTTATTCAGTCAATTTAAAAACTTAAAAACGTATGTCAAAGTTCGATATTAAAATGCCTAAGTTAGGCGAAAGCATCACTGAAGGAACCATTATCGCATGGTTAGTAAAGGCAGGCGATGTAATTGAGGAGGACCAAATTTTATTTGAGGTAACTACCGCAAAGGTTAATGCGGAGATTCCTTCTCCTGTAGAAGGAAAAATTCTCGAAATTCTATTTCAGGAAGGTGATACGGTTCCTGTAGGAGTTACAGTAGCAACCGTTGAGATAGAAGATGACGGAGCGCAAGAAGCTACAACAGTAGAAGCTGAAAAAACCGTTCAGCCGGAAGCGCCACAAACAACTGCACCACAGCCCGAAGTTGTTACACCACAGCAAGAATCGCCGGCACCGGTTTCAAGCAAACCTGCAGCAGTGAAAGAAGAAGGCCGCTGGTATTCGCCGGTTGTACTTCAATTGGCCAATCAGGCACAAATCTCCAGCGCAGAGCTTGATGCTTTGCAAGGAACGGGTTATCTTGGCAGACCAACCAAGAAAGATATTCAAAAATACATCGAACAGAAGAAGAGTGGCGTTGCTCCTGCAGCGGCTAGTGCGCAACCTGCGGCAGCCAAACCAGCAAGTGCTGTTGCTGTTCAACCAAATCCTGCCGAACCGACGAAGGCTCCTGCGGCTCCTGCTCCTGTTGCTCAAAAAGCGGGCGAAGATCAAATTGTCGATATGGATCCGGTTAGACGCATCATTGCCGATCACATGGTGATGTCGAAGAATACTTCTCCACATGTTACAACAATCATCGAGGTAGACGTAACCAAGCTTGTAAACTGGCGCAAACGTGTGAAAGATGAATTCCGTAAGCAAGAGGGCATCAACATTACCTATATGCCTGCTATCGTTGAGGCTGTATCAAAGGCGTTGATCGAATTCCCTTATGTAAATGCTTCTGTGGATGGTTACAAGATGATCTTGAAAAAGCATATCAATATCGGTATGGCTGTTGCGCTGGACGATGGCAACTTGGTTGTTCCCGTAATTCACGATGCTGACAGATTGAACACCAAGGGATTGGCTTTGGCTATCGACTCACTGGCCAACACGGCTCGTGCCAACAGACTGAAAGTTAGTGACGTGCAGAATGGTACGTTTACCATCACCAACTTCGGTACTTTCAAGAATATAATTGGGACACCAATTATCAATCAACCTCAAGTAGCTATTCTGGGCGTGGGATTCATTGAGAAAAAACCTGCTGTTGTTTCAACACCGGATGGTGACGTAATTGCTATCAGACATAAAATGTATCTGTCTTTGTCTTATGATCACCGCATCATCGACGGTACATTGGGTGGCAAATTCTTACTCAGCGTGGCCGAGTATCTGGAAAAGTGGGATAAATAATACTTATAAATTAAAGAAAGAATGAAAACATTTGATATTAATAATACCAATAAAGAGACACTGAAAAAATGGTACCACTTGCTAACTCTCGGACGAGCGATGGACGAGAAGGCACCGATGTATCAGCTTCAATCTCTTGGCTGGTCTTATCACGCTCCGTATGCAGGACACGACGGCATACAATTGGCCATTGGACAAGTTTTCACGGTCGGTGAAGATTTCCTGTTCCCTTATTACCGTGATATGTTGACGGTGCTGTCGGCAGGGATGACACCCGAGGAGTTGATTCTTAACGGTATTTCTAAAGCTACCGACCTCACCAGCGGAGGCCGCCACATGTCAAACCATTTTTCTAAACACGAATGGCACATCGAGAATATATCTTCAGCTGTTGGTACGCAAGATTTGCATGCCGCCGGAGTGGCACGAGCCATGAAGTATTACAAGCATAAAGGAGTAGCTATCACCTGTCAGGGTGAAGCTACCACCTCAGAAGGCTATGTATACGAGGCCATCAACGGCGCATGTACCGAGAAACTGCCGGTGATTTTTGTTATCCAGGACAATGGATACGGCATCTCTGTTCCAAAGAAGGATCAAACAGCCAACCGCAAGGTAGCTCAAAACTTTTCAGGATTCAAAAACCTGAAGATTATTTATTGTAACGGTAAAGATGTGTTCGACTCTATGAACGCTATGACCGCTGCTCGTGAGTATGCGATTGAAACAGGTTGCCCCGTCATCGTTCACGCTAACTGCGTACGTATCGGCTCGCACTCTAACTCCGACAACCATTTCTTGTATCGTGATGAATATGAGTTGGCCTATGTGAAAGCGGCAGATCCTTTGAAGAAATTCCGCCGAATGTTGCTTCAATACAAACGTTTCACGGAGGAAGAATTGACTCAGATTGAAGCTGCTGTGAAGAAAGAGCTGAGCGTGGCAAATAAGAAAGCCATCGCTGCGCCCGATCCTGATCCGAAAACAATCTTCGATTTTGTTTTGCCTGAACCGTATGAACCAAAAGTTTACGTGGATGGAACGCACAACGAACAGGGTGAGAAGAAAAACCTTGTGACAGCGCTCAACGAAACGTTGAAGAGTGAATTTCGCCATAATCCTGACACGTTCCTTTGGGGACAAGATGTGGCTAATAAAGATAAGGGCGGTGTGTTCA
>DBTL01000039.1:0-540 GCA_002307035.1 Bacteroides sp. UBA1317
CCCATTTTAGAGTGACCAACTTCTCTTTATTAGCCAATAATAAAATGACCACAAAGAAGAGCAGAAAATACCCTCCCAACAAGACCATCACTCTGAAAGCATAAAATGTAATAGCAACATTCGGCACCAATTCGTGCACATCTTTAATATATCCGTAACCAAAATAAGCTACGTTGCTTTGCAAAACAGCATAAGCTGAATCGGCAGTCGCCTGATCCTTATTCTTTTTCGCCAATCGATAAGAGGCCAATGCAGCAATCGCCTTTTTGCCACGTTCTATCTTTTCAGGAGCCGAAAGTGCAACCGTACCGTCTTTCAACATGTAACCTCCTTCCATAATATCATTCACACCGGGAACAAATGCATTGAAATCACGCTGAGCTAACAAAGAGAGTAAATTAGGAACAGCAATACGGAAAATGAAAGCCTCTTTGCCATCATCATAAGTCTTCTTATCAGGATTCAACAGACCTACAACGACCAGCCCCGCACCATTTTGCCCATGGTAATAACCCTCCATTGCAGCCAGTTTCATCGGTT
>DBTL01000039.1:813-1209 GCA_002307035.1 Bacteroides sp. UBA1317
CCTGCCTGATAGGCGGAGCCATCTCCGGTCCACATCGTAAGCGCAATTCCTACCAGACCTACACTTGCGCCAACTTTAACGCTTGCTAAAGCAAATTTTTGATTTCTCTTCTTTAATAGAAACCAACAACTGACTCCCACTACAAAAACAGCACCCAGTACCCAGCTCGAAAGTACCGTATGAAAAAATTTGTTTACTGCAACGGGCGAAGTGGCAACAGCCATAAAGTCGACCATCTCATTACGTACCGTATCAGGATTGAATTCCATCCCAACGGGATACTGCATCCAAGCGTTAGCCACCAGAATCCACCAAGCAGATATTGTAGCTCCCAAACCCGTGAGCCAAGTAGAAGCTAAATGAAAACCTTTGCTCACTTTGTTCCATCCAAAAAAC
>DBTL01000039.1:1458-10603 GCA_002307035.1 Bacteroides sp. UBA1317
CTTTGTTCCATCCAAAAAACATCACAGCTATAAACGTTGCTTCCATAAAGAAAGCCAAAATGCCCTCTATCGCAAGAGGAGCACCAAAGATATCGCCCACAAACCATGAGTAATTACTCCAATTGGTTCCAAACTCAAATTCTAAAATAATTCCGGTAGCGACACCCACTGCAAAGTTTATACCAAAAAGCTTCATCCAGAACTTGGCTGTGTGTTTCCAAAACTCATTACCTGTTTTGTAATAAAGAGTTTCCATCACTCCCATCACTACAGCCAGTCCCAATGTAAGGGGAACAAAAATCCAGTGATACATAGCCGTAAGAGCAAATTGCGCCCTCGACCAATCAATTAACGAAGTATCAATACTATCTATCATATATTAAATATTAAGGAATTGCACGATTAATAAGTTCATTACCCACATATTCTTCTTTGCTTTCACCCTCAGGGCGATTGTTTAGGAAATTAGGAAAGAAGAATAATTTGAGAACAAAAAACATAATAAATAGTTTAATCAAAATAATCAACCACAAAGTCTTTCCAAGTGTCATGCTTCGAAAGCCATCGAGATAGAAATACCATATACGTAATATCATTTGTTTCATCTTGTTATCTATTCAATATTGACATCTATTCAACGATTGCAAAACTAATAAATAAGTTTAGAATAAACCAAATTATTGGTAAATAATGATCTATGAAAAAGAAAAATAAGTAACTAAAGATCAAAGAATAAGTCAAATAGACAATTGAATATCGATGAATAAGACATATTGGCAGACATATTGCAAGGAACGGTCTATCGTTTTTGCAAGAGGAATGCAGCAGAGATATCTTTGCAATAGAAATCAAAAGAAGCAGAATATGATAAACTTAAGAAGATTGACAGTCACAATGCTTTGTATAATAGCAATACTCTGGCTAGCCACAAATGCACAAGCTCAGGAACAAGTACAAGAGCGTCCGACAGAATGGACTCTTGCAAACTGTATAAATTATGCCATGCAACAAAATATCAGTATCCGCAAGAATCGCATTACTGCAGAAAGTAGTCGTGTAGATATCAAAACAGCTAAAGCTGCTCTATTTCCCAGTTTGTCTTTCAGCACCAGCCATAACTATGTAAACCGCCAGCTTACGAACGATACAAGTCAGACGAAAAACAGTTACAGCGGTAGCTATGGATTCGATGCATCATGGACTGTATATAATGGAGGACAATTGCAGAAGACCATTAAGCAAGAGAAACTTAATAATCGAATTGCCGAACTTACCGTAGCTCAAACAGAAAATGAAATAGAAACATCTATCACACAAATATATGTACAAATTCTCTATGCCGCTGAGTCGGTATCAATCAATGAGAGCACACTCAAATTATCTGAAGCACAAAGAGATCGCGGAAAAGAATTATTAGCTGCCGGTTCCATTGCTAAGAGCGATTATGCCCAATTGGAATCAGAATGCAGTACTGATAAATATCAACTCGTCACAGCACAAGCCACACTGCAAAACTACAAACTGCAATTAAAACAATTACTGGAACTGGATGGAGAAGAGGAGATGAATCTCTCCATGCCAGTTCTAAGTGATCAAGACGCCCTCACACCACTTCCTACAAAAACAGATGTATATAATGCAGCACTCACTTTCCGCCCGGAGATTGAAGCAAGCAAGCTGACCGTTCAAACGTCGGAATTAGACACAGAGATTGCCCGTGCGGGATATTTACCAACTCTTAGTCTCACTGCCGGAACAGGTACAAGCCATACAAATGGAAGCGATTATACTTTTAGCCAACAAGTAAAAAACGGTTGGAATAATTCAGTAGGAGTCACAGTCTCCGTTCCTATATTTAACAACCGTAAAACAAAAAGTGCCGTGGAGAAAGCAAAATTGGCAACTCAAACAAGCAAGCTGGAAATGCTTGATGAACAAAAAACACTATTCAAAACCATAGAAGGCTTTTGGCTAGACGCTAACAGCGCGCAACAAAGTTTTGTTGCCGCCAATGAAAAACTTCGCAGTACACAGGTTAGTTATGATCTTATAAATGAGCAATTCAACTTAGGCATGAAGAATACAGTAGAGTTACTTACCGGAAAAAACAATCTGCTGGCTGCCAAACAAGAAGTACTTCAAGCTAAATATATGGCAATCCTTAACACGCAGTTATTGCATTTCTATCAAGGAGAGAAGATTAATTTATAATTCGTAATACCAATATTGGCAAATAGACCACCAATATTAATAAAATAACAAGTATGAACAAAAAGAAAATTATCCTCGTCATTGCCACAGTGGTAGTTGCCGGAGCGCTTGTATGGTGGTTCTGGGGACCAACACCCCAGAACAAGGTTACTTTCGAATCTGCTAAAGTAACCAAAGGCAGTATCAGTAATTCAGTAACAGCTACCGGAACGGTAGAGCCGGTTGTAGAAGTAGAAGTTGGTACGCAGGTATCTGGTATAATTAACAAAATATTTGTCGATTACAACAGTGTAGTGAAAAAGGGGCAAATAATAGCTGAGCTAGATAAAACTGTTCTATTGAACACACTAGCCAGTGCAAAAAATAACTTGGCAAGCGCCAAAACAGAATACGAGTATCAACTGAAGACGTTTACTCGTATTAAAACATTGCATCAAAAAACGCTGGTTTCAGATAGTGATTATGATTCCGCCCTATATAATTATGAGAAAGCAAAAAGCTCATATAGCGTCAGCAAGAATGATGTTGCTAAAGCTGAAACCAATCTGGGTTATGCAACTATCTACTCTCCGATTGACGGAATTGTTTTGAGTCGCTCTGTAGAAGAAGGACAAACGGTTGCTTCATCCTACAGTACCCCAACATTATTTATCATAGCAAAAGATCTTACCGACATGCAAGTAGTCGCAAATGTAGACGAAGCAGATATAGGCGGAATTACTGAAGGACTTCGCACTACATTCACCGTAGATGCTTACCCCAATAAAACATTTGAAGGAAAAGTAACCCAAGTACGCTTGGAGGCAACTACAACAGATAATGTGGTTACTTACGAGGTTGTAGTGTCGGCGCCTAACCCGGATTTAGATTTAAAACCCGGACTTACAGCAAATATCACATTCTATACCCTCGAAAAAAACAATATATTAGTCGTTCCTTCAAAAGCATTGCGCTTCACTCCTGACAAAGCCTTAATTGGCGCTAAAGACAAAGTCATAGATTGTGATAGCAAAGAAAAAATATGGACTCGCACAGGGTATACCTTTACAGCATATCCTGTAAAAGTAGGCATAACCAATGGAATCTTTACGGAGATAATAAGTGGCATAGCAGAAGGTACGTCCATTGTGACTGATGCCGTAGCCGGTAAAATACCTGGAGAAACAACGGGTCAAGTTTCCAAGTCTGATTCAAGTGAACAAAAAGAATCTTCACCGTTCATGCCTACTCGCCCCGGAGCTAATAAAAAGAAATAGTACAAATCCAAACGGTTAGTGTTCCGGAGCGCTAACCGTTACAATAGATTAAGCGATGAAAAAAATTATAGAATTGAAAGATATTAAACGAAATTTCCAAGTGGGTGAAGAAACGGTTCACGCCCTTCGAGGCATCTCGTTTACCATCAACGAAGGCGAATTTGTGACTATCATGGGCACATCCGGTTCAGGGAAATCAACTTTACTTAATACTTTAGGATGCGTAGATACTCCTACTAGTGGAGAATATCTACTTGACGGCATCCCTGTGCGTAGCATGAGTAAAGATGAGCGGGCTGTACTTCGGAACCGAAAAATAGGTTTTGTGTTTCAGAGCTATAATCTACTAGCAAAAACAACGGCCATTGAAAACGTTGAGCTACCTCTTATGTACAATGCGTCCGTTAATTCAGCCGAACGGAAAAGACGCGCCATAGAGGCTCTGGAAGCTGTCAGTTTAGGAGATCGCCTAATGCATAAGAGTAATCAGATGAGTGGTGGACAAATGCAACGCGTAGCCATAGCCCGGGCATTGGTCAATAATCCAGCAGTGATACTAGCTGATGAAGCAACCGGTAATCTAGATACACGCACATCATTTGATATACTAGTTCTCTTTCAGCAGTTGCATAAAGAGGGACGTACCATTATTTTTGTTACTCACAATGCCGAAATAGCCCAATATAGCAGCAGGAATATTGTATTGCGCGACGGACAAGTAAAAGAGGATAAGATAAACCCTAATATTCAATCTGCTGCTGCAACTCTTGCGGCATTACCAATGCCGGAAGAACTCTAATTATATATCCACACATTATGAATGGAACAAATTTATTCAAGATAGCTCTGAGAGCATTAGCCAATAATAAGCTTCGCGCCTTTCTAACGATGCTGGGCATCATTATTGGAGTAGCTTCAGTTATTACCATGCTTGCCATTGGACAAGGATCTAAGAAAAGTATCCAAAGCCAGATAGCCGAAATGGGATCAAACATGATTATGATCAATCCCGGAGCCGATGTGCGTGGGGGTGTGCGCCAAGACCCAAGTAGTATGCAAACACTAAAGTTGACAGATTTTGTGTCTTTGCAGAATGAAACGAAATATCTGTCAGCCATTAGCCCGAATGTCAGCAGTTCCGGACAATTCGTTTATGGATCTAATAATTACCCGGGAAGCATCAACGGAGTAAATTTAGAATATCTCACCATCCGTCAGCTTTCAATTGAAGATGGTGAAATGTTCACAGATGCCGATATACAAAGTAGTGCAAAAGTCTGTGTTATTGGCAAAACCATTGTCGATAACCTATTTCCTGATGGTGCCGATCCCATAGGGCAAGTTATTCGCTTCGGCAAAATACCTTTTAGAATAACAGGTGTACTCAAGGCAAAAGGATACAATTCGATGGGACAAGATCAGGATGCTGTTGTTTTAGCCCCTTATACTACGGTAATGAAACGTCTACTGGCTGTTACTTATCTCCAAGGTATCTTTGCCTCTGCACTTACGGAAGATATGACCGATAAAGCAACTGAAGAAATAACTTCTATCCTGCAAACTAACCACAAAATAAAAACCGGAGATGACGATGATTTCACCATTCGTTCCCAGCAAGAATTGAGCACTATGCTTAACTCCACTACCGACTTGATGACTACTCTACTTGCATGCGTTGCCGGCATTAGTCTTGTCGTAGGAGGTATCGGAATCATGAATATCATGTATGTCAGCGTCACAGAGCGTACTCGTGAAATTGGATTACGTATGTCCGTTGGTGCCCGCGGAATAGATATATTAAGTCAATTCCTCATAGAAGCAATATTGATTAGTATCACAGGAGGTGTCATCGGCGTAATTCTTGGCATCGCAGCATCCTATGGAGTCAACACATTCGCCCATTGGCCTATTTACATCCAGCCATGGAGTGTCGTCCTAAGTTTCGCAGTCTGTACCATAACCGGAGTGTTCTTTGGATGGTACCCGGCAAAAAAAGCAGCCGACCTCGACCCAATAGAAGCCATAAGATATGAATAATGAAATAAAACATTATATTTGTAAATATGAAACCACCAACCACCAACCGTACACTCGAAGCGATGATACATATCATCAGTTGGGGCATTGTGTTTGCCTTCCCTTTCTTCATTGAACGGGAAGGTAGCAGTATTGATTGGAATGCTTACTTACGACATAGTTCAGTACTATTTTCATTTTTGGTGATTTTCTATGTGAACTATTTCTTTCTGATTCCTCGTCTTTTATTTAAGGAGAAAACTCAGAAATACATTATATATAATGCAATATTATTAATCGGCATTGGAGTGGTCTTGCAAATATGGCAAAAGACAAATATGCCTCCCGTTATCGAAACAAATTCGATCTATAAACGTCAAAGCCCTCCAAAGTGGATTTTCTTTGTTCGCGATATCATTAGCTTAATATTTACCATAGGGCTTAGTGTCGTTATTCGCATGAGTAGTCGATGGAGAGTGTCGGAAGAAGCCCGACGCGAGGCAGAAAAAAATCGCACGGAAGCAGAACTAAAAAATTTGCGCAACCAGCTAAACCCTCACTTCTTACTGAACACCTTGAATAATATCTACGCCCTGATCACTTTCGATACTGACAAAGCGCAACAAGCAGTACAAGAACTTAGCAAACTACTCCGCCATGTGCTTTATGAAAATCAGCAAACGTTTGTAGCATTAGGTAAAGAAGCCGATTTTATTCGCAACTACATTGAATTGATGCGCATACGCCTCACCAGCAACGTTACCGTAGAAACAAAAATAGAAATTCGTTCTGATAGTAAAACAGATATAGCTCCGCTTATCTTCATTTCCCTAATAGAAAATGCCTTTAAACATGGCATTTCTCCCACAGAACCTAGTTTCATACGCATCCTGCTCTCCGAACGTAAGAACAAAATCTGCTGTGAAATAATCAACAGCTACCATCCCAAGAACGAGAAAATGGATAAAAGCGGTTCGGGCATTGGACTGGAACAAGTACAAAAACGCTTGGAATTACTTTATTCGAAACACTATACTTGGGATAAATATATATCAAAAGACGGAAAAGAATACATATCAAAATTATACCTCACTCCTTCAAAAATTTGAATTATGACACTAAATTGCGCAATTATAGATGACGAACCTTTGGCTCTCAGTTTACTGGAAAGCTACGTCAAGAAAACTCCCTTTCTGAAGTTAATCGGGAAATACTCCAGCGCCATGCAGGCCATGAAGGAACTCCCTATCAATGAAACCGATCTGTTGTTCCTAGATATACAGATGCCTGAGCTGAACGGTTTAGAATTCTCTCAAATGGTAGACCCTCATACACGTATAGTGTTTACTACCGCCTTCGGTCAATATGCCATAGATGGTTACCGGGTCAACGCACTAGATTATCTTTTGAAGCCAATTTCCTATGTCGATTTTCTTCAGGCAGCCAACAAAGCTGTGCAGTGGTTTGAGCTAGTGCATAAACCCGAAGAAAAAGAAAGTATTTATGTGAAAAGCGACTATAAACTCATACAAATAGAATTAAAGAAGATCCTATATATAGAAGGGTTAAAAGACTATATAAAAATCTATCTTGAGGATAGCGTCAAACCAATCTTATCATTAATGAGCATGAAGTCCATGGAAGAATTACTGCCGACCAACCATTTCATGCGTGTACACCGTTCATTCATCGTTCAGAAAGAAAAAATACGGGTTATAGATCGCGGAAGAATAGTCTTTGATAAAACTTATATTCCAATTAGTGATAGCTACAAACAGGCCTTTCAAGTTTTCTTGGACGAACGAAGTTAAATCAACAAGAGTTTTATCGATGGAAAACGCTTATTTGTCGATTACAGTTTGCACGAAAGAAAACAAATACATATCTTTGCACCGAACAGATAGGGGTTGTGAAACTCCGCAATAGAATAGTTTAGTTAAGTCTAGTTTAGTTTTTGTGTAAATACTCCCCCCGTAAGCGAACGGATCAGGGAGTATTTTTTTGTTTGCCACAGGAGAATGATATTCAGGGAATTATTTCGGGTATGACACTAAATGATTGCCGAACAATGGTTTTAGTTGTCGAGAAGTTGTCGGAGTAATAATACAAGAAATTAAAAATAGACCAGTTGGGCTAGCAAAGAAAACTTCAAAAACATATTAGAATAATTGAAAGATTATTTTTCTTGCATATTCTCAATCCGCTTTAAAATTTCAGATAATATCTCTAGCTGGGTTTTATGAATTTCGAGCAATTCCTGTTGCTCATTGATTATCAAATGGTCTATCTTTTCATGAAGCATTTCTATTTCCAATTCAGACTTTAGATTAATCATATAATCCTTCTTAGCTCTATCCCTGTCTTTCGACTCTTGCCTGTTTTGACTCATCATAATAACAGGTGCCTGCAAGGCTGCCAACATGGATAAAATTAGGTTTAACAAGATAAAAGGGTATGGATCAAATCCTTTATTGGCAAGCCAGAGAATGTTCAAACAAATCCAGAGCAGCAAAGATACCAGAAATGAAATAATAAAAGTCCAACTACCGCCAAAATCGGCAATCTTGTCAGCAATCCGTTGCCCAAAAGTTAAAGCTGGTTCCTCTTCCCGCTCAATGGTATCTGAAATAGTCTTTTTATCTTTCAGGGATGTTAATACTCTTTTTTCTAATTTGGTAATCTTCCCAACCTGCTTTTTCATGAAAAACTCGATGTGTTTCTCTCTGTAAACATCCAATTCACTCAAAGATAAATATTGGTTGTCTGCAAAATTGGGATGTTCATTTCTTATCAATTGCATGATAGGTAGTCTTACTGATTTTGCTGATACTCTATCCGCAATCGGATATTCTTTGTTAGACAAATCACTAATGAAGGTTTCCATACTATCTATTTTATTAAGTTCCTAAATACAACAGTTACAAGCCTCCTGAGAAGGGACTGTTGAAGTTATATGATATCTAAGAATAAAGTGATTTGTAAATAATAAGCTATTGAAGCTTACTCGCCGCTGACTGATCTAAGAACAACAAGACTTCACCGGCATGATGGGCAACATATGCCGCCGGACATGTATCTCCCGATTGACATATTTCAAAAACGACATCTGCTTTGTCTTTGCCCATAATAAAGAAAATGACCTGAGCAGCATTAATGATCGGTTGTCCGGTAAGAGCTATTCTATTTTGCCCCGTATTCGGATTGTAGGTTGCCTCATAAATTTCGGGTGAAATAAGCAAGTGCTCTTGCCCCGGAAAAATAGAAGAGGTATGTCCGTCGTTTCCGGCACCAAGCAATACAATATCGAATGCAGGAAAGCTTCCTTGCGGCTGGACATATTCTTTCACTAATGCTGAATAGCGGGCAGCTTCTTCTTTGGGCTTATTCTCTCCCATGATGCGAAAGATATTAGCCTCGGGAATCGGAGCTACATCCAGCAGAAGCATTCGCATCATACCATAATTACTATCAGATTTCTCGGGCCGCACGCAACGCTCATCTACCCACCAGATGCGGATACGCTCCCAAGGCGTCACGGTTTTATATTCATTCGCCCACAAATCGAACATCAATGCCGGAGTGCTTCCACCGCTGAATGCAATATCAAACGTCTTATCAGGTTTGTCTGATAGCAATTTAATGCTGTGCAGAATCAATGCGCG
>DBTL01000039.1:10822-19077 GCA_002307035.1 Bacteroides sp. UBA1317
TAATTTAATGATGTGCAGAATCAATGCGCGAGCCGTCTCTATAGAAGAGGAATAAATGTTTTTTTTCATAACTCGCAATATTGATCAGTGTTCGTTAAGTTTTTACAAGGGTTTGTCCAGTCTGCTCCATGCTCGTGCATCATTGCCTCGCTTTCGAGTGGTCCCCATGTGCCTGCCGGATATCCATACAGAGGTGCCTCCGCATGTTCTTTCCAATATTGAAGTATCGGGTCGAAAAAGCGCCACGATGCTTCAACTGCATCACTTCGGGTAAAGAGCGTCGGATCGCCTTGTATACAATCCTCAATCAGTCGGGCATAAGCATCTCCCGAAGGTACACCACCCAACTTGTCGTAACTGAAGTCCATCGTCACTTGCTTCACCTCAAAGCCTGGCCCGGGAAGCTTCATCCCGAATTTCAACACAATACCCTCATTGGGTTGCAAGCGAAGAATCAGCTTATTGGCAATAGGCGATTTATCTCCCGCCGTGTGAAACATCTGATGAGGAGTTTCTTTGAAGTGTACCACTATCTCAGTCACTTTCGTAGGCATCTGTTTACCGGTGCGAATATAGAAAGGTACTCCACTCCATCGCCAATTACTAATACCCAATTTCATGGCTATATAAGTCTCTGTACGAGAATCCTCAGAGACATTTTTCTCCTCGCGATAGCCTTTCTTAGAACCGGATACAGTGTATTGTCCGCGTACGATGTGTTCGTTCAGATCAACTTCATTGAGAGGAGTCAAAGACTCGTAAACCTTTACCACTTCATTTCTGAAGCTATCCGCATTAAATGCGGCAGGCGGCTCCATAGCTGTCAGTGCAACCAACTGTATCAGGTGATTTTGCACCATATCGCGCAATGCTCCTGTAGTATCATAAAATCCACCACGCTGTTCGATGCCGAGATTTTCCACAGCCGTCACTTCCACGTAATCAATGTAGTTTCTGTTCCACAACGGCTCAAAAATGCCATTGGCAAAACGAAAAGCCAAAAGGTTCTGTGCTGTTTCCTTGCCCAGAAAGTGGTCAATACGATAAATCTGCCGTTCATCAAATACCGAAGTATAAATACGGTTAAGTTCTTGCGCTGACTCTAAATCGTAGCCGAAAGGCTTTTCCACAATGATGCGGGAGTGCTTACTATTGAGCCTCCATTTTTTAAGATGCAACGGAACCACTCCATACAAAGACGGTGGAGTGGCCAAGTAGTAAAGCAAATTATCGGGACGTTCTTCACCACTCAGTTCCTCCAGACGACAGCTAAGTTGGCCATACTCACTCTCAATCGCAGGATCGATAGAGAGATAATAAAGTTGCGACACAAAAGCTTTCATCAACGATTCATCTTGCTCAGACGATTTCACGAAAAGCTTTATTTCGTTTAATATATAAGAGCGGTAATCAGTATCTGTATATACCGTTCGCCCTACACCTAGTATTGAAAATTCTTTCGGCAAACGCTCTTCTTTGTATAAGGAGTAAAGCGCAGGCATCAACTTACGTTTGGTCAAATCGCCCGAGGCGCCAAAGATGACCATAACGAAAGGGCGTTCTGTATATTTATCATTCATAATAATCTCATTTTACATAAACTGTTATACATTATAAGTACCCGACTTCGTATCGCCTCCATGTCCGGTCCAGTTTTCGTGGAAGAATACTCCGCGCAAGTTATCCGTACGCTCAAAAGTATGCGCACCGAAATAATCGCGTTGTGCCTGAACCATGTTAGCAGGAAGTTTTTCCGAAACCAGAGAATAGAAATAATTCAGAGCGGAAGAAAATGCCGGCACAGGCAATTCTTCGCGTACAGCCGCAACTACCAGATTCTTCCAACCAGGCAACAATTCTCTCATTTCTTCTTTGAAGTAAGGAGCCAGCAACAGATGTTCGGGCTTCTCTTTAGCTTCGAATGCAGCTGCAATATCGTTAAGGAATGCGCTACGAATGATGCATCCGCCACGCCACATACGAGCGATAGACGAAAGGTTCAACTTCCAACCAAACGTGTCGGAAGCTTTTTGAAGTACAGCAAATCCTTGTGCATAAGACACTAACTTAGAAGCATACAGTGCCGAATAAACATCCTTCACTAACTCAGGTTTGTTATACACCGCTTGCAGATGCCCGTGTTGATAAGTGCGTGAAGCTGTTTCACGCAAACTCTTTTGACTCGACAAGCTACGTTCAAACACAGCAGTGGCTATAAGTCCCAACGGCATGCCAAGTTCCATCGCATTAATCACCGACCATTTACCCGTACCTTTCTGTCCGGCAGCATCCAATATCTTATCTACCAGATAGTCACCGGACTTATCTTTGTGTTGCAATATATTAGCTGTTATTTCAATGAGGTAACTGCGTAGTTTCCCCTCATTCCAATGGGTGAAAATAGAAGCCATTTCTTCATGACCAACACTTAAGAGATTCTTCATCACCCAGTAGGCTTCAGCGATCAACTGCATGTCTCCATACTCTATACCATTGTGAATCATCTTCACAAAATGTCCTGATCCGGCAGGGCCCACCCATTCACAGCAGGGAGTGCCGTCCGATGCCTTAGCCGCAATGCTCTGCAAAATCGGTTTCACCTGAGACCATGCATCGACAGAACCACCGGGCATAATGGAAGCTCCATTCAAAGCCCCTTCTTCCCCACCTGAAACTCCGGATCCAACGAAAAGAAAACCTTTCGACTCTGTCAGCTTCACCCTCCGATTAGTATCTTCATAATTCGAATTACCACCATCAATTAATATATCTCCGGCAGAAAGTAAAGGAAACAGTTGTTCCATCAATTCATCCACAGCACTTCCGGCACGCACCATCATCATTATTTTACGGGGTGCTGCCAGTGATTCTACAAAGTTCTTTATATCAGTAAACCCTTGTAAATTCTTTCCTTTGGCGCGTCCATTCACGAAACGTTCTACCACACCTTCTTCCACTCCTGGCACCGTACGGTTGTATACTGAAACCTGCCAACTTTTACTTTCCATATTTAAAGCAAGGTTCTCTCCCATTACTGCTAAGCCGATAAGACCGATATCCGATTTCTTATTATCCATATTATTATTTTATTTGCACTATTTTTTCTGATTGTTATTTTGGTGTATAACGATATGCTTCATGCATTTGTTCGGGAGAATTTACTACTTTTGCATCCATCAATACAATCTCTATATGAAAATAAAACAGATAGGTCTGCTGCCTCGCATTATTATTGCCATTGTGCTAGGTATAGCTTTTGGTTCTTTTCTTCCATCATCAGTAGTGCGTTTGTTCGGCACTTTCAACGGGCTCTTCGGTGAATTCCTTGGTTTCTCTATACCCCTTATTATACTTGGATTAGTTACTGTTGCCATTGCTGATATTGGCAACAGGGCGGGCAAATTGCTTCTTATCACCGTACTCATTGCTTATGGAGCAACACTTTTCTCCGGATTCCTGTCCTATTTTGTGGGAGAAAGCGTATTCCCAATGCTGATAACTCCGGGAGTGCCACTTGAGGTAGCAAAAGAAAGCGAAAGTATTCTTCCCTATTTTTCAGTCGCTATTCCCCCTCTGATGAGCGTGATGACCTCTCTCGTTCTTGCCTTTACTCTCGGGTTGGGGCTTGCCAGTCTGCAAAGCAATGCACTCAAAAAAGTAGCCCGAGATTTCCAAGATATCATTCTTTTGTTGATCAACTCCGTTATCTTACCCGTGTTACCCATTTATATATTCGGCATTTTTCTCAGCATGACGTTCACCGGACAAGTATATTCCATTTTAATGGTATTCATCAAGATCATCGGAGTCATTTTCTTACTACATATCTTTTTGCTCATATTTCAATATTCCGTTGCCGCACTTTTCGTAAAGCGAAATCCCTTCAAACTGTTGGGTCGTATGATGCCTGCCTATTTTACAGCGTTGGGCACACAATCTTCTGCGGCCACCATTCCCGTAACATTAGAGCAAACAAAAAAGAACGGAGTTTCTGCTGATATCGCAGGGTTTGTTATTCCTCTTTGCGCCACTATACACCTATCAGGTAGTACTCTCAAGATAGTGGCTTGTGCTTTGGCTTTAATGATGATGCAAGGAATGCCTCATGATTTCCCTCTGTTTGTGGGATTTATCTTCATGCTAGGTATCACCATGGTTGCCGCTCCCGGAGTTCCGGGTGGAGCCATCATGGCTGCATTAGGTATCTTGCAGTCGATGCTTGGGTTTGACCAATCTGCACAAGCATTAATGATTGCTCTTTACATCGCTATGGATAGCTTCGGAACGGCCTGTAATGTTACAGGTGACGGAGCCATTGCACTTATTATTGATAAAATAACGAAAAAACCATAGACTTTGGGAATAAGTTCAATCTCCTCTATTTTTCCATTCATTTTATTTGTGGTGCACAGATAAAAGCCTATATTTGCGCAGTTTTAAACTAAATGTGCAAAAACAAATGGAACACAGTTTTATCGCATACATCCAAAACAGTATTATAAATAACTGGGATCTGGATGCCTTGACCGATTATAAAGGAGTCACCCTACAGTATAAAGACGTAGCCCGCAAAATTGAAAAGATGCATATTCTTTTCGAAGAAAGCGGTATTCAAAAAGGGGACAAAATAGCCATTTGCGGCAGAAACAGCTCTCACTGGGGGGTCGCTTTTCTGGCCACAGTAACTTATGGAGCAGTCATCGTTCCTATTCTACATGAATTTAAAGCAGACAATGTGCACCACATTGTGAATCATTCCGAAGCCAAACTTCTCTTTGTGGGTGATGTAGTATGGGAAAACCTAAACGAAAGTGCCATGCCACTACTCGAAGGCATCGTGTTGGTTAATGATTTCTCTGTTCTCGTATCGAGAAGCAAAAAGCTAACCAATGCGCGCGAACATCTAAACGAATTATTCGGTAAAAAATATCCTAAGAACTTCCGCCAAGAGCATATCAATTATCACAAAGATCAACCTGAAGAACTGGCAGCAATCAATTATACTTCGGGAACGACAAGTTATTCAAAAGGTGTAATGCTACCTTACCGTAGCCTGTGGTCGAACATAGCGTTTGCCTTCGAAGTGTTGCACCTGAACCCGGGTGACAAGATAGTATCCATGCTGCCGATGGCCCATATGTACGGATTAGCTTTCGAATTCTTGTATGAATTCTCTGCTGGTTGCCAAATCTACTTTCTCACACGTACTCCCAGCCCCAAAATTATTTTCCAGGCTTTTGCCGAAATCAAGCCTAATCTGGTGGTTGCTGTTCCTCTGATCATCGAAAAAATTATTAAGAAGAATGTGCTTCCCAAACTGGAAACTCCCGCAATGAAGATATTGCTTAAAGTACCTATTATCAATGATAAAATTAAAGCGACCGTTCGCCAAGAAATGATAAATGCTTTTGGTGGAAATTTTGCGGAAGTGGTGATTGGTGGTGCCGCTTTTAACCAAGAAGTAGAACAACTATTACAAATGATAGAATTCCCTTATACCGTGGGTTATGGCATGACAGAATGCGGACCTATCATTTGTTACGAAGACTGGAAACGCTTTAAACCGGCATCATGTGGAAAGGCGGTTCCACGTATGGAGGTAAAAGTACTCTCGCTCGACCCGGAAAATGTGGTAGGCGAAATTATATGTCGCGGAGACAACGTGATGTTAGGATATTATAAGAACGAAGAAGCTACCGCCCAAGTGATCGACAAAGACGGATGGCTGCACACGGGTGACCTTGCCCTGATGGATGCCGAAGGCAATATTACCATCAAAGGAAGAAGTAAGAACATGCTGCTTAGTGCCAGTGGACAAAATATCTATCCTGAAGAAATAGAAGACAGACTCAATAATCTTCCTTACGTTGCCGAGAGCATCATTGTACAGCAAAATGAAAAGCTTGTCGGATTAGTCTATCCGGACTTTGAAGACGCATTTGCTCATGGATTGGGGCATGCAGATATGGATCGGGTAATGGAAGAAAACCGGATAACCCTCAACGAATCATTGCCTGCCTACTCTCAAATTGCAAAGATGAAAGTATACCCCGAAGAATTTGAAAAGACTCCGAAAAAGAGTATCAAACGATTTTTATATCAAGAAGCAAAAGGCTAAAAAGCTCGTGAGAGGAATATAAACTTAACCTTGGCACTTAACGAATTAACTTACAAGTTAACGATATTAAGTTGCCAAGGTTAATTCATTAAATGCAACAGAGCGATTATAGAAAAAAAAGCAGAATTACCTGAGCTATAATTACTCTTAGAAACATGCTCAGAGGATAGACCGTGGCATAAGCTACAGAAGGGTTATCGCCCGGAATGGTATCGTTAGCATAGTTGAGTGCCATCGGATTGGCCATGCTTCCACAAATCATTCCTACTACCGAACCAAAGTCTACTTTCATAAACTTAAAGGCAATGATGCCCACAAGCAGAATCGGAATAATCGTCATTCCAAAACCCACCCCTATCCAGAGTAATCCTTCGGGACGAAAGATCGTTTGAAAGAAGTGCACACCTGCATCTAGTCCCAGACAAGCCAGATACATGGAAAGCCCCAAAGCCCTCAGCATCAGGTTAGCACTACGCGTGGTGTAAGTCACCATGTGTAGTCTCGGACCGAAAGTTCCAATTAAAATACCCACAATAATGGGACCACCGGCAAGTCCTAACTTCACCGGGGCACTTACGCCGGGAATGACCAAAGGAATGGCTCCCAGAGCCAATCCAAGTACAATACCAATAAACACAGCCACCATGTTGGGTTCATTGAGACTTTTGACAGCATTGCCCAGCACCTTCTCCACATTCTGAATAGCAGCAGCTTCGCCTACCACTGTGAGGCGGTCTCCTAACTGCAAGGTTAGTTCGGGCGTAGCGAGTAATTGTACTCCCGAACGATAAACACGACTAATGTTGATGCCATAGGTGTTTCGCAAACGCAGAGAACCAAGCTTCTTCCCGTTCAGTTCGGGACGAGTCACCACAATGCGCTGAGACACTAATTGACTGTCTATCGCATTCCAATCAATATCTTCCTTGTTCCAATCCGTATTCTCTTGCTGACCAAACAGCACCGTAAGTGCCAATACGTCCTTCTCCGAAGTAATAACCAGTAATCGGTCACCCTCCCTCAATACTTTCTCGGAGGTAGGGATACTAACGTTCCCATCTCTCCACAGACGAGAAATAACAAATTTCGGATAACTAAAATGGGCTATGTCTTTAACGCTTTTATTAAAGATAGCAGGATTGTGCACTTGAAAGGCTGCAATATATGTCTTATTGGCATCATCTTTTTGGTTCTCCTCTAAATCGGCCTTCTTCACAAAGACTTTTCTGATGAGCAACACAGCCAGAATAACTCCAACTACTCCCAGTGGATAAGCAACCGCGCATCCCAATGCAGGCGAATTACTCCCCAAACCCAACTGTTTGAGTGTTTGCTGAGCCGCACCCAATGCAGGCGTATTCGTCGTGGCCCCACATAAAATGCCTACTGCATCCGGCAATGAGATCCCTGCGGTAAAACTAGCCAACACAGCAAGCAAAGTGCCCATCAACACTACAACCACAGCCAACATATTTAGCTTCACCCCTCCCTTATGAAAAGAAGCAAAAAAGCCGGGACCCACTTGCAAACCAAGTGCGTAGACAAAAATCACCAGACCGAAGCTCTCCGCATAGTTGAGCATTTGACTGTCTATAGACAAACCTAAGTGTCCGGCCAAAATACCGGCAAAGAAGACAAAGGTCACCCCAAGAGAGATGCCAAATAGATGAATTTTACCCAATCCGAGACCAATGGCAGAAATTAACGAGATAACTACCACCGCTTGCAAAGCCGAATGTTCAACGAACAAATTATAGATCCATTCCATGTATAATACCGATTAACTGGTTTATCGGGCTGCAAAGATACAACTATTCATTTATTCTACAGAGAAGAGACATAACGAATTTTACAAAAAGCATGCTACTTATCTCACCATCCCATTCAGCTAACAAAGAGTGAGCAACGAAGTTATTATAAAACTTTGCGACTCTAAAATAATAAAAGCTCTAACAACATCTTATCTATTTGAAAATTAGATTATTAGACTATTAAGCGCACCTACAGTTAAAAAAATATTAGAGAAAGATTTGCGTAGTCCAAAAGTTCATCCTATATTTGCACCGCATTTGAGAGAAAATGCGGGTAAAGGAAGTGTGGGTGAGTGGCTGAAACCACCAGTTTGCTACACTGACGT
>DBTL01000009.1:0-35935 GCA_002307035.1 Bacteroides sp. UBA1317
CTCGTTCATCTGATAATGGAATGATCGTTTCGTTGTTTTCTTGATTAGTAATACGTCCGAATATTTTCATCTCTGTAATAACAACGGGAGGTGCCTCGTGCCCCTTTATTGCTCTGTCCGGATTGAAGCGACATAATCCGTTAATGGAACCAAAATAAATAAGTCCATCTTTATCTTTGGCAACACTTCCACTCATGAAATTACCTGAAGGAACCTCGTCTGAGTGTTTGTAATTATAGAAACAATCTTTCTCGTCAACATAGCAGCTGATGCCGTTATTGGTACTAACCCATATATTACCGTTCCTATCTTCGCTGATAGCTCGTATATGAGTATTGAGTAACCCCTCTTTACGTTGATATGTGACATGCTTGAAGGTTTTTGCTGAAGGGAAACAGACTAATCCTTCTCCTGTTGCTATCCACATTCGTTTTTTACTGTCGCACAGAATATGGTTTATTGTATTGGAGCAGAATCCCATGCGTTGGCCAAATGACTTTATTTGTTTGAAGTTGGGTGTATATACTCCCATTCCTCCACCAAATGTACCCACCCAGAAACGTCCTTCTCCATCTTGTGCTATGCTGCGTATAAGATTCTCCGGTAATTTTGAGTTTGTTGTATTGTAATGGTGTGTGAATTTCCTCTCCGTTAAACTAAAAACAAAAATTCCATTACTGCTACCTATCCAGATGTTGTGTTGCTTATCTTCATAAAACACGCGTATATCTAAATGAGGATTATCCCCGGGATATATGTCTTGAAACTGGGCTAGTCTATTATTGTAATAGCTAATGCTTCCTTGGAAAGTTCCAAACCACAAATTGTTTTCCGAATCTTTGAAAGCCGCCAAGACAGAGTTATCTTTCAGTTCTCCGGTTTCTTTATTATGTATAGCGAGTCTTTTCCCTGCATTAAAAACATTGATGCCTCCTCCATCTGTTCCTATCCATAAGCGATTTTCCCGGTCTGTACAAATGCTACTTACGACTTTGTTGTTAAGGCTGTTTTCGGTTCGCATAGGTGAATAGCTCCAAGTGTTGAAGAGAGGAGGCTCGTTGCTAATGAAGTTGATGCCGCCACCCCATGTGCCAATCCAAATATTGCTGTAGGAGTCCTGAAATAAAGATCTGATGCTTGAATTTGACAAACAATTCTCGCCGTCTCCTTCTTTGATGTACTCAAAATGAATTTGTTCCGGTAGCAAAAAGAAGCTTTGCTTTAGGTCTAATATTGCAATTCCGTTAAATTCGGTCGTGATCCATAGTTTATTGTTTTTTAGTTGTTTAATAGAAAAGATTCTGCTTGACAATACTCCATGGATGTCGCTCTGATTCTTTTTAAAGGTGGTGAAGTTTTTATCTTGTGCGTTGAATAAAGCTAATCCATGGTTTGTTCCAACCCATATATTTCCATTTGTATCTTTAAAGATACAACGTATGTCATTTCCCGGAAGGCTTCTGGGATCATTCGGATTGTTTACGAAATGCCTTACTTTTTTTTCTTCAATAGATAGAATACTTAATCCATTGTCCACATGGCCGATGTATAAATAACCATCTCCCCCATCCATCACTGTCCATGTTTGGTTGCTTGGCAAAGAAGGTATTGTTGCTGTATTATAATGACTGAACTTCCCACTATGTATGTCCAGGTAGTCGACGCCTTTATAATAAGTACTAATCCATAGGCCATTGTTGCTATGGACCGATGCAGCGATGTCTGTGATATCATTGGTAATTAAACTACGTGGGTCTTGGGGATTGTGTTGATAAGTTGTGAAGGTTTGGCTTTTATAATTGTAAGCGTTCAATCCGTCACGCTGGGTCGCTATCCAAATGATGGGTTTTGAAGGATCGGCATAAACACGATTTAGCTCATTTCCTGTGATGCCATGGTTGTTTTTGTAATAGTTGATGAAACGTGTTCCATCAAATTTATTTAGCCCTTCTTCAGTTGCAAACCATAAAAAACCGTCTTTATCTTGGGCAATACTTACTACATAGTTATTGGATAATCCTTGTTCAACTCCTAATCGTTTAATGTTGTAAGATTGGGCTATTAACTTGGAACATGTTACGAACGTTAGTAATAGTAATACGATAAGTCTGTGTCTTTTCATCTCTTTCCAGTTCAATTATCTGTTGTTTGCCTCAAAAATACAACTATTTTTTTCATTTTAGCCATGCATCTCATGCATTGCATGATTTACTGTCCCTGGCTGCATGATTTTTACCTGTTTGTTTTCTTTGCTCTACTTATATTTGCACAATCAGTTGAGTCGATGAAATGTTTATCTTTAAAATACATATATTTATGAAGAAAGGAAGTCCTCAAATCTCATTCTTGAAATTTTTTCCTCTGAAATTTATTGCCGCACTATTAGTGTGCTTCGGTTTTTTAATCGCACTGCCCTTGCCTTGTGTTGCACAAGAGTCCTTCAAGGTTGGTGATAAGACCTTTCTTTTAAATAATAAACCTTTCGTTATTAAAGCAGCAGAGATTCATTATCCTCGTATTCCTAAAGAATATTGGGAACATCGTATAGAGATGTGCAAAGCATTGGGTATGAATACGATTTGTCTCTATGTCTTTTGGAATTACCATGAACAGGAAGAAGGTAAATATGATTTTGAAGGACAAAAAGACATTGCTGCCTTTTGCAGGCTGGCTCAAAAGCATCATCTATATGTGATCGTTCGCCCGGGGCCTTATGTTTGTGCTGAATGGGAAATGGGGGGGCTTCCATGGTGGTTACTGAAGAAACAAGACATAAAACTTCGTAAGTTGGATTCATATTACATGGATCGCGTGGGATTGTTTATGAATCAAGTAGGAAAAGAACTAGCCGACCTGCAAATTACCAGAGGTGGTAATATCATTATGGTGCAGGTTGAAAATGAATACGGCTCTTTTGGCATTGACAAACCTTATGTTTCGGCAATTCGTGATATTGTGAAGAAAGCTGGTTTTACCGATGTTCCTTTGTTTCAATGTGACTGGAGTTCTAACTTTGAAAATAATGCTTTGGACGATTTGCTCTGGACTGTTAACTTTGGAACAGGAGCCAATATCCAAAAGCAATTTGAAAGGCTGCAACAGTTACGCCCGAACACTCCTTTAATGTGCAGTGAGTATTGGTCGGGTTGGTTTGATCATTGGGGGGCAAAACATGAAACACGTAGTGCTCAGGAGTTGGTGAAAGGGATGAAAGAAATGCTAGACAAGAATATTTCATTTAGTCTATATATGACTCATGGAGGAACAAGTTTTGGACACTGGGGTGGTGCGAACTTCCCTAATTTTTCTCCTACTTGTACCTCTTATGATTATGATGCTCCAATTAACGAGTCGGGTAAAGTAACCCCGAAATATTTTCAGGTTCGTGAACTATTGAAGAAATATCTACCTGATGGAGAGTCACTGGAGCAGGTGCCTGACTCGATTAGGACCATTGCAATCCCTTCTTTTGAGTTAAATGAAGTCGCTCCTGTCTTTGATAATCTTCCTGTAGCTAAGAAAAGTAAAGATGTTCAACCCATGGAGTTTTTTGATCAAGGTTGGGGAAGTATTTTGTACCGCACCATTCTTGAAAAGTCAAATGAAGAACAAATGCTTATTATTACAGAAGCGCATGATTGGACACAGATCTTTATCGATGGAAAAAAAGTTGGAACATTGAATCGTCTGAAAGGCGAAAACAGGATAAAATTGCCTCCGGTTAAAGAGGGAGCCCGATTGGATATTCTGGTGGAAGCGATGGGGCGAATGAACTTTGGTGCAGGGATTTATGATTGGAAAGGTATCACAGAGAAGGTGGAACTGAAATCGGCTTCAGGACTTAAAGACTTGAAAGATTGGTTCGTTTATAATTTGCCGGTTGATTACAGTTTTGTAAGTAAGAAGAAATACGAACAAAATATAAAAACAGATGGTATGCCTGCATACTTTAAAGGCTTTTTCGTGATTGATAAACTTGGTGATACTTTTCTAGATATGACTGGTTGGGGAAAAGGACTGGTTTGGGTAAATGGGTATTCTATGGGACGCTATTGGAAGATCGGTCCCCAGCAAACGTTGTATGTACCCGGTTGTTGGCTAAGGAAAGGCAAAAATGAAGTGATTGTATTGGATATGGCACCTTCAAAGCAGACTCTCAAAGGGCTTCGTCAGCCGATACTTGATGCTCTTGACGGCAGCGGTGCACAAACTCATCGCAAACAGGATGAGAAATTGAACTTGAAAGACGAGATCCCTGCTTATGAAGGCAGTTTCAGAGAAGGTAACGGATGGCAGCAAGTGAAATTTGGAAAACAACTGTCGGCACGTTATTTCTGCATTGAAGCTTTGAACGCTTATAATGAAAGTGATTATGCTGCTATTGCCGAATTGGAAATTCTTGGTGCCAATGGACAAAAAATCTCTCGCCAGCATTGGAAGATTGTGTATGCTGATAGTGAAGAAACAGAAGCAGCCAATAACTTGGCTACAAATATTTTTGATTTGCAGGAGTCGACAATCTGGCATACCCAATATACTAAGGAGAAAACAAAATATCCTCATTCTATTGTGATAGATCTTGGCGAAGATGTTCTGATTTCAGGTTTTTCATACTTGCCTAGGGCAGAGCAAAATAAACCCGGAATGATAAAAGACTATCGAATTTATGTAAGCACGAAATCTTATAAACTAAAATAAGTATTAGAACTATTTATGGATATGCAACAACTAAAAAAACAATTCAATCTTTTTCTTCTTTTTCTACTCATACTTATTCCAGCTAAAGCTCAGGATTACAAATCCGGACCAGCAGAGAAAGATTACGTAGGTTACCTCTTTGCTTATTTCAAAGGAAATAGTGTGAAAGATGAAGCTGTATGTTACGCTATTAGCCAAGATGGATATAATTATCTGGCATTAAATAATAATAATCCGATTCTGGATTCGAAGGAAATCAGTTCGACGGGAGGTGTGCGCGATCCTCATATCCTTCGCTGCCAAGATGGCAAGACCTTTTATATGGTTGTTACCGATATGACTTCGTCTAAAGGCTGGGATTCGAATCGTGCGATGGTATTACTTAGATCTAATGATTTGGTTAATTGGACATCTTCTGTTATCAATATTCAGCAGAAATACAAAGGGCAAGAGGACTTGAAGCGAGTATGGGCTCCTCAGACCATTTATGATACTCAAACAGGTAAATACATGGTATATTGGTCGATGCAACATGGCAATGGCCCTGATATTATATACTATGCCTACGCCAATAAAAATTTCACGGATCTGGAAGGAGAGCCGAAAAGATTGTTTATTCCTAAAAACAAAAGATCCTGTATCGATGGTGATATCATCAATAAGAATGGACTTTACTATCTGTTTTATAAAACAGAAGGGAATTCAAACGGCATTAGACTGGCTATTACAGATTCATTAGCCTCCGGAAAATGGATAGAACAACCTGGATATAAACAGCAAACTCGTGATGCTGTAGAAGGTTCCGGCGTGTTTAAATTGATCAATAGCGATACCTATATTCTCATGTATGATGTTTATATGAAGGGTAAATATCAATTTTGTGAAAGTAAAGATTTGGATACTTTCAAAGTAATAGATCAAAACGTCACAATGGATTTTCACCCTCGTCATGGTTCCGTGATAGCTGTAACGCGTAGTGAATTAAAAAGGTTGACCGGCAAGTGGGGCATTCCCAAAGGATTTGAGATGCCGACGAACAATAATCCGCTAGTGGAAGGGTATTATGCCGATCCTGATATATTATATTCCAACAAGACAAAGAAATATTACCTCTATCCTACTAGCGATGGTTTTGATGGCTGGGGTGGATATTATTTCAAAACATTTTCATCTGAAAACTTGAAAGACTGGAAAGATGAGGGAGTGATTCTAGATCTAAAAAAAGATGTATCGTGGGGCAATCGTAATGCTTGGGCTCCATGCATTATTGAAAAGAAGATAAAACAGAAATACAAATATTACTATTATTTTTCTGCAGCTCAAAAAATAGGAATGGCTGTGTCAGATGATCCTGCAGGTCCTTTTGTAGACTCTGGTAAACCTGTCGTAGATTTTAAACCTGAGGGAGTTAAAGGTGGGCAGGAGATTGATCCTGATGTATTTGCTGATCCGAAAACAGGAAAAAGCTATTTGTACTGGGGAAATGGTTATATGGCGGTAGCTGAGTTGAATAGAGATATGAGCTCTGTTAAAAAGAATACGATGAAAGTGATGACTCCTGATGCGACTTTCCGTGAGGGTATTTATGTTTTCTACAGAAAGGGGCTTTATTACTTCTTATGGTCAGAGGATGATACTCGCAGTGAGAATTACAGAGTGAGGTATGCAATATCTGCGTCTCCTCTAGGACCACTTACGATACCTGAGAATAATCTTATTTTGCAAAAATCTCCGGAAAAAGGCATATATGGCACAGGACATAATTCCGTTCTTGAAATTCCGGGTAAAGATAAATGGTACATTGTTTACCATCGTTTTAATCGTCCAAATGGTATTAAGATGGGAGATGCTGCCGGATTTCATAGGGAAGTATGTATGGATCGTTTAGACTTTGATGAGGATGGTCATATCAAACCTGTAATTCCTACACCTTGATTGATACCTCTTAAGAGTGTTGTTACATTAGTTTATAATTTTGAAATAAAGAGATACTATCTCTTTATTTCAAAATGGCTCCTGCCACAGCATTTGCTACAATAGCACGTAGTCTTACTACTTCTCCTTTATCATCCGGATGAACACGATTAGTCAGTAGAATAACGGCAGTATTACTGTCTGGGTCTATGATTAGAGATGTTCCTGTGTAGCCTGTATGCCCGAAGGTGTTAGGTCCGAAAAGATCGCCATTGTTTGATGCATAAGGTGAAAATACATCCCATCCGGGAGTACGGCCTAGTTCTGCAACGGCACGGGGAACGGTACGCATTGTTTTTACCGCCATCGGACTGAGAATGCGTTTACCACCATATTCTCCATCATTGAGCAGGGCGGCTGCAAGGATAGCGATGTCATCGGCTGAAGAAAAAACACCTGCATTGCCCGAAACGCCACCATTCATTATCCTTGCCAGTGGGTCGTGAACAATACCTTTCAGTACACTACCATCTGCTTGTTTCTCTGTCGGTGCACAGAGAGCTAATGTTTCGCCTGTTGGGCAGTAATCGGTATGCTTCATTCCAAGTACATCGAAAATGTTGGTTTTGGCAAAGTTACGTAGAGTTTGTCCCGAAATAGTCTCAATTATGCGTTGCAGGGTGATGTAATTAAGGCAACTGTATTGAAACTGACTTTTCGGAGCAAAATCACGTTTGCAATTGGAAATGTACTCTATCAACCCGTCGGGATTGGGAGCACCGTATTTTCTCTTCAAAGAATCGACTGGTGCGTAAGGAGGAAGTCCCGATGTATGTGTCATGATATCAACAATGCGGATATCTGTTTTTTTTCCATCAATCTCTGTCCATCCTTTGAACCCGGGAATATATTGATTGACTCTATCGAGCAAACGTAATTGTCCGCGTTCAATAAGCATCATGGCGCAGATAGCAGTCGACATGGATTTACTGACCGAGGCCATGTCGAATACTGTGTTCACATCCATTGCTTCTACTTTGGGATATATTTGCTTATTTCCGTAAGCTTTCAGATAGGCCATTTTACCATTGCGCACTACAGCTAGTACGGCGCCGGGAATCTCTTTATTATCGATAGCCTTCTGAATAGCTTTATCAGCATACGTTAGTCTATGGGAGTCCATTCCGACTTTCTCGGGAGCAACACGTTGCAGCGGTTGTGCGACTGCTTGCAACGCAAATAGAAATGTTGCAAGGAGGTAAATAGTCTTTTTCATTTTTAATCTTTTTAGATGCGTAATTTATTTCGCTTTGTAAGCATCCACAGCTTTCTTTACTGAGCCGTGCATCAGTAGCAAGGCTTTGGCTTGTTCATACTCCAAACCGAGTTCTTCAATAATCATGCGGGTACCGCGGTCTACCAGCTTTTTATTACTGAGCTGCATGTTCACCATTTTATTACCCTTTACGCGGCCTAGTTGAATCATTACGGAAGTGGAAATCATATTCAAAATCATCTTCTGTCCGGTACCCGACTTCATGCGAGAACTTCCGGTAACATATTCCGGCCCCACTATCATTTCAATAGGCACATCAGATTCTGCTGCCATAGGTGAGTTGGGATTGCTGGTAATACATCCCGTCAAGATACCCTGTTGGCGTGCTGCATGTAGTGCACCAATAACATAAGGGGTGGTGCCGGATGCTGCAATACCTATCACGGTATCTTTATCGTTGATATTATAAGATAATAGTTCCTGCCATCCACGTTCTGTATCGTCTTCGGCATTCTCTACCGGATTACGGAGAGCAGTGTCTCCTCCGGCAATTAAGCCAATCACGAACGTGTTCGGCATGCCGAAAGTTGGAGGTATCTCCGAAGCATCGAGCACACCCAAGCGACCGCTGGTTCCTGCTCCCATGTAGAAGATACGTCCGCCCTGCTTCATGCGGGGTACTATCTGAGTAACTAGTTTTTCTATTTGCGGAATAGCTTTCTGAACGGCAAGAGCCACTTTCTGGTCTTCCGTATTAATATCTTCCAGTAATTCGTGTATCGATTTCTTTTCGAGGTTGTTGTAGAGTGAGGCCTGTTCGCTTATCTTAACGAACATCTTATTTGAATTTTCTTTGTTGGTATTCATATTCATTATTGAACTAAATTAGTTGTGATATGCGATCAATCCTTTCATCGGGCTTTTAATGACTGTGCCCAGTTCGATTCCCGTTTCGGCAGCCGCTTCAAACAAGATTTCTTTGTAATAATGAGCTACGGAACCGATGATGTGTACTTTGTTGTTTTTATAATCATATTGCATCACGTTGCGTTTAAAGAAGGCTTTGAAGCTGTCCAAAATCAGTGAATGTATTTCCGGTTCCTCTATATTCTGTACCAGAAAAGGTGAAAGACTGGCAAGGAAACGGTTAGGAAATGGTTGGCGATACACCCTGTCGATAATATCACCCGGTGTAAGGTTGAATTGTTTCAAGAATTTCTCTTTCAATGCGGGCGTAATCTGATTCTTTAGGATATCGCCTACTAATAGTTTACCTAAGACAGCGCCACTACCTTCGTCGCCTAATATAAAGCCAAGAGGAGATACATTGTCTACAATATTCTCTCCATCGTAGTAACAAGAATTGGAGCCTGTACCCATTATGCAGGCTATGCCGGGTTGATGTCCACACAATCCGCGAGCTGCGGCAAGCATGTCTGTACTTACTTCGATCTTTGCGTTGATGTGTTTCGAGATGGCTCTGTGCACCGTCTCAATCTTATCGGGGAAAGCGCAACCTGCGCCGTAGAAATAGACTGCATCAATTGTATACTTACCCAGTTGAGGCAAGAGTGCGCTACCTATTTCATTACTTATTTCTTCTTCCGATTGAAAAAAAGGATTTGTTCCTTTTGTATAAACCTGTTGGACTAACTGTCCCTTATCTACAATACACCAGTCTGTCTTTGTAGATCCGCTATCTGCTATTAAAATCATATTTTTATATATAGTTTCTTTTTATATAATACGTGTCCGATGCTCCAGTTCAATGCAACAAAAAGTAAAGCAAAGGCCAGTGAACCGGCTTTGTCGCCCAATAAAGGTTGTAAAAGAATTGAATAGGCGTAGCTGTGTAGGCTGATTGTTTCATTGCCATAAGCAAAGCTGATATTACTTAAGGAGATTGATAATATGGCTGCCATGACGTAAATGAAAAGAGGATTTACGCCAAATGACTCAAAGAAGCGGCTCCATTTCTTGTAGCCTTTTACGTCGATGAACCAAACGAGCAATGCTAAGAGGCTGGCTGCTAATCCGCAAGTAGTAATAGCGAATGTAGGTGACCATATCTTTTTGCTGATTGGGCATCCGTAACTGAGCAGAAAACCTGTGAAGGTGAGGATGGTGCCTATCAGGAACAGGCGCTCTATTTTTTCATGAATATCTTTTACTTCCATTAGTAGTTTGCCGCAGCAAAAGCCAATTAGTACGTGAGCAATGGAGGGAATCGTACTCAACAAGCCTTCGGGGTCAATTCCATTATCTTTGTACATATGGTTCATTCCTAGTACGAGACGGTCTACTAAGGATAAGATATTTGTTTCGTTATATTCAAATCCATTGCCGAAGAATAGAATCAGAAAATAACCGATGAATAAGGTGCCAATGAGATAAGGAATGTGCTTGTGTTTTATTGTCAAAGCAATGATGGCTGTGGCTCCATAGCTTAATGCCAGTCTTTGCATCACTCCCAGAATGCGCAATTTGTCGAAAGGGAGAGGATCGAGGGTGCGCCATGATAAAGAAATATAGCTAATTCCCACTCCGATAGCGAATATAACGATCGTACGTTTCAGTATTTTCCAAATAGCCGCAAGGCTGAATTCGAAATTGTATTTTCTTAATGAAATATAGGTGGAGATACCCATAATGAACATAAAGAATGGAAATACCAAATCAGTAGGTGTCAGTCCGATCCATTCTGCGTGTTCCAATGGGGCATATATGCTCCCCCAACTGCCCGGATTATTTACCATAATCATGCCGGCTATTGTAATTCCTCTTAATACATCAAGGGCTAGTAAGCGGCTAGATGTCTTTTTTACTCCGGAGGTGGGAGCTGTTTCTTGGCTGTTCATCTTATCAATTCTTTTTTGTTGTACATTTATCTACCAGATACACAATGGATACATAGGGTATGCCTGAGTTGGTGGTTAATCCTATTTCACACGTGCGACTGTTGGAATAACCAAACTGTATTCCTACTTTCTCCAATTGAGGTTTAAGTTTACGTAAAGCATAAGCGTTGACTTCCGGATGCGTGAAACCTTTATCTCCCGCAAACCCACAACAACCTACTTCTTCCGGTATGAGAACTTGAGTAGAACAAAGTTTGGCTAGTGCGGTAATCTGATCTGCCAGTCCCATCTTGCGCATAGAGCAAGTTATGTGTAGCGCTATCGGTCTGTTGCTTTGTGTAAATTCTAGTTTGTCTCTTAAGAACGTGTAGATAAACTCTGCAGGTTCGTATAATTTCAGTTTATTAATTGTATGGCGCATACGGTGCAAACAGGGGCTTTGATCGCAAAGAACGGGATATTTTCCTTGCTCGCTGGCCTCGTATAGGGCTGTCTCGAGCTCGGCAGCTTTGCGGTTGGCAATATCTATCATCCCCTTACTTTCCCAAATGGTGCCACAGCATAGTTTATCCATCTCCTTAGGGAAAATGATTTCATATCCTGCCTTTTGTAGTAAGGATACCATTTTACTGACAAGTGGCATTTTTTCCGATGATTTTCGTTCAAGTCCCATTGTTTGGTTGATGCAGCTCGGGAAATAAACCACTTTCAATACGTTTTCATGAGAAATCTTCCCTTTTGCTATACGTTGTTCGTCTTTTGCGTTATATGCTTTAGGCATAGCGGGTGTCCATTGAGGAATACCGAATATGTTGTGCATACCTTTGGTGATGGAACTCATTGCTGTTGTTCCTATAATGCTGTGGGTAGTGTCAGCAAGAGTCAGTACCGGTCGCAGTACGCTTTTTATTTCTGCAAAATGATTGGCTGAAAAGTTGCCAATGGAATAACCGGTACTTCCTTTAGGCAGTTCTTCCTGACGTAGATCGTGTGTGAGATCTCCTGTGTTAATACCCATCGGGCAAGACATGGAGCAAAGTCCGTCACCTGCACAAGTTTTGTTCCCCGGATAGCGATATTGTTTCTGTAAGAGTTGCAAACGATATTTATCATCCGCATCTTCTGAATGCTTCAATCGGGATATCTCTCGTTGAATGACAATTCTCTGGCGAGAAGAGAGTGTAAAGCCGGATGTGAGGCAATTAATTTCGCAGAATCCACATTCGATGCATTTGTCTACATGCACATTCGTGAGTGGTAGAGGTTTGAAGTTCTTAATATGGCACTGCGGGTCATCATTAAAGATAACTCCCGGATTGAGTAATCCATTAGGATCAAATAATTGTTTGACTGTGCGCATTACTTCATAAGCCGTCTCTCCCCATTCGTATTTCACGAAAGGAGCCATGTTGCGTCCTGTGCCGTGTTCGGCCTTTAAAGAGCCGTCGTATTTGTCTACGACTAATGTTTTCACATCGTTCATCAATTCTTCGTAACGTTTTACTTCGGCATCTGTGGCAAACGATTGATTGATGATGAAGTGATAGTTTCCTTCGAGTGCGTGACCATAAATACAGGCATCGTCATACCCATGACGCACAAGCAGTTGTTGCAGTTCAGCTGTTGCTTCAGGAAGGTCTTCAATGTGAAAGGCTATATCCTCTATGAGACAAGTTGTTCCGAGTGGACGTGTTCCCCCCACTGAAGGAAAGATACCCGAGCGAATAGCCCAATAGGCTGCATATTCACTCTCTATATCTGTAAAGTGAACAGGTATATGTGTGCGGAAGGCTTTCAGGGCTTCTTCAATGCATGTGATGTTCGCTTTAAGCTCTTCGGCTGTAGAAGCTTTTGTTTCGGTTAGCACAGCGGTGAGTCCGCTACCCGTTGTGTCATTTACGGAAGCAAGTGATTTAGAGTCCAGAAGTTCGGCCCCCTTTACAATCAACTCTGTACTTGAAGCTAACGTTAGCTTTTTCATGGCGACAACAGCCTTGCAAGCTTCTTTTATATCTTCAAAATAAAGCATCGCACTTGCTTTATACGGATAATCATATTCTGTTTTCATGGTTACTTCCGAAAGAAAAGCAAGCGTGCCTTCGGAGCCTACCATTAAGTGGGCAATGATATCAAAAGGATCATCTAAAGCGATGAAAGGCAAGATGTTGAGCCCTGTTACATTCTTAATGGAATATTTATATCGAATACGTTCTGCCAGTTGCGTGTCTTTGCGTACTAAGTCTCGCAATGATTTTATCTGTCGGATGAATTCCGGTTTCTGCCGGGCAAAGTTTTGACGGCTCGCATTGTCTCCTGTATCAAGCGGAGTTCCATCAGCCAGTACAATACGAGCAGATAGCAATACTTTATCACTATTGGCATGTGTACCGCAATTCATACCCGATGCATTGTTCATCACAATACCACCTACCATGGCACTTTTAACTGAAGCAGGGTCCGGGGCAAACTTGCGACCATAAGGCTTAAGAATTTCGTTCACTCGTTGCCCTACTATTCCGGGCTGCATAGTGATGCGACTGGCATCCTCACTAATGGAATAACGTTCCCAATGTTTGCCTGCGACGATAAGGATAGAATCGCTGATGGCTTGTCCCGATAGGCTTGTCCCCGCTGCTCGGAAGGTAACCGGCAGTTGGTAGCGGTTGGCCATAGATAGCAATTTTGATACCTCTGTCTCATTGTTTGAACGAATAACTAATTGAGGAATCAGACGATAAAATCCTGCGTCCGTTCCCCATGCTAATCGGCGAAGTTCGTCGGTATAGATTCTCTCCTGTGGGATAAATTGGGATATTTCTCCAAGGAAAGTATTGTATTTCTTTTCTATATTCATTTTACCATCTGGTATTTAGATTCGCTCAAACAATAAGTTTGTTGTATGACTTCTTCTTGAAATCATTATTTATATAAATAGTACTTTTTAGATAATTTGCGGAAGGAATCCACGTCTTTGTACCAATAATCACGTACGTCTTCCCAGCGATTGTTTTTACTAAATCGTTCTCGTATCTCTTTGCTTCCACAAACTTTATCGAACATATTGAAACGATCTTTGTCGGCATGATCAAAAACAGCTTTATCCGGATAGAGAACTGCTACTTCTTGCATGACGTAAAACTGAATATCACTCAATGCTGCCTTTTTAAAATCGACAATATGCACTTGTACTCCTTGCAAATTCTCTCCCTGTCCTACTGAGTAAAATGGTTTCAAATGTATCGGGCGGAAGATGATACCCGGCAATTGTAGGCTATTTAATTTCTTAGCCAATTCCTCGGCCTTTACCCATGGTGCGGCAAACATCTGAAAGGGAATAGTATAACCTACTCCGATAGACATATAACCTAGCTCACCGAGAATGCCACTTACAGGATAAAAGATTGCGGAGTGTGGATGTGGGATATGTGGAGAGGAGGGTATCCATTGTAACCCTGTGTCTTCATAGTTCATCTTACGCTTCCAGCCTTTCATTTTTACTACGTTCAGTTTGCATTGTTTGTTCAGCATGTTCTCACCATTTAGCATTAGCGCTAATTCTCCACAAGTGAGGCCGTAAAGGTATGGAATTTTAAACTGACTGACAAAAGAAATGTAACCATCTTCTACTAAGCTTCCTTCAACCTTTAAACCTCCTACCGGATTGGGACGATCAAGCACAACGAATTCAATATTATTCTCAGCGGCAGCTTCCATTGCCAACCCCATCGTACTGATGTAGGTAAATGAACGGCAACCTATGTCTTGAATATCGTAGACGAGTACATCAATGCCTTTCAACATCTCCGGTGTTGCTTTACGAGTTTTTCCGTAAAGTGAGTAGACAGGTAGGCCGGTTGAGGGATCGGCCGAGTTGTCCACTTTATCGCCTGCGTGCACATCTCCGCGTACACCGTGCTCGGGGCCGTAAAGTGCTACCAGCTTCACATTGGGGGCTTCGTGAAGAATATCGATAGTAGACTTTAGGTTATTGTCCACACCTGTGGGATTTGTGATGAGTCCCACGCGTTTCCCTTCAAGACATTTAAAGTTTTGCTCTTTCAGTACTTCGATTCCGGTTTTGATCCTGATCTTTTGCGCTTGAGCAGTCAGTGCTAACAAGAGCAGTGTGTTAAGTAGGATAAATTTAATTGTTTTCATATTGTTTCGAATCGTTATTTTTGTTCTATTACTTCTTTCTCTTCTTCTTTTCTACCATAGTTAGAATCTATCTTAATAAATGCACATACGGCGATAGTTGCAGCACAACAGATCATTACCCAGATGAAAAACTTTTCGTATCCGATTTGCTCTTGTAACCATCCTGCAGCCATGCCGGGCAACATCATGCCTAGTGCCATAAAGGCTGTACAGATCGCATAATGTGCTGTTTTATGTTCTCCGTCAGAATAATAAATTAAGTAGAGCATGTAGGCTGTGAATCCAAATCCGTAACCGAATTGTTCGATAAATACACACAAATTGATGATGATGAAGTCCTGCGGTTGAAAATAGCCCAGATAGACAAAGGTGATGCAGGTAAGAGAAATGCTCCAAGCCATCGGCCATAACCATTTTCTCAGTCCTCCTTTGGCTGCACAGACACCTCCGATAATACCGCCTAAGGTTAACCCGACTATGCCAATGGTTCCGTACACTAATCCCACTTCGGATGTCGTCAGTCCTAAGCCTCCTTTATCAACAGGGTCGAGCAAGAATGGATTTATAAGTTTAACCAGTTGGGCTTCCGGGAAACGATAGAACAACATGAATAGAATTGCGATTCCTGCTTGTTTCTTTCTAAAGAAAGAGGCAAAAGTTTCCCAAAAACCCTCGAAGATGGTTTTTGCATTGTTTTCTCCCATTACCGATTTATCCGATGATGGGATGGGAAGTATATACTTGTGGTACAGAGTAAAGGCGAGAAAGAGGCCAGCCAAAATAAAGAAGGTAATGCTCCATGCATACTTTATATTTCCTGTCCAGATCTCTAATCCGCCGGCTAACATAATGAGCAAGCCTTGTCCGGCAATGTTGGCTATGCGGTAAAAGGTACTGCGAATGCCTACATACATTGCCTGATCTTTTACGTTCAAAGCGAGCATATAAAAGCCATCAGCAGCAATGTCATGCGTGGCAGAACTAAAAGCCACCAACCAAAACACAGCAAGTGTTATTTGGAAGAAGTTCGGCATCGGTATAGTAAAAGCAACTCCTGCTAGACCTGCTCCTACTAGTAACTGCATAGTAACTATCCACCATCTTTTGGTCTTTAACAGATCGATAAACGGACTCCAGAAAGGCTTGATAACCCATGGCAGGTAAAGCCAGCTAGTGTATAAAGCAATATCGGTATTTGATATACCCAGCTTCTTGTACATAATTACCGAGATAGTCATCACTGCTACATAAGGTAATCCTTGTGCAAAGTAAAGGGTCGGTATCCATGCCCACGGGTTTGTCTTTTTCTCTTTCATCCTATTCTTCTTTTATATTATTCGTATAGTTTCTCTATTTCGGCTCCAATATAATAGTGAAGCAATATTTCATCGTATGCATATCCTTGTTCTCCCATTACGGCAGCGCCTATCTGGCAGAGTCCCACTCCATGTCCCCAACCGGCACCGATCAAAGTAAACTTACCCGGAACATTGTTGCTGATCTCAGTTTTATCTGCTACAAAGGCAGAACTGTAAAGGTGCGATGTCGATAACGTTCTGCGTATTTCAAGTTCTTTACCAATGGTGAGCGTACGCTTTGTACCCACAATCTTTAATTTCATCAATCTTCCGGAAGTTCCTCTTTCTATAGGAATCAGATCGAGTATTTGGCCATAGTCAACGCCCGAACGCTTTAAAATAAGTTCAGATAGCTCTTGCTGAGTATAGCTTACTTTCCATCGATAGAAATCAGTTGTTTCCTGGTCATAGTTGTTTAGCACTTGAGAAAGAACTTTTTTATCTTGTGTGTTGCAGAAAGCTTCGGGAGAAGTACGTATCCATTTATCAGCTTCTGCTTCCTGACGTAAGTCCGGGAGTTCGGTGATCGTTTTGCTATCTCGTTGTTTAGCCAGATAGGGGTATTTTACGTCTTCCCAACAGTATTCAAATTCTTCAAATGCACCACCGCAGCATTTAGAGAAACGTGCATCGCATATTTTTCCTTCGGAAGTGAGTACTTGTCCGCGAGTGGCGGCGATGGCTTGTTCTACTATTTCTGTTGAGGCACGGGTGATGCCTTGGTAGCGTTGACAATGGTCGTCGGCACAGACATCAAAACGGGTGTGATCTTCACGATCGTACCAACGAATCAGTTCCTCTTCAGTCTCAGTGTAAGCGGAATAGTTGCTATGGGTGTCTGCGATCTCTTTGGTCTTTTGTATTTGAGCCAATAACCAACTGCGAGAAATTACCGCATGCGCTTTGAGCAGTTCTAAAGAAGCCGTTGCACTCATCTCTGAAGAGATAACGCTGGTCAAATAGTCTTCGATAGCAATAACATTGATACCTGTGAGTTTCTTCCCTTCAACAATAATCTTCAAAGCTCCCAAAAAGCGCTGGTCTTCCTTTCGTTCCCAATGGAAATTGATACCGATAGTGACATCAATTAGATCGAATGAATCTGTCTGTTCATTGGTTGGCACAAATAAAAGTTCATCATACAAACGTCCTTTCCACAGAATCTTTCCGTCGTTAAATGTTGCTGTTTGCTTACCGCTGAGTTCTTCACCATTTAGTTGATAAGTTCCGAGTAATACAAACTCTATCTGAGGTTCAAATAAGATTCCGACCTCTACTTTGGGTTCTCTCATAATCGTTCTTTTATAAGTTGTCTTAGTCGTAAGAAGTTATTGCTGTTGATGCAAACTTCACTAAGAATAGTTGCTATATCTGTAGCGGTAATTTTCTCAAAATCTTTCTCTAGTGGAGTGATAAAGACTCCACCCATATCTACTGATGCCGGACTAAGAAGGATATTCTTGTCTCCTTCGGCAAAGTAACAGGAAGGACGATGCTTATCCCGTGGAAAGATGCATGTAACCCATTTGCCCTCTTCGTACCAGGCAAGGACATTCATCATCGGTTCTGCTTCTTCGGGTTTCAATTCTAACGCATCATAAATAGTATTGAATAAGAATGTAGCCGACTCCTTCTCTTCACTCTCAATGATCAATGTGGCTCGTACTGAATCGTTCAGATACCACAAGGTTGCGTCTTTATAAGAGGCTATCTTGCCGGCCTTTTTGTACTTCCATTCTTTTTCAATCGGCAAGAAACCTTTGCTTCCTGCCTGAAAGTGTGCGTGATCGGGAGCTGAAGCTCCACATTTCGGACCATTATAAAAGAGGATGTATTCCTCTAGTTCCTTTGCTAATTGGAGCATATCTCCAAAACGTACTTTGATACGCTGGTCTACATGTTCCGTTTCAGGGATTGTCAGATGCTTCGGAAAGATAGGGAACGGATTAACCAATATAGAATAATGTCCACCGAAAGGTAGTCCTTTCTGTACGGCTGGCAAGTTAGCGGGACAAAGAAAGCATTTTCTTTCCTGAATGGACTTGCTATCTACCTTTGCAGCAGACGAAACAATGCGTGCGGGATTGAATTGCACTTTATACAACCATCCGTTTACATCCAATTCTTTCACTCTGACTGTTGCCAGAGCATCATAGTTAGCTTTTGCCATTTCCCATGTTTGGAGTTGCTCAGTAAGCAATTTTTCTACAGCTTCTTTCATCCTGTTTCAAGCAATATTTAGTTTCAATAAAAAGACTTAAGAGCTTATGTGTAAACACCTAAGTCTTTTAAAAAAACGCTTAGGTGTTTTATTCATCACGTCCTTTTGTCTTATTTCTTGTTTAGAGCAATGCGTGCCTGGAGTTCCCAAGTGCGTATCCTGTCCTTATAGGTGTTATGTCCGTTCATCTTGACCACATCAAGTGAAGCGTCCGAATTATCCTCCCAACGGCGACAGAGATAAACAACATCGTACACGCGACCTATCTGGTAATGACGGGAGAAGTTGAGGCCCAAAGCATAATCTTCACCATAACTGGTATTGGGTACGTTCACTTCTCGCAATACCGGAGTGTAGAAGGCACGTGGAGCACCAAGTCCGTTGATGCGTAATGCATTGTTACGCCCGTTCTCGGGAGTCCATTCTTTGTGATCGATGATGCCCGGAGCAATCATGTTCATCTTGAAATCAGTCATCATATAAGTACCTACTACCATGGCACAGTTCTGCTCATAGAAGGCGTTAACCATCGTTTGCAGCGTATTCTCGTCTTTGTAAACGTCGTCACTATCGAGTTGAACGGCAAACTTACCGCACTTCTCGTGATGTACGCCTATATTCCAACAACCACCAATGCCCAAGTCTTTTCGTGAGGGGATGATGTGTATCAACCGTTCGTCAGCAGCATACTTATCAATAATTTCGGTGGTACCGTCAGTAGAAAAGTTATCGATGATGATTAGGTTGAATTTGAACGTTGTGTTTTGTTTCAATACAGACTTGATAGCGTCCTCGATTGTACGCATGCGGTTGCGTACGGGAATGATGACAGATGCCTCGTATTCGAAATTGCCTGCATTAAACTCTATCTTAGTGAACTCGGGAGCAAGATAACCGCCAATTTCTTTTAAGTGCTCTGTGCATGCCTGTTCCATCTCAACTTGTACCCCACGATTTTTAGGATCTACATAGTCAAAGATCTTTTCTCCACTTTTGCGCGTATCGTTTTCTACCTCCGAATACAGATATTCGTTGATGTGCACAAGTGGCGCTTTTTGAGAAAGCTTCAAGCGAAGATCATATAGCCCGGCAAACTGATAATTGGCTTTCAGTCTTCCAACTGCTTCTTTCAGTGCGTTAGCTTTATAAAGTAATACCGAACCGAAATTGAAGTCATCACGCAAACTGCCGAATTGATAAGCGATAACCGGTGCATTCGCTTTTGATTCACCCACAATCTGGTAATGGTCAGCATATACCATTCCGGCATTTGAATCTTCAGCGATATGAATCATCCTCTCAAGAGCAAAAAGTCCGAGCTCTAATGTGGTGTATTTGGTATAGAACAAAGTATACTCGGCTTCTGAACGTTCTGCAATAGCACGCATGGTGGCTGTTGAGTTCAATGCCGGTACTGTAATAACTTCGCATCCGCTCATAGTTTCATCCGTTGGCTCTATAGTAAGTAAGTATATCTTGTTCACCAGATTTGTTTTTTGCAACCCTTGAACTGTTTGCTGAACTTGTGCTACTCCTGCAAAAGGAATGAAGCAGTTGATGATTGGTTTCATTCTTGTTTTCGTTTTATATTTCCTTATTTATTATCTTTTTATTTCTTTTCGATCCATTCCAATAACCCGATTTCACCGCCTGTTGCAGTAAATAAGACTTGGTGGCGACTAATTGGAACAACCGTACTGATCAGTGAATTACCAACTTTGTGTTTCCACAAGACCTTTCCTGTCAAAGGCTCTAAGGCAAAGATGAGGCCACTTTTTGTGCTTCCAAATACGATCCCGTCTTTCTCTACAGGCATAGAAGGAGCATGCTCGTAGCCAAAACCGACATTTGATACCCATAGCTGATGAGGCTTATCTCCTTTTGTTGCAAAACAAACGATACTGTCGTTCATCGTTTTGCTGTATACTCTTTCTTTATCCTCTGATAGGCCAATAGTTTCGCGCACCACTGATTGTTTGGTTCGCCAGACTGTTTCGCCTGTTTCCAAATCGATGGCTGTCATAGCACGCTCAGGATCTGTTATGAATACCTTTCCGTATGCAGCAACCGGCCATACTGCCGCTGGTGAGAAATGCATCCGCGTCAAACCGCCTGTCCATTTCCATAATTTTTTTCCGTTTGTCTTATCGAGTGCGTACAACGTATTGTCCCATGCACCAAAAATAACTTTATTCCCTTCGATAAGGGGACGAGTTTCTATGTATCCTTTCACTTGATCATATGCCCAACGGACTTTTCCTGTTTTCACCTCTATTGCACGAAAAGTATGATCACTGGCACCGATGTAAGCTACTCCGTTTTCAATCCTTACAGCTCCAAGTACAGGTTCGTTCGCATTTACTGTCCATATCACTTTACCACTTTTTGCATTCAATCCATAGATGTTCTTGTCTGCGGAACCGAAAACAACGACTCCTTTCTCTACGGCCGGAGTTCCTACGATACGGTTACCTGATTGAAAAGCCCAGAGCTTCTTTCCGCTCTTCAGTTCGTAGCAAGTCAGCACACCCATGTCGTTTCCCACATATACTCTTTTGTCTGCATAAGCCGGCGAACTATAAATACCGACTCCGGAACGAACAATCCATGACTCTTTTACTTGAAAGAAGGTTTGGTTGACCGAGAAATCAGGATATTTATTGCTTGCACCTTTTTCATCATAATACTTCTTCTGGAGTGACAGTGAAGCCCATTCTTTCATCTCGGAACCAATTTTGTGTTCATAGACAATAATGGAATCAGGAGTTACATCGTACACGGAATATCCTCCGACGCTGTCTTTAGCTCTAAGATTGGAACGATTTAATATACCCGGTATGCCATCATAGGAAAGGAATCGATTGCTGTGATAATGTCCTCCGAGGAAAGCACGTATATTGTATGGTCGTACGGCATCTGTCACATCAAACCAATTGTCCACGTCGCCATCTTGTAGCGGATAATGTGTTGCCAGAATTACGGGTTTCTCTTTTCCTGCTTTGCTGAGTTCTTCTTTTAGCCAAGTAATATCTTGTGGAGAGACATGCCCATCTGCCATTCGCATAAGGGGGCCTGAGTTAAATCCCAGAAACAAAAAGCCATTGTGCTCAAACTCGAATCGCTCAGCACCAAAGATATGGCTGAATGCAGTGACGCCTGATTCACTCCACTTTGTTTCGTGATTTCCCAGAATAATATAATATTTCACTTTTAATCCGTTAAGGATATCATGCGCTATTTGCAGACTATTTCGATCACCTTCCTCTGTGATGTCTCCGGTAACCAACACAAAATCGATATTCGGAGTTGCATTAATCTGCTTGACAGAGTTTTGCAAATCTTCTATGGATGTTGGGTTTTTAGAGATGTGGATATCCGTGACCAGCGCAAACCGAAAAGGTTGTGCAAGCAGTGCGGACAAAGCCACAAAGAAAAGAGCTAATATGATCAATCCTTTTTTCATAATTCAGTCTGCTTATTTTTTGCGTTGTTTCTCAAAGAAAGAAAGTATTGATTGCATCAATTGCTCTCTCTCACCACTTGTGCGTATGGATTCGAAGGGAAATCCCAGTACACATGTTTTGTAATCTCCCTCATAAGCTATTCCGGCACTAAGATTGTTCTCCGAATATCGAAGTACGGTATATGCTCCTTCGGCCGAAGGCTCTAATGCATCGGGTGATTCTACTACATAAGAATCGGAGTTCAATTCATTGTAATAACTGTACTTACCGTTGATCATGTCAAATGGTGAGGCTACACTCTTTACTTGTCCCGTTGTTGCAGCCTGACCTACACGCCATTTGTATTTAAGAATATCAGTGGCAAAAGCTTTATCTTCTTTGTTTGCTTGAGCATTATCCCATAAATCAGAGGCAACATAGGCTCCTGAAACAAAGATATTTCCTCCCGCTTTGGAATAAGTCGAAATCGCTTTTTGCATTTCCGGTGTGAAGGTCTTAAACTCCATTGGAATGACTCCTCCTCGTCCCATCTTCGTTTGTTTTTCTTTGCCTAAAATCAAATCGACAGATGGGTAATCGTTCATGGAGGCATGTTTGTTCTCTATTGCTTCATCACTACAAGAAACGAAAGAGTAACCGGCTTTGAGGATTGCTGCACCATGCACAGCCGGATAATCAAATGTATTTCCCGCAATAACCATCGTTTCGTAATTTCCATAGCTATCGCCAAAACCTGATGCATCATCATCCATCCAAGGTATGACACGGCGGAACTCTTTCATACTACCAATATAACTGATGTCCTCTTTATAAGGAACTCCGTGATCTAATTGATCGAGGAATCCGGCAATACTATCTGCGGGAGCAACAAAATCAGCCGGAGCGCTGATTCTGTCGAATCCGTTGATAACCAAAACTGTACCCTTAGAGTTGAATGCTCTGCCGGTAGAAAGAACCTCCGAAGGGAAACTTTCTCCACCTTTGTTTAAGGCAGTCACTTTGTAACTACAAACCACGCCGGCCGGAACCACAGTGCGATAAGAATTCTGTTTAACGACTATTCCGTTATCAAAATCTCCATCCCCTATGCGTGTATATACAATGTACTTTTCAGCTTTAGCTGTTGCCTCCAGTGGATCATTGACCGGTTGCCAAGTCAATTCCATCTCATTTTCTCCGATGAAACGGATACTCATATTGTCCACCGGCAATGGTTGCACTACGTATTCTTGTTTGTATTGCGAACAGAGAAACTGGAGCATTCCCTTATATATGGAGCGGCTTACTGTGAAGCGGAAACGAGGATCAATGCCATAGCGCATATCTGCAAAGTTCTGATGAGACAGTAGTTCTAACAACATGGTAGGAACTTTTGGCACTCGAGCTTCAAAGTACGATTGATTCCACATACCACGGCGTGTCCATTTAGGCTCGTACAAAGCGCGAATGTCATTCACAATGTTGGTCTGTATCAAATCGGTTAGGTCTCTTGATGCATAGCGGGATGTTCCATTGGCAAATGTTCCGTCATAACCTGCTGTTTGGAAAATACCTAATGTACCGATAATGGAATCGTTCATCGTAGTTCCTGCATCCGAATGAAAGGCAAAAGCCATATCAACAGGGATTTTTAATCCTTTATCAGTAGGACAGGCAGATGATCCTCCTGCTAAATAGTTCACCCATAATCCACGTGACTTATAATCGTCCGTATAGTCGTTTTTTCCTTGGCTTTCGGAATAGACACTATCAGGCATGCCCGCCCATTGGAGCCAATAACGAGCGCCTTCGGTAAATCTTGGATAACCACTTGTCTCGTATGGATAATCTACTTTAGGCAACTGCTTGGTTGTTATCGGAGTTGTGATATCAGAGCTTCGAGTATTTTCAGTAGCTATACCACCATCGGCTATTCTACGTGCTATGTTGCCATAACCTCCTCCAATCTTAATCGCATCCGCTGTGACCATTCGTCCCGACTTATCCGATTTGTTGCTTAATGCCACTTTGCAAGCATCATTTCTTCCTGCATCGAAACTAAAATGTCCCAGATAAATCCATGTGCCACCGCCCATGGTTTGGTTGACTTTGAATTGAGATATGCCACCCTTGTGATAAACAGTGTAGAGAGCATCTTCCGTACTATTCTCTACCGTTTTGTAAGACACATAAACGGCATACTTACCCGCTTTCGGAATAGAAGGAATCCACTCTGCCAAGTTTTCTTTTCCTTTCTTTATTGTTTCCGTTAAGCGGTAAGTACCCTCTTTGAAAGGATTCTCAAAATTGATGTAGTGATCACGTAAATGGGCAAATCCGGTTTCTTTACCTGTACTCCATTGCTTATCAGCATCCTTTTCGGTGTAGACAGATGCATTGCGGCAACCGTCATTATCAATGATAACCTCCACCGCCTGAGTGTCTCTCTCTCGAGGAAGCAATACGTTTGCTCCTGCATTCTCAAGCATTGGAACAAGGTAGGGGAGGACAAAACTCTGAGTATAGAGATCTTCTACCGTTTGAAAGATGCGGGCTCGCTGCCACTCCCAACGTGTTAGTTTAGGTTCATAATAAAATCCGTGACTTTGCCACAAAGCAATGTGTCTGCTCTGCAAACCTTTCGTGGGGGCGTAAGGTACAGAGAGTTTGCTAATCAATGGTTTATCAGACTTATTGGTAAAAGAACCTGCTTTTTTATCCTTTTTGCTCCGCAAAGCCATTGGGATAAACTCTTCAATCGCTTTTTTGTCAGTGCAGATTTTTAGTTTGTATTTTGCTAATTCCTGGGGGAGGAGAGCTTGTACTTCACGATAAATAGTCTGCACATTGTCTTCACGAAATGGGATGTAAGAGCAATTAATGTTGGCAAAGAGAATGAGTTCATTCTTCTCAATGGCAACAGAATCAATCTTTATCCTGGCAACAGAAATCTCCTTACGAGCTGTAACGGTAAGAAAATTGCCGATCTTAGTCCGCAGTTCCGTAGAGACTTCTTGTGCAATCATGGCTTGTGGGAGCAAACCGAAAGCTAATAGATATAAAAATGACGCACGTTTTAAATTCATAATTGTGTTAAGTTTATAAATTGATTTTTGCGATTTATTTATTTTTTGTCTTTTACAATCATTAGGCTGAGGCCGATGAAAGTAAATAATGCATTAAAGATCAATAGTTCGTAGCTAAACGCATATCCGTTGAACCATGCTTCCGAATTCTTTTGCAAAATGAAGCATAAAATAGGCGAGATGATAGCCACCAACGGAATATATTTATCTCGAACTTGTTTTTTAGTGAAAATGCCAAATGCGAACAGCCCTAATATGGGACCGTAAGTATAACTAGCCAAAATATATACTGCATCTATGACGCTGGTATTGTTCAGCATATTGAAAACAAGGATGACTAAGCCCATGACTACGGCCATACCTACGTGCACACGCTTACGTATTTTAACGATCTCGCCTTCTGCCTTTCCCTTTGTCCCTAGTATATCTACTGTAAAAGAGGTGGTCAGAGCAGTCAGTGCAGAACCGGCGGCCGAGTATGCTGAAGAGATTAATCCGATAATGAACAGTATGCCTACAATAATGGGAAAGTAATTGCCCGTGGCAATCATCGGAAACAGTCCATCACTCTTAACTGGATTGGAAATTCCGTTTTGAGCTGTATATGTGTATAGCAATACGCCAAGCATAAGAAAGAGTAAAATAACAAAGAACTGTGATATACCACTGGTGATCATGTTTTTTTGAGAATCTTTGAAGTTTTTGCAGCTTAGGTTTCGTTGCATCATATCCTGATCCAATCCGGTCATGGCAATCATCGTAAAGATCCCTGCTAGAAACTGTTTGAAGAAATAACGTTTATCGTTTATATCATCAAAGAAAAATAGTTTAGAAAGATCACTCTTAGTAATGCTCGTTATCATTCCGCTAAAGCTTAGTTTCAGATCGTATGATATGTAATAAATGCATAATACTACCGATACGATCAAACAAAATGTTTTTAAAGAGTCTGTCCATATCAACGATTTCACTCCGCCACGAAAAGTATATAGCCATACTAAGGCAACAGTAGCAATCACATTTAGGATGAAAGGTAATTGTAAAGGGTCGAAGACCAATAGCTGCAAAGTGAGGCATACTAAGAATAAGCGGACTGCTGCTCCCAGCATTTTGGAAATAAAGAAAAACCAGGCTCCTGTTTTATAAGAAGATGTTCCGAATCTGTTCTCCAAGTACTCGTAGATGGAAACAAGATTCATTTTATAGAATAATGGTATTAATACGAAAGCAATAATGAACTGCCCTGCTACAAAACCGAGTACCATCTGTAGGTATGCAAAGTTGCTGGTTGCTACCATTCCCGGTACTGAAACAAACGTAACACCCGATATGCTCGAACCAATCATCGCAAAGGCTACCACATACCAAGATGACTTCCGGTTTCCAACAAAGAACCCTTGATTGTCTGCTTTCCTACCCGCTACATAGGATATGGAAAATAAAATTAAAAAATAAGCTGCTATCGTAATTAAAACTAAAACAGGGCTCATAAGTATACTTTTTATTAGTACTCAGTGATTAATAAATTCGTTTTTCTCTCGTTTGCAATTCGTAAGATCTAGTGCGTCATTCTGCATATAACAGGTATGGCCTACGCTGTACCTTAAACTTTTCTACATCGCCTTTCCACATTACCTTGATCTCCTTTGCATCCTTTCCTTCTTCAATCATCTTTCGTACATAATCCGTACCGACCAACAACTCAAAAGACTGGCGAAAGAAATGGCTACCCATGTTAAGATTTCTGTAGGCATCAATAATGTAGCTCAAATCTACGCCTTTTTCCCATATTTCTTTATCAGAAAGTCCGCTTAAATTTACACCATGGCATAACTTTCCGAGCTGAGGAGGATTTTTTGCACCCGGAATACTTTTAGGTGTGAAGTTGTAGTTGTATCCTGTCATATTGGGGTGTCCATAAATCTGGAATGGGAGAGAAGTTCCTCTACCTAAACTAACAGGGGTTGCTTCGAAAAAGCAGGTCGATGGATAAAGATAAACTGCCTTCATGTTAGGTAAGTTAGGTGATGGAGGAATAGGAAGCTTATATAATGTTTGGTGTGTATAATTTTTGCATTTGATTACTGTTACATCACAGACTCTTGATGCGGGGAGCCATTTCTCTCCATTTACCATTAAGGCGAGTTCGCCTAAAGTCATGCCATGCACAATGGGAATAGGGAGCCATCCCACCCCTGATTTATATTTCATATCAAGTATCGGTCCGTCTACATAGTGGCCGTTGGGATTGGGGCGATCTAAAATTAGCATCTTACGATTATATTCTGCACAAGCATCCATTAGTTTCACCATAGATATATAATACGTATAGAATCGTAAGCCGACATCTTGTATATCTACAATTAATATATCAAATTTGCGCATAGATTCTTCGCTTGGCTTTCCAGCCTTTCCGTCATATAAAGAAAGTATGGGTATCCCCGTTTTGGCATCAACTGAACTTGAAACATGTTCTCCTGCATCTGCATTTCCACGGAATCCATGTTCCGGAGAGAAAATAGCAACTACATTGAACTTATTTTCCAACAACACATCCAGAGTGTGCTTATTGCCTATCATACCAGTATGATTAGAGAACACGGCAATTCGTTTATTCTTCAAAATCGGGAAGTATTCTTTTGTCAGTTCAGCGCCGACAATAACAGAATTCTCTTCCTTTGGTTGTGCATTCATGCATGTTGAACCGCACAATAAAATAGCTATAAGTAGAATCGTTTTCATAAATTAGCGTTATTAGAGGAGTGCTATGCCAACAAAGGTAGCATATATTTTAATATCAGGAACATCTATTCACATTATTTCTAATATATGTTTATTAATTTGCTAATACTTGCAAGGATTTGTTGGAATGTTTATATTTATTTAAATAGAAGAGGAGGTGATTGTTTCTATTTGGGATATTCTTCAATTTTAAGAAAGATGAAAGAAGTTGCCTTTTCGTACTTGGAATAACTTCTTTCATCTTCTAGTTTTCTAAAGAGCAGTGAATTGCCTTACTGAAGCAACGGGTTTGGCTGAACGCATTCCCCCTATTATATGATGGTATCGTCGTCCAATATATCCTACCCAATAATCTGAATAACTTTTGTATACTCCACTTGAATTCCACAATTGTAGGTCGTCTCCTATTATACCATTGTCATCTACCGTCTTTATTTTGTAGTATATTGTGCAGTATCCGCTAGAATTATAAAGACTTTTAATAATTTTAACAGGTTGCCAGTCAGTGGTTTCACCAAATGCGACGGGATTGCCTATATTTACAAGCTCACTTGTACTTGGGTCTACATATTGATATTGTAATTTGCCACTGTATGCAATTCCCGCACTCTCGTATAGAAAATTGTAGAATTTTACATAACAAGTTGAGTCTGTATCTTCGGTTGTATTGGAAGTATAAGGATATCCATTATCAAAGACTATTGGTGGTTGATTGAAATCATAAACAAAAATATTCTGTTTACCTTCAGTCAGAGTCACGTCTTGGTTATATACTAGATTTAAAGAAGTGCTTTGATATAATTTTATGTTCACAGTGCCAGGGGTGACAGTGTAAAAACGTCCAACGCTTCCGTTTGGGATGGCATTATAGGTTGAAAGTGGGGCTGTACTATTTGCATAGACTTCATCATTTATGTCAACTTGGTAAATATAATTCGATGAAGTTGCAGTTACAGGGACAAAGTAGTGTAACTGAAATTCGGCCAAATCTGAATCAATTGTGGTGGCATTATATTCAACTTCGTTCTTATCACATGATGTGACTAGAGCTACCACTACAATCAATTTTATATAATCTAGGATTTTCATTGTTCTATCTTTTTAATTTATTTATTACTCATATGCATTATTCGTTAGTCGTTGGCAAATCTCCTGGATAGGCAAACCAGGGAATAGAGCATTGGTAGTTGGCTGCAGTTCCAGATATTGGAACCAGAGATCCTAATGAAGCCTTATTCCACATATATTCCGAGTTGTAGCGAGGCCGAATACGATAGCAGGGAGATCCTTCGTTATTTGTATTATATGTACTTTTACGATTCTGCACTTGAGCAGGTGCTAAGTATAGACCTTTATATATTTTGGTCTCATCTGTGTCCCATTTTTGGTCAATCATAGTAAGGTCCCAACCGTCATTTAAAGAAGGGTATTCTCCGCTGTAATTAATATCGTAGTGGTATTTGCGCATATCGACCCACGCTTCTTGTGCTCCCCATGGGTATAGCGCTACCCATTTTTGCATCATAATGTGTGAAAGGGAAAAATCAGAAAGTGACAAACCAGTGACGTAGGGGCCAGCTATATATTGGGATGCCAATGTCTGGAATACAGCTTTTGTGATTTTATCTCCTCCTACTGCAGAGCCTTTGGTGCCAGCATCTATGTAGTTGGCCGTGAAATCCATATCTGCTTCAACTCCATCTTTAAACGCTTCGAATGCATTTTCTGTATCTCCTAATTTCCAATAAGCTTCTGCTAGACAGAATTTGATCTGTGCACACGTCATTAGTATATACGGAGCATCATCTCGATATAACCATTTACCCTTACCATCGTTAGGGGTACCAGTATATGTTGAAGTTGCATTACGGCCATAATATGAAGGCGCTGTTCCAATGGGACCACTTGTACTCGTAAATGATCCGCCATAATATTTATAGGCTTTGATGCTGTCAGAATTATCTATATTTTCATAATAAGGATCGTCGGTTGTTGCTAACTTAACAGCAACTCGTGGATCATAATGTCCTGTTACATTGACGAGGGTATCACAGATAATTTGTTGATCAGCAAGTTGATATGGATAATAACTATTTCCTTCTACACTTGTTTTCTCTCCAGTACTTTCATCGTATACAGGAACGCTGCCTGTGAAAACTTGGACTGCATATTCGTGTTGAAAATATGACCGTGAGAGATTACCTCTATATACTCCCCAATAGTTATTATATGCGGCGTATGCTGCATCTTCAGAGCCACCAGCAACAGTAACAGTTGCATCATCGTCTGATGATTCTAGTGATTTGTTAGCACATTCAATAAGCTCTTGCGCATAGTCGGTCGTGAAATTCTCTTTGTTTGATAAAGAAGCCAAATTACTGACTATAACTCCATATGCAAATTTGATCCATTTGGCTTTATCTCCAAAATAAATATAATCGTTGGAGCTAATCTTAGTCCCATAACTATTGCTATCCTCTTTTTCTAGATATTCAACAGCTAGATATGCCCATTCGCGTACTTGTGGATAGATTGCCTCTTGATAGTCATAGTCATGTGATAATAAGCCTTCTACAAAAGCTTGTGTCATAGGAAGATCACAGTGATATTTAGTTAACTGATCCCATGAATATGCTTTTATGGCATATCCAATGCCTGCTAAGGTCCACTCCTCGGCTTCTATTGATTGATTAATCATGTTCTCTAAATTCATTCCTTGAAGCCAATATATGACACGCCATATTTCTCCTCCATTATCACTTCCTTCCGAATAATAGTTCTGAGCAAAAGTTGTATAAGACGTTGTTCCCATCATTTGAGTAAGAGGTCCTGTTGCGCGTATATCCCAATACATACCTTGATATTCCTGGGTGATGCCTGCTAGGTATAGATAGCCTTCTACGTAATCTGGCGCGTCTACATTCTCATTGACATCAAGATAATCGTCACAACTTGTGCCTATAAATAGAAGTGACATTATTATTAATAATGTGGTAATTGATCTTTTTTTCATAATGATTCTATATTTTTTATTATATCATCTAAAAGTTAGATTTATTCCAAAAGATATTCCTCGAGGATTTGGTAGTGACCATACATCATATCCCTCTCCTCCCGTACCGCCAGCTGCTGCTGATACAGTGTTACCTACAGCGTCTATTCCGGAATAATTTGTCCAAGTTAGTAAATCGTTTCCTGCTATATATATGTTTGCATTTGAGATTAAGCTCTTTTTTAGCAAATTACTAGGGAGCGTATATGACATACGAAGTTCTTGTAGACGTAAATAATTAACGCCTTTTTCAAGCCAGTCTTCATCTCCTCCAGTATAAATTGATGATCCATAAGTTTGATATGAAACGCTGATGTTATTTTGAGTGGGGGTGGTGGTGTTTTGGTTGCCATCCTTTAAAACTCCTTTAAAAATAACAGGCCCGCGTTCTCGCAAATTGACTGATTCCCAACTAGTCCCAGTTTCCATCATAGAGCGTTTTGTTCCATTAACAACTGTGGCCTTATATCTGCCGGAGAACATTGCAGACAAGCGCATTCCTTTGTAATTCAAGCTTGTAGTAAATCCAAAACGTAGTTTTGGTTCACGATCTCCAATGACACTCCATGTGCTATTTTTTAATGGAAGCCCTGTTGTAGGATCTATCAATATATCTCCTGCATCATTGCGTGTATACGCTAACCCTGTGAGAGTTGTCACGGAATGTCCGACCATAATACCATTGCGAATGTTTCCTGAATTCCAAGTGTAAGCATTATAATATTCGCTAACATTCTCTGGTAAATAAACAACTTTTGATTTTGTGCTAGAGGCATTTACTCCGACGTTCCATCGAAATCCGTTTGATTTGCGAATAATATCAGCATCAATATGTGCTTCCCATCCTTCTGTATTGAATGTTCCGACATTCATATTGTTAAGCACGAAGCCTGTGGCATAACTTAGGCGGAATCCTTTTACAATCTGATCAGCACAATGTGTCCAAAAATAAGTGAAATCGATGTTTACTCTATTGTCCAAGAAACGTCCTTCGAAACCGATTTCTTTTGAAGTAGTCATCTCTGGTTTTAGATTTTTATTTGGGCCCGTATATCCATATCTGTATCCTCCTCCTGTTAAACCTGTTGCTTCTAATTGAGGGTCAATTTCATTTGGACCGGCATCTTTACCAACTTGTGCGATAGAGCCACGTATTTTTAAATAATCGATGTATTTGTTCTCTTTTAGAAATGATAATTCTGTAGGAATGAATGCTCCTTCTATTGCTGGATAAAAATATGAGTTATTAGCTTTAGGTAATGTTGATGACCAGTCATTTCGTGCACGAAGAGTAATGAAAGCCATGTTGTTGTACCCAAATTCTGCTTGCCCCGAAATGGCTTGTATCCTGCGTTTCGTCGTTGTTTTCTCAGAGGTAATGGTAGAGGCATCACAATTGTTAATGGATTGGAAATCTACTACTGAAAAATTAGAGCCATAAGTAGATAATCTTGTTACGCCATTTTCTACTTGGTGATAGCCAACTTGTGCTGAAAAGGTTACTTTCTTGTTGAAAAAATCATTGTTATATCCTGCAAGTATATTTAATGTAGGGTCTGAAAAATTCGACTTGGATAGGTTATAAGAACCAGAACCGGCATTGTTGTCATAATAGTATGGATGTGTCGATGTTTCGAATGTTTGTGTTCCAATATCCCATCCTACTTGAGCCCTTATAAATGTGTTTTTAAGTGGCGTTATTATTACTGCTGCATTTGAAATAAAACGGTCAGACTCGTCGTAAAATTTATTTTTGTTAAGACCATATAAAGGATTTAGGAGGTCTGTATCAGTATAGTAATCTGGCATGCGCATGAGTGAACCATCGGCGTCTAGATAGTTAGACATATTGTCAACTTGTGGCCACTTCATCGCTAAATATAATGGGCCGTCAGTTCCGCGTAAGGCTTTATTGTTTGTTGTGGAAGTATACTGCATGGAGGCTTCAAATCTTAACCATTTAGTGATTTCGGCTTTACCTGATAGGGTGATATTCATACGCGAATAGTCCGTTTTCTTTATTACTCCAGTTTGCTCTAAGAATGAAGCGGCGGCTCGTAAAGTTGCTTTTTCTGATCCTCCTTCTACAGATACGTTGTGCTTGGATGTAAATCCGGTTTGCATTACAGCATCTATATTATTATACAAATTTGTGCCTTCAGTATATAGTCCCCCATAGCGGCTGGTATAATAATAATTAGTCGTGCCATAGGCACCATTGGCATATTTTGTTTGCATATCTGGATATCCGTATGCAGTATCCCATCTGAACATATTGCTGTATGAGACTTTTCCTTTGCCAGCTTGTCCTTTTTTAGTCGTTATGATTATAGCTCCATTGGAGGCATCTGAGCCATAAAGAGCAGCAGCAGCAGCTCCTTTTAAGACTGTCATGGACTCTATGTCTTCTGGGTTGAAATCGTTTCCGCGCGAAGCAAAATCGAGATTCCTTGTTGAAAATGAGTCCCCTGCAAAGTTGGTTGGGTCAAAAGTCGAATTGTTCATAGGGATGCCGTCGACAACATAAAGTGGCTGGTTATTTCCTGAGATGGAAGTGATGCTTCTTAAAACAACGGTCGTTGATGAGCCTGGAGCTCCTCCTGTTGATGTCACTGTCATGCCAGAGATTCGTCCTTGCAATGCGGAAATAAAATTGTCGCGTCCAGATTCGATAATGTCACTTGCTTTCACATTTTGTACAGATGACCCAATGGTGCGGGCGACGCGTTTCATTCCAAATTCGGCAGTAACTACAACCTCATCCAGAGAACGTGAGTCTTCTTCTAGAGTAATGTTTATTGCTGCGCTATTGCCTACGGTAATTATTTTAGTTGTATATCCGATATAAGATACTTTTAGCTGGTCTTTATCTGCCGCATTGATGTTAAAGTGTCCGTCGATATCGGTAATTGTGCCCATACTTGTTCCTTTCACCATAATGTTTGCCCCGATAATCGCTTCTCCTTTAGGGTCGACTACCTTACCACTTCTTTTTTTTGTGGGTTGTTGGGCTGAATATGAATCAGGTGGAGTGTTTGTTTTTGCTGCTAGGGGTAATGGGGACGCAAAAAGCATCAATATCGCTAGTAGCCCTGTTGATGATAAAGCTAATTTTTTTCTCATATTTATGTGAGTTTAGATTTATTTGTGAATATATATTGTATATAAAAGGTTATATTGAGAGAGGCTTTCATTTGCTTTTTTAGTCGAATGAATGCTTTTGTCAGATTAAGGCAAAAACCCCTTCACTACAGACGGTTTTTGGCTTCTTTACGAGATATTTTTTGATTGCTAAAGATTATTAGTAATCGGGTGCTTTTGTTATTTAGGTAATATCTTTAGAGTTAGACTTTAGTATTTACCAGATAACAACTGTATTGCTTTTTTCTTCTTAATAAGTTTGTCCATGCTTGCTATTTATTTTAGCATTGTTTGACTTTTATTCATACGTAGATTGTTCTTTAATTGTTGATAATTGGGGATAACTAGGTCTTGATAGAAGTTTAGATTGATAAATCTAAACTTGTTCTTTGTGATAGGATTTATTCATCATAAGCCTGAATTTTAAAGGTTTAATACTGATTTTCTTATTCTCTAATTAAAACTGAATCGATATATTAGGATGCATCTATTTATTCTTTCTACTTGTTGGTTGTTTTAAAAGAGTATCTCAGTTTTAACAAAGGTAAATGAAGCTTGCGTTTTTCCATTAGCAAAGATAACCTATAATTTTATTTTATAGACCTATATTTTATTTATTTAAATAATAACTATTTATTTTCACCACTCAGGCCTTTTGACCTTTTTTTTTAATAGAAATAAACATACTGAAAAGCGCGATAGTATGTCGCTTTAGGCTTCTTCGATATTCATAGAGTGAAATTCTATTAGTCCGGACATTGGAGTCTCCTCAATAACTTCGAGTTTGATGCCAAACTCGCTGGCTATATCGCACAATACTTCTGAATAGCTATATGCCACCGAACCAACAAAACGAATAGGGTAACTTTTGTAATCGTATTGGCATACACTGCGCGTGAAGAAGCTACGTAAATTTTCAGTAAGCATGCTATACACATAATCATTGTCTAAATAGTCAGCCAAAAAATAGGAGATGGTAGCTAAAAAACGATTAGGAAAAGGGCGATTATAAACAGATTCCATCACATCATTGGCGTTGATGCGAAATTTCTCATAAAAATCGTTCGTAATATCTTTGGGTGCTAATCCTTTGAGAGCATCTGATAGAAATGTTTTCCCTAATACGGCGCCACTGCCTTCATCACCTAGAATATAGCCGGCCGCTTTTACGTTTTTTGCGATAATTTTTCCATCATAAAAACACGAATTTGATCCTGTCCCAAGAATGCAGGCAATTCCTGCTTCGTCTTTAAATAGTCCACGAGCTGCTGCAAGTAGATCGCTTTCTACTTGGATAGGAGTTTTGAATTGAGCTACTAATGATGCTCCTAAAATATTTTTCTTCTCATTTGAGCTACATCCAGCACCATAGAAGTAAACTTGCTCCAGTTTTTTTCTAAAGAAAGGCTCAGGCAAGCCAAGTCTGACACTTCTACTAATCTCTCTCCGAGTTTGAAAAAAAGGATTCAACCCTTCTGTAAAGACACGTTGTATGAGATGATTATCTTCAATTAATGCCCATTCTGTCCTCGTAGAACCACTTTCTGCAATAAGTTTCATTCCGTAGATGTATTTTATTCCGATACAAATATATAGTTTTTTTTTATACTATCTGCTAAAACAATAAATTGTTCCTTGTTTTTTTGTACAAATCGTGTGATTTTATCGATCTATTGAGAAAAGATAAGAGCATACTTCTTAGTGCTGCAGAGATTGTACTTGTCTTATATTGAACTTGAATATATAGACAAAACTGGCAAGATGATACTTTTTCTTTTTGAAAGGCTTAGATTACTTCCGAGAACATCCTCATGTTGTGACTTAAAATATCCGGATATTCTTTATGGTAAGTTGAGGATGTTTTATCCAATAACATCCCCATGTTGTGTAAGGTGAATTCTCGTTTAATGAAGTGTTTCGTTTGTATATATGATTGAAGATGTTTTGTCTCTTGGAAATAGTAGTTCTAAATATTGAAAAGCCTCGCA
>DBTL01000009.1:36208-49369 GCA_002307035.1 Bacteroides sp. UBA1317
TGCGAGGCTTTTCAATATTTAGAACGCAATCAGAGAATAAACTCTCTTCTATACATTCTTCTCTCTGATCAGATATTCGGCAATCTGCACTGCGTTGAGTGCGGCTCCTTTTTTGATTTGATCGCCTACTACCCAGAAAGTTAGTCCGTTTTCGTTGGTCAGGTCCTTGCGAATGCGGCCTACGTATACGGGGTCTTTGCCTGCAATGAAGAGGGGCATTGGATAATCTTTTTCGGCAGGATTATCCTGAAGGATCACGCCTTCTGCTTTGGCAAATGCTTCGCGGGCTTCTTCTATGGATACCGGGCGTTCTGTCTCTATCCAGATGCTTTCGGAATGTGCTCTCAATGCGGGAACACGTACACAAGTTGCACTAACTTTTACGTCGGAATGCATGATTTTACGTGTCTCGTTAAACATCTTCATCTCTTCCTTGGTGTAGCCGTTTTCTGTAAATACGTCTACTTGAGGTATGAGGTTGAATGCTAACTGGTAAGCGAACTTCTCTACGGTTACTTCTTCACCGGCTAAAATCTGACGATATTGTTCGTATAGTTCGTCCATTGCTGCTGCTCCTGCACCACTGGCGGCTTGGTAGGTAGAAACATGAACGGTTTTTATATGTGAGAGTTGCTCTATCGCTTTCAAAGCTACTACCATTTGTATGGTGGTGCAGTTAGGATTAGCAATAATGCCGCGAGGACGATCTTTTGCGTCGGCTGCATTTACTTCCGGAACAACCAATGGAATATCTGCATCCATTCGGAAAGCACTTGAATTGTCGATCATTATAGCTCCATATTTGGTGATTGTTTCGGCAAATTCTTTTGATGTTCCTGCACCGGCAGAGGTGAAAGCGATGTCAACCCCTTTAAAGTCATCGTTGTGTTGCAGAAGTTTGACTTCGATCTGTTTACCGCCAAAGGTGTATTTAGTTCCGGCACTACGTTTAGAACCGAACAATACTAACTCGTCCAACGGGAAACTTCTCTCATCGAGCACGCGCAGAAACTCTTGTCCTACGGCTCCGCTTACGCCAACAATAGCTACTTTCATCTTTTCTTTTGTTTTATATGAATAATTTTATTCCTATCCATCTACTCTTTGTGAATAGGTAATTGGCTGCAAAATTATAACATTTCATTAGATTATAAGCTATGATAAGCAGAGAATTGATATCTTTTTCGTTATTTTGCGGAAGAATCCTAAAAATCAAGAGTAATGAAGTGGCTTGACCTCAGTTTACAATTTCCTATTACAGACCCTACTTGGGTGTTTCTCTTGGTACTTATCATTATTCTTTTTGCTCCTATTCTGCTTGGGCGTTTACGTATTCCGCATATCATAGGCATGATCTTGGCTGGTGTAGCCATCGGTGAGCATGGTTTTAATATTCTTTTGCGAGATAGCAGCTTTGAGCTTTTTGGAAAGGTGGGACTTTACTACATCATGTTTCTTGCCGGACTCGAGATGGATATGGAGGATTTTAAGAAAAATCGTGTAAAGGGGGTTGTCTTTGGCTTATACACTTTTCTTATCCCCATGATTTTGGGTATTTGGAGTAGTATCTTCATTTTAGGATATAATACCACCACATCGGTGCTTTTGGCAAGTATGTATGCATCTCACACGCTGATTGCTTATCCTATCATTAGTCGTTATGGCTTGTCGCGTCTTCGCAGTGTAAGTATTACTATTGGAGGCACGGCAATTACTGTTGTTCTGGCGCTTTTGATACTGGCTGTTATTGCGGGTAGTTATAAGGGAATCGTGGACGGTTTCTTCTGGTTGTCGCTTATTGTGAAAGTGTTGTTTGTCGGCTTTTTAATTATTTATTTCTTTCCTCGCATTAGTCGTTGGTTCTTCCGTAAATATGAAGATAACATCATGCAATTTATTTTTGTTTTGGCTATGATGTTTTTAGGTGGTGGTTTGCTCGATCTAGCCGGACTCGAAGGAATCTTGGGCGCTTTTATGGTGGGACTTGTCCTAAATCGATTAGTGCCTCATGTATCTCCTTTAATGAATAGGCTTGAGTTTGTGGGTAATGCATTGTTTATTCCTTATTTCCTTATTGGGGTGGGAATGATTATTGATGTTCGTGCATTTTTCCTCGGGGGTGAAGCTTTGAAGGTAGCTTTGGTGATGACAATAGTTGCTACCTTAAGCAAATGGCTTGCGGCTTGGCTAACTCAGAAAACTTTTGGGATGCATGCTAACGAACGTGCTATGATGTTTGGCTTAAGTAACGCGCAAGCTGCAGCAACACTTGCAGCAGTGCTTATCGGCAATAAGATTGAGATTTCTCCCGGGGTACCTTTGCTTAATAACGATGTCTTGAACGGAACGGTGATGATGATACTTTTTACGTGTATAATCAGTTCTATCATTACAGAACGTACTGCCCGAAAGATTGCTTTAGGTGAGGAATGTGGCATGACTGAAGAGAAGTCGAAGGAAGAGGAAAATATTCTGATTTCCGTAGCTAATCCCGATACGATCAGAAGTCTGGTGAGCATGGCTCTGCTGATGAAAGAGCCTAAACGGAAAGACGGAATAATGGCTTTGAATGTAATTAACGACGGTAATGCTTCTGAAGCTCTTCTGGCACAAGGAAAGAAAATGTTAGAGCAGACTGCTACGCTAGGTGCTGCTGCGGATGTAACTGTAAATATGGTTACTCGATTTGATCAAAATATAGCATCAGGTATCATACATACTTTGAAAGAATATAATGCTTCTGAGGTGATACTAGGGTTGCATCGTAAAGCCACGTTGGTAGATTCTTTCTTTGGTGTTTTAACGGTGAATTTGTTAAAAGGTATGCATCGACAAGTATTGATTGTAAAGTGTCTGATGCCTGCAAACACATTGCGCCGCATCATTGTGGCGGTTCCGGCCAAAGCTGAGTATGAAGTGGGCTTTTTAAAATGGCTGGAGAGGCTCTGTCGGATGGCGGGACAATTGGGGTGTCGATTACATTTTTTTGCTCACCCGGATACGTTGCCTTATGTCGGCGGTTATGTAAAAAAACAGCATAAGGGTGTGCGGGTTGAATTTTCGGAATTAACCGACTGGGATGATCTCTTGTTGTTAACCAAGCAGGTTAATTATGATCATTTGCTGGTTATTGTCAGTGCCCGTCGAGGTTCTATTTCTTATAATCCTTTGTTTGAAGCTCTTCCGATGCAGATCAGTAAATATTTTAATAATAATAGTCTTATGCTTCTGTTTCCCGACCAATATGGGGATCCGCAAGAAACAATGGTTTCATTCTCTGATTTGGGACATCCTAATGAGTCGCAGCATTATGAGAATGTAGGCCGATGGTTTTATAAATGGTTTAAGAAGAATTGATGTTTAATTTTAAATAGGCGAAAGTGATAAAATTAGAAGGAATTACCAAAAGTTTTGGGTCTCTGCAAGTGCTCAAGGGTATTGATATGGAGATTGGCAAGGGAGAAATAGTAAGCATTGTTGGTCCCAGTGGCGCGGGGAAAACAACATTGTTGCAGATCATGGGTACGCTCGATGAGCCTGACACCGGACTTGTCAGCATTGATGGGACCAATGTTAGCCGAATGAAGCAGAAAGAGTTGTCTGCTTTTCGCAATACCCATATTGGTTTCGTGTTTCAGTTTCATCAGTTACTACCCGAATTTACAGCTATAGAGAATGTAATGATTCCCGCTTTCATTGCTGGTGTATCTACCAAGGAATCGCTGACGAGGGCTTCTGAAATCCTTGACTTTATGGGACTCAAAGAACGTGCTTCGCACAAACCGAATGAACTTTCGGGAGGAGAGAAACAACGGGTGGCGGTAGCTCGTGCGTTGATCAATAATCCTGCCGTGATCTTAGCGGATGAACCTTCGGGTAGCTTGGATACGCGCAATAAGGAGGAACTTCATCAATTGTTCTTTGACTTGCGCAATAAGTTCGGCCAAACGTTTGTTATCGTGACTCATGATGAGGCTTTGGCTCAGATTACCGACCGTACGGTGCACATGATTGATGGAACTATTTATTCAAAGCAAACATAATGACTGATACGTTCGAAATCTTTTTGAGTGAACTCATTATACAGTGCCAATTGTTTCAAGCTTCTTAACGGGCCGTTTTTCTCCCGATGTTCCACAATAACTTTTGCCTGATAGAAGTTCAGGTATGGATGTGCTTTTAGACGCTCTAAACTGGCCTTATTGAGGTTTATCCGGCGTGTTTGATCGTTCCCTATACGAAACCAAGGTCTGACTTTCTCCACATTCAGATTAATCTCGCTCAATTGCTCTATTCGGTAAAATCCACCAAGTAGTTTTCTGTAGCCTACTATCATTCGGGCAATGCCTCCTCCAATGCCGGGAATCTTTTTCAGTTCCGTGGTGTCACTCAGGTTAAGATCAACCATCGTTCCGGCTGCATACTTGATTACTTTGAGAGAATCCTGCGGGTTACGTTTAATGAGTATTCCGGTGGTGTCTTTCTTTTGGAATGTGTCATTGACATATATATAAGGTAGGAGAGTGGCGTATTGCACTTCTGTGAGGCCATAGACCTTTTTAAACTCTTCGGGTTTCCGAAACTTACCGCCTTTTGCCCGATAGTGCATGATGTTGTGTGCCATCCATGGCTGCAACCCTAAGCGAACGAAAGTTGCGGAGTCGCTCACATTCGGATCAAAGGGTGCTAAGTGGATTTCACGTGGTTGGTAGTGGGCATACTTTGCATAAAACTGCCGGTAGTCCCTTTTCTTCAATGAATGAATGAAACCGACATACTCTTTCTCAAAGTTTTCTTTGGGGCTAGCTGCCTCATCGTTGTGTACAAAGATGGTGAATGCGCATACAACTGCAAGTGCGATACATGCAACAAGTACTATAATTCCCCGACGTTCACCGTCTGAGAAATAGAAAAAATCTTTCCACATATTGATTTTACCTTAGTAATCCGAGTTCGTTGATGAAGATGAACGAAATGGCTATTGGGGCGATAAATTTGAGTATAAAGATGAATAACTTATAGAAAGGTGTCCTCAGCGAGCCGCTGTTGCTGACTTCTTCCCATACAATCTTTTTGTCGAGGTACCATCCTGTGAATATAGAGATAAATAATCCTCCGATCGGAAGCATGATCTTAGCCGTTACAAAGTCGAAGAGATCAAAGATTCCCAATCCGAAAAGCATATAGCCTTTTGCTACACCAAGTGAGAGCGAGCAAAAGATGCCAAAGAAGATACAGCAAGCCGTAACGATCCTTGCAGCCTTGCCGCGGGTAAAATGATATTCTTCGTGCAGATAGGCTGTGACCACCTCATGTAGTGATATGGTGGAGGTAAGTGCGGCTACAGCTAGTAGTACGTAGAACAGAACAGAGAAGAGATAAGCCAGTGCAGGTATACCACTGAACGCTTGTTGAAAAACATTTGGTAGGGTGATAAAGATCAAGCTTGGCCCTGCGTCAGGTTGTATACCAACAGAAAAAGCTGCCGGGAAAATGATGAAGCCTGCGAGTACAGCCACGATGGTGTCGATAATACCCACACTGAGAGCCGTCTTCGTTAGGTTGGTATCTTTGCCGAAGTAAGACGCATACGTGCATAAACATCCCATACCAAGACTGAGAGAGAAGAATGCCTGTCCCATTGCCCCGAGAAATACACTGCTATCTACTTTACTGAAATCGGGCTTTAGGAGAAATTCAATGCCTCTTTCGGCACCCGGAAGAGTAACAGAGCAAGCTACCAATACTAAAAGAAGTATAAACAGCATGGGCATCATTATTTTTGAGGACTTTTCGATGCCTTTCTCCACACCTTTTACTATAATAAAGTGAGTGGCTAGTAGAAATATGATGAGCCAGAGGATTGGTTTCCAAGGGTTGGAAGAGAAACTTTGAAAAGAAACGACGAAATCATTGGGCGATTTGTCCGCAAAGCGATTTGTCACAGCTTCCGTAATGTACTCTAATGTCCATCCGGCCACAACAGAATAATAACTAAGAATCAACAGGCCCGCCAAAACTCCCATGCGTCCTATCCAACGCCAATGAGTTCCCGGAGCCAGTATTTGGAATGCTCCCGCTGTGTTAGCACGTGAATGTCTGCCGATAAGAAACTCTGCTATCATAATAGGAAGTCCCAGAAGGATGACACATCCTAAATAGACCAATATAAAGGCAGCACCTCCATGGTTTCCCGTTTCATAAGGGAATCTCCAAATATTACCTAATCCCACTGCCGATCCGGCAGAAGCCAGTATTACGCCCATTTTGCTCCCGAAATTGGCCCTGTCGTTTTTCATCTTTTCTTCTATTTTGTCTTATTATTCGATATTATAAGCCTAAATTAGCTGCAAATATAGAAAATGTTTCTTATTTTTGTACTCTATAAGTCAATAAACTTAGCCTATGTTTCGTTATATAAAAAGATATCCTGTATCGCTTTCCATTATTTTGATAGTGATTTATTTGTCCTTTTTTAAGCCACCTTCCACCGAACTAAGCAAGATTCCTTATTTTGATAAGGTAGTACATCTTTGTATGTATTTTGGCATGTCGGGCATGTTGTGGCTCGAATTCTTGCGTACTCACCGAAAAGATGCTGCTCCAATGTGGCATGGATGGGTGGGAGCTCTTCTTTGTCCTATCCTTTTTAGCGGATGTGTGGAACTGCTTCAGGCTTATTGCACGACCTATCGTGGCGGCGACTGGCTCGATTTTACGGCTAACTCTACAGGAGCCGTACTGGCTAGTCTAGTGGCGTATTACATTGTTCGTCCGTGGATATTGAAGAGGGCGTAAATTTGCTTAGGAACTAAACTAATAATTGAAAATATGAAGAAAAATCAATGGAAATTGCTTGCTATATTGTCTGTTCTGGCAAGTGTTACATTTTTAAGTAGTTGTAAAAAAGAGGATGATCCGATAGAAGATGCCGTTCCTATAGCGACACAAAAGATCAATCAATTTGCACTCGATGTACTACAAGATGTTTATTTATGGAGCTCTGAGATTCCAACAGTTAATGTCAAGACGGAGGCAGATCCGATTTCTATGGTAGAAAGAATTAAATATTCGGCCGACCATTGGACTACTCTGACAGATGACGTTGCTGGTCTGAGTGATAATTTTGCCGGTGAAGGCACTTCTTTTGGCTATTCGCTTGGTTTATATCTTTTTAGTGATTCTGAAACAGATTGTTTTGCTGTTGTTCAGTTCGTTTATCCCGGTACTCCGGCTGAGAAGGCCGGGTTGAAACGGGGTGATATCATTCAACAGATGAATGGGGCTAATATTACGACAAGCAATTACACTAATCTGTTTTATTCGTCTTCTATTGATCTTGGTATGGCTACTTTGAGTGGTACTGTTATCAGCCCTAATGGTAAAACGATATCTCTAACTGCAGTGGATATGTATCAAGATCCTGTTAATATATATAAGATAATAGATAAAGGGACACATAAAGTTGGTTACTTGTTCTACACGGACTATGTTTTGAAATCACACGCAAAGTTGCTTGAAGTCTTTAAGTCTTTCAAGGACGCCGGAGTGACTGATATGGTACTTGATTTACGTTATAACGGAGGAGGCTACTCACTTACGGCTCAGATATTAAGTAGCATGCTGGCACCACAGGACATTGTCGCTTCTGGAGATAATATCTATTTGAAACAGACGTGGAATGATACATATTCTAAATATTGGGAATCGAAAGGAGAAGATTTGAACGAATATTTTAAGTATAATTTTAGTTATGAGAATGAGGAAGGAGTAACTGAAACTCTTTCCGTTAAAGATGCTAACTTGAATGGGATTAATTTGTACGTATTGGTGTCAGGTTATACTGCATCGGCTTCTGAAGCGACCATTACAGGACTTTTACCATATAATATGTCTGTGCAAACCATCGGTGCGCAAACTGCCGGTAAATATTGTGGCGGCATTGTCTTTACGCCAGATATGGTATATGAAAGTCCAGATAAGGCTCTTGACAATTGGGGAATATATGCAATGGTCTATCGATATTCCGATAAGAATGGTGACACACCGTGCATGCCTAATGGTTTTACGCCAAAATATGGAGTAGTAGATAATTTTTTTGATGGTTACTCGATGGGAGATGAAGCTGAACCTCTTTTAGCTAAAGCCTTAGAAGTGATTACTGGTAATGTCTCTGCAAAAAAAACAAGAGCTCTCTCTTTTACTCCGAAGGCATTAAGTGGCGCTGTGAACCGTGCAGGAGCATTGAATGGAAAAATGATAGAACTTCCTAAACGCTTTCAGATGGACAAATAAGCTCATAGCAATCAGGTTTCATAAGAGATAGCTGTATTGAGAATTGTTCTCAATACAGCTATTTTTTTTATATATTGTCCGACTTCGGTTTAGACTTGGCCTTTGCGACCTCGTATATTGCCGGCAGAATGGAAACAAAAACAATAAGGAGAACAACCTTGTCTAAATTCTTTTCTACCCACTCTAACCGTCCGATGAGTGCTCCTAATGCACAGAAAATAGAAATCCAAGCGATACTTCCTATCACATTAAATGAGAAGAAATGCTTGTAAGTCATCTTGCTCATACCCGCTACAAACGGTGCAAATGTACGGACGATGGGGACAAAGCGGGCAAGGATAATTGTTTTACCTCCATGTCTCTCATAAAAGTGGTTTGTTTTATCCAGATACTCTTGCTTAAATATTTTGGAATGTGGATTGCTAAATAGTTTTTCTCCAAAAAGGCGGCCGATAGTGTAGTTCATTGCGTCTCCAAGTATGGCCGAGAATATCAGAATGATGATAAGCAGATAAAGATTCAACGGATTATCAGGACGTACTGCTATAGCACCACCTAAAAAGAGTAATGAGTCACCTGGGAGGAAAGGAGTTACAACCAGACCCGTTTCACAGAAGATTATTATAAATAAGATGGCATAAACCCATAACCCGTATTCTGTTACCCACATGTCCAATGTGCCACCTGTATCTCTTAGTAAATTAAGGAATAAGCTCCAGAACTCATGTAATAACTCCATTCTCGTTTAATACTTATCTATTATAAATCATTTAATACTTTGCTCAGCTTTGTCCCGTTAGATCCTTTCACCAAGATCGTATATCCTTTAGGTTTGTTCTCTTGAAATGTTCTAATCACTTCGTCTACATTGTCATAACACTTGTAAGAGTGCTTTGTAGTAGCAAACTGGGCACCGACGAGAATCACTTCTTCAAAGTTGCATTCATTAATATAGTCTACTATCTTCTGATGTTCGTTTATGCTATCGGCACCCAATTCCCGCATTTCTCCCAACAGAAGCATCTTGTGTTCGGCTTTCATATTGTGGAAGTTTTGAAGAGCAGCCATCATACTAGTGGGATTTGCATTGTATGCATCAATAATAAGGGTGTTGTCTTCAGTCTTTTTTAATTGCGAACGGTTGTTTTGTGGCACATATCCTGCAAGAGCTTCGTCTATTTTCTGAGGTTCCACTCCGAAATACCTCCCGATGGTGACCGCAGCCAATGCGTTTGAGAAGTTATATTCACCGATGAGTTGTGTCTCTACTTTGTGATATTCACCATTGACACCCGCTTTCCATTCAAAAACAAGGTAAGGCGAATTTCCTGTAACCTTCCCGTTCACATAAAGAGCATTATCACTTCCATAAGGGATTAAGTTCACTCCTTTAGCAATATCCATCAGGAAAGGATTGTCATGGTGAATGAATATAGTTGAATCTCCTTTTTCTCGCAGATAGTCATACAACTCTCCCTTTGTCTTTATCACTCCTTCAAAAGAACCAAAACCTTCCAGATGCGCTTTACCTACATTGGTAATGATTCCATAGTCAGGTTCGGCAATATGAACTAAAGTTTTAATCTCTCCGGGATGGTTGGCACCCATCTCAATAACAGCTAAGTCGTGCTCGGAGGTAAGTTGCAGCAAAGTTAGCGGTACACCGATGTGATTATTCAGATTGCCTTGGGTGTAGAGCACATTGTGCGATTTTAGTAATACAGCGGCAATCAATTCTTTCGTAGTCGTTTTTCCGTTCGTTCCTGTGATGCCAATAACTTTCGTGGCTAGTCGGCGGCGATGAAAATTGGCCAATTGTTGCAGAGTGCTCAGGCAATCATCTACTACGATGAATCGTTTATCTTCGGCAACAGCATATTGTGACTCGTCAATTACTACGTACGCACATCCGTCTTTGAGGGCTTGAGCAGCAAAGGCATTGCCATTAAACGACTCGCCCTTGAGGGCAATGAATAGTGAGCCTGCAGGGCAGTGACGGCTATCTGTCGTTACACCGCAACAGTTTAGGAAAACTTGGTATAGAGCTGAAATATCCATTTCTTTGTTTTTTTTACACGGGGACAAATATACGTGATATTCTTTTAGGTCGTAACTTTTTTATATATGAATAAGTTTATACGAGAATAATCTGTATTTTTGCAATACTCAATCTCCAAATTCATACATAATGAAGTCATCTTTCCCTAAATATATTAATGTAAATGGACGTTTACTCGATCTATCTGTTCCTCAGGTAATGGGTATTCTCAACGTAACCCCCGATTCGTTCTACGCAGATAGTCGCAAGCAGACAGAAACCGAAATAGCTACACGTGCTCAACAAATACTTGATGAAGGTGCGTCAATCATTGATATCGGGGCCTATTCTTCACGGCCCAATGCCGAACATATTTCTCCTGAAGAAGAGATGAAACGCTTGCAGACGGGACTCGGGATTATTCATCGTAATCATCCGGACGCGGTGATATCAGTAGATACCTTTCGGGCCGACGTGGCAGAATGGTGTGTGAAAGAATATGGAGTAGCCATTATTAATGACATCGCTGCCGGAGAGATGGACAAACACATGTTCGATACTGTGGCAAAGTTGAATGTACCTTATATAATGATGCATATGCAGGGAACTCCTCAAAATATGCAGAAAGCCCCTCATTATGATAATCTGATAAAAGAGGTGTTCCTGTATTTTGCAAGAAAGGTGGAACAATTGAGAGAGCTAGGAATGAATGACATCATTCTTGACCCCGGCTTTGGCTTTGGGAAAACACTTGAACAGAACTATGAACTGATGGGGTGCCTCGACGATTTCAGAATATTTGAACTTCCTCTGCTGGTTGGTGTTTCGCGGAAGTCGATGATTACTCACTTGCTGAACGTACCTTCGGAAGAAGCATTAAACGGAACAACTGCCCTTAACACTATCGCACTGATGAAGGGGGCCGATATCTTACGTGTGCATGATGTAAAGCAGGCGGTAGAAGCGGTTAAAATGGTTGGCTACGTGCATTCTTTCGAGAAATAACAGAAGAGGATACTTTTAAATTATAAATAAGAACTATGTTTTTTGAGTTTGGAATAAAAGATTTTATCGACATACTATCCGTTGCTTTGTTGCTGTATTACACATACAAGTTGATGAAGGCGTCGGGTTCCATTAATGTGTTTACGGGCATTCTGGTCTTTATTCTCATCTGGCTAGTGGTGTCTCAAGTACTTGAAATGCGTCTGCTGGGCTCCATCTTTGATAAGTTGGTCAGTGTAGGTGTGTTGGCACTCATCGTGCTGTTTCAAGATGAGATTCGTCGCTTTTTGCTAACATTGGGTTCGCACCAACGAGCAAGTATACTGGTGCGTTTTCTGATGGGAAGCAAGAAAGAAACTTTAGATCACGATGACATTATGCCAATCGTAATGGCTTGTATCAGCATGAGTAAACAGAAGATCGGGGCACTGATTGTGATGGAGCATAACATACCGCTGGATGATGTGTTGCGTTCCGGAGAAATGATCAATGCGGATATTAATCAAAGACTGATTGAAAATATCTTTTTCAAAAATAGCCCGTTACATGATGGTGCAGTGATTATAGGAAAGAGAAAAATAAAGGCAGCAGGATGTATCTTGCCGGTTTCGCATAATTTGGATATTCCTAAGGAACTGGGTTTACGCCACCGTGCGGCAATGGGAATTTGCCAACATTCTGATGCGCATGCCATTATTGTCTCCGAAGAGACAGGGTCTATCTCGGTGGCATATCGGGGACAATTCTATCTTCGACTGAATGCCGAAGAATTGGAAAGCCTGATTACTAAAGATGAGTAAAGTGAACCATAAATAGTTGAGTAACTGAAAAATAACATTATTATGGATAGACGTAACTTTTTAAAAACCGGAGGCATGATTGTGCTAGGCTCGGTAGCAACCCCATCAATGCTGCATGCAAGCTTGAGTGGACCTCATGATTTGTCGGGTGTTTCTTCTGCCTTGAAACACTTTGGAGTGAGTGAAGAGAATTTGAAAAAAGTTCTTGCTGCGGCTCTCGAAAAAGGAGGCGATTATGCCGATCTTTTCTTTGAACATACATTTAATAACTACGTTGGCTTACAAGATGGGGCAGTGAATCGTTGCAATTCGAACATAGACTTTGGCGTGGGCGTCAGAGTGCTTGCGGGAGATCAAAGTGGTTATGCCTATGTGGAAAACGTTACGATGGATGAAATGCTAAAAGCAGCTCGTACGGCTGCGCGCATTGCCACAAGTGGTAAAGCAAAATCCCCGGTGAATCTTAGCGTGAAATCTATTAAAAAGAACTATTACTCTATAAAAACGGCATGGGAAGAGATTATCCTGAAAGATAAAATGCCTTTCCTGCAACGTCTCAATGATAAGATCTTTGCTCTCGATAAGCGAGTGCACAAAGTATCGGCTTCGCTCACAGATACCACCTCGCATATTCTATTCTGCAATTCCGAAGGAGTGATGTATTACGACTATCGGCCGATGGTGACTTTTGGGGCTGTCTGCATTATGGAGGAGAACGGAAAGATAGAAAATGGATATGCGGCTCGTGCTTATCGCATGGGCTTCGAGTTTCTGACGGATGATATTGTTGATCTTATTGCGCAGGAAGCCGTAGCGAGGACGTCTATCCTCTTTAAAGCGGTGAAACCCAAAGGAGGTGAAATGCCTGTTGTGATGGGAGCGGGTGGTTCCGGTATTTTGCTTCATGAGGCCATCGGGCATGCCTTTGAGGCTGATTTTAACCGGAAAAACATATCAATTTTCTCCAATCAATTGAATAAGAAGGTATGTAGTGAACATATCAATGTGGTGGATGATGGTACG
>DBTL01000009.1:49613-50518 GCA_002307035.1 Bacteroides sp. UBA1317
TGGTGGATGATGGTACGATTCCTTTCAACAGAGGATCGATAAATGTAGACGATGAAGGTACTGAAGGGCAAAAGACGTATATTGTGAAGAGCGGTGTACTGACAAGTTATTTGCACGATCGTATCAGTGCCAAGCATTACGGAATTGCTTCTACTGGCAACGGACGTCGCGAATCTTTTCGCAGCACTCCTATTCCCCGTATGCGAGCCACCTACATGGAAGCGGGTAATCTAAAAGAAGAAGATATCATTGCTTCCGTAAAGAAAGGTATTTTTGTTGATCAGTTTACCAATGGACAGGTGCAGATTGGTGCAGGCGACTTTACTTTCTTTGTAAAATCAGGATATCTGATAGAGGATGGCAAATTGACACAACCGATCAAAGACATTAACATCATTGGTAATGGACCGAAAGCATTGGCTGATATTACAATGGTGGCTGATAATGACAAGATTGATAATGGTACTTGGACGTGTGGGAAAGACGGACAGTCTTGCCCTGTAACTTGTGGTATGCCTTCTGCATTGGTCAGCAAGCTTACTGTCGGTGGAGAAAATTAAGTTGTTAACGGTTAAGAATAATACATTATGATATCAGATAATAATAAGAAACTGGCACAATGGGCGATGGACTTCGCTCAGAAAAATGGTTGTCAGGCTGCAAGGGTTAGCCTTTACTCTGGTTCCAACAGTTCTTTCGAATTGCGTGATACAAAAATTGATAAACTACAACAAGCTTCCGAAAACGGTCTCAATCTGACTCTCTTTGTTGATGGTCGTTATGGCTCTATCTCAACCAATCGGTTGGACAAGAAGGAATTGGAGTCTTTTATAGTTAATGGCATTGAATCTACTCGCTACTTAGCGGAAGATCAATTTCGGATGCTTCCTGATAGCTCTCGCTCT
>DBTL01000145.1 GCA_002307035.1 Bacteroides sp. UBA1317
TTTTCCCTGTCCACACGTGTAGTCTGTACACTCCACGGGTGAAGAGTGTACAGACTACACGTGTGGACCGTAGGGACTACGGCCGTGAAGCGAAGAATTAGTTGTTTTAAAATAACTTAGTTATACTGTCTTTTATAGCTAACCTACCTATTAAGTTGGATTGTTGCACCTGTGAGAAGAGGAGACTAGTTACGTCGCTTCCATAAGGAATAGTTAAGATCAACTTATTCTCTTCGTGGGTTCAACGTATCTCCATATTGGAATTCGTATTTGCTTTCATCGTATTTGGGTGTTGGATGATCTGTTACTTCCAAAGGAGCTAACGCTTGTCCCTTATAGCTGGGCATTGTTATCTGTTCGGCTGAACCATTGCCCAAGGCAGTGTTCTTAGCTGCTTGATTATTGTTGAACACATAGTCAGTCATAGCATCCAATAAACGATAAATAGCATAAAAATCGTATGCATCATAAGCTTTCCGGCTGTTGGGCATTCCATGATCGGCAACATAAGTATAACTAGGTAGTACGGTACTTTTCACTAAAATGAAATCTTTATCTTCGTCTGCAATGTTGATGTTGTTGTAAATGTCGATCGCCATTCGGTGATCATTTACTGTGTCATCATCATATATCTGGCTGATCATTTTTGTATTTGTCGGAAAGTCTTGGAGTTGCTCTTGAGTGATGTTGTAAGAATACCAAGGAGCCATTGTGAAGATGAACCGTCCGTTCTCTCCCCATTTCTTTTCCACGAAACCTTTGTAGGCTAGCGAAATGGCTGCTCCTCCTCCAAAAGAGTGACCCATGAAACCAACTCTGCTGCTATCTATCAGATTCGGATAGCTTTCAACTGCTTTCACAAAGCTTTCCCATAAAATGTTATACCTTTCGTCTATGCTTACGTCGAATGTGGGATATGGAGCAAATACGACTACATATCCTCTTCTAGTGATAAAGTTGAAAAGGCCGATGTTATATACACTCCTTTCTCCACCATAAGGATGGAGGAAGAAGATGACAGGTCTTGGAGTTGTGATCTCTTTGGGGTAGAATATCTCTACATTTCTGCCCGAATACAATGGACTTGGGAAAGTCACTTTAGCTACGGTGTAACTTCCCAGACTACCGTAACCTGATGCCGGAGCAGGAATCGGGCCCTGTATTTCAGTAACATAGTCTTCATTATCCTCTTCAGATGTACTCCCTTCTTCGGCTTCGGAGCATGCAGAAAGAGTGAAGAATAGTAATAATATGCTTAACTTCTTCATAAGATTTTAGTTTAAAATGTATGATTGATAGGATTCTATTGCTCAAGCCAAAGCATAAACTCTGAAGCTTTTAGTTTGCTAATCATTATTCTTTCCGGAGTTGGAATAAGTAACTTGACAATGAGTTTGCGATTGAAGTAATGCTCAGCATTTGCTACGGCATTTCGGTTGATGATGAACTGGCGGTTTGCCCGGAAAAAGATGGCCGGGTTTAGCAAACCTTCCAGATAATCTAAAGATGATGAATAGAAATATTGTTGCTTGTTATGAGTTGTGATTATTGTAGAATGAGACTGCAGATGGATGAAGGCAATGTCGGCTGTCTTGAGCGGTATAATCTTCTCTCCGTGATTCACGATGAGAGATGACTTGTACTTCTGAGCATCAGAGAAGTAAGTAATGATGTCACTGATGCTTTTGTTCTGTCCTTTATTATCGGATTGAAAAACTTGTTTCAGTGACTGATATTTCTCCAATGCTTTTTCCACTTGTTCCTTCGTTATAGGTTTTAAGAGATAGCTGACAGCGTTGGTCTCGAAGGCATGGACGAGATATTCATCAAACGCAGTGCAGAAAATGATGGGGCTACTTACCGTTGCCTCTTTATAGATGTCAAAGCATAATCCGTCGGAAAGCTGTATATCCGAAAAGATCAAATCGGGCGATGGGTGTTCACGGAACCACTTAATGCTTTCTTCCACGGAGCCGAGCACCTCAATGATGCGAATGCTATCGTCCACTTCAGTGATTAAATCGCTCAGCTTGCGTGCGGCTTTTATCTCATCTTCTATAATCAAAACATTCATAACAGAGACTTTTTATTTCTTGCGATTCTTGTAACCTTCTTTTAGCTGAGCTTTTATCTCATCTGCCAGCTTTTCGTATTCTTTATACTGATCACTCGTTAAAACGGCCTTCATTTCTTTGGCTTTGGCTTCTTGTGTGGTCTTAAAATTTCTGAACTTAGTCATTTTGCTGTCGTCGCTGTTCTTTAGTTGCTCATTGGTCTTTGCATATTTGAGATTAATCTCATAAATCGGTTGATATTGTGCATCAGTCAATGAAAGAGCTTCTTTCATCTTATCTGTCATTTTCTTTGCACGTTGCTCTGATGTAGCTTTACTCTCGACAGACTGCGAATAGGTTTCGACAGTGAATAGTAAACAAGCAACAAATAGGATGCTTGTTGCGATTGTGCGATTAAAATTTGCTTTCATATTCTTTCTTATTTTTAGTAAATTAAACAATGGGTGAATTCGATTTCTTTATAATGGGCAGTCTTACGCTAAATGTTTCCGCTTCATTTTTTATTTCAATGTTTCGATCAAACAGAATATTGTATTGCTGCATAATGTTGCTTAATCCTTCTCCGGTAGATGGCATTTCAGACTTTCGAAGTTGCAGGTTGTTCTCTACAATGAGGTATTGTGCGTCATGGTAGATATTGACGTTTAATGGCCTTTGAGGGCTGGCAATATTATGCTTCACTGTGTTTTCTATCAATATCTGAAGTGTAAGGGGAGGGATAACCGAATCTGCGATCTCTTCGTCAATCTCCACATTCAGATGGATAGCGTTTTCAAATCTCATTTTCAAAATATACCAATAGGAATCCATAAAGGCTAATTCTTGTTTTAATGGAACCAAATCTCTATTCTTGTATTGCAACACGTATCGATAGACATTTGCCAATTCGGCGATAAAATGTTGTGCTTCTTTTTCTTTGGTTAGAGTAGAAAGCGTATTGAGCGTGTTGAACAGGAAGTGAGGACTTAGTTGTTCTTTCAATGAGGATATCTTGGCTTCGAGTTGCGCCTGTCTCAGTTGTTGAATTTCTAATTCGTTGTTCTTTTTTTCTTCTACGGCTAGCTGAAAAAAGAGAATGAAATAGTAAATGGTACTTCGAAGGATGTTTCGTGCAAACAGGATACCTGGCCTTTTGCTTAGGATAGGCGATTCGTCAATATGATCAACATTTCTGATAATCTCATATAAAAATCTGTCACAGAATAGATAGGAGAAGAGTGCAACGATGAGGATACTGACAAAACTGCGCCAAAACGTGTTCTTTATTAGTTGGCTGAAAGTACGATTGTTGAAGAGGTATAGATGTGAGAACCACACTACCATCGAAAAAAGGAATGAATACAATGCTGCGCTGATGATGTTGCCTGGCAGTGCATCTGTTGCTATAAAGCGGGAGGAAGAGGCTAGGATAGTCATTCCAACAGAGATGATGATTCCCAGAAAGATGTTTCTCTGCTTCATCACAATACTCTTATTTTTTTGTCTTCTCATATTCATTCATTTGATTGATGCAAATGTATGAAATATCATTCTATCTTTTTTCTCTTGTAAGTTGAAGTGGACATTTTGGCTACTGAGATGGACAGATGGAAGAGATTATTTACTGGAAATACTCAGAGAGGAAGAAAATAGGCGGATGTACTGCTCATTCAGAAGAAAGAATGAGCAGTGTCTGAGAAGAATATTTAGTATCCGATAGTGAAACGTTCCTGATGATGGGCCGGAACTTCTAATTCGTCGATCATAGCGACAGCATAATCTTCTACTGAAATGTTACTCTTACCTTCGGCATCTACAATCAAATCATCTTTGCCTAAACGGAACTTACCTGTGCGTTCGCCCGGAGCAATGTTGCCGGCCGGTGAGAAGAACACCCAGTCAATCTCTTTCTCTGAAGAAAGGACTTCCAAATAGAATTTACCCAATGACTTCACTGCCGGCATAATCGCCTCGGGCAATTCAACAGCGTCCAGCAAACGGATACCGGGAGCCACGAATAATGTTCCGGCACCACCTACGCAAAGTAAACGCTTCACTCTGGCTGCCTTTACACCATTCAAGATAGCTGAATAATTCTTTAATGTCTCTTCATAGATGTCGGGGTTTGTCCATCCGGGATTGTAGGCACTGATTACTGCATCAGCACCTTCACTAAGAACTTTAACCACTTCTACCGATGAAACGTCTCCTTTTGTGATAGTTAGATTAGCATGTTTTGTCGAAATCTTATCAGGATTACGAACCACTGCTGTTACTTGATGTCCCCTGTTTAATGCCTCGTTTAGAATGGCTGAACCGACGAAGCCACTAGCTCCGATTAATACAATTTTCTTCATTTCATTATTCTGTTAGTTATTTGTTACTCTGCTTTTTATTCAGTTATGGCACAAAGATAAAGGGCTGATTCATATTTTGCAAGAGGATACAAAAGAGTAAGCCGCTTACCTGTACGTAACAATTGTTGAACGACAAAGGTTTACGAAAAAGGCTTTAACATACTTTGTTCTTATTGTTAGTTAATTAATAATGCATAGTTGGTTACTAAAAGATAGTTTTGTAGATTTGCAGACAGTTACAAAATGGAATAAGAATGAAAGAGCTTCCAATTGAATATTCACATTGTCCGATTCGGCATGTGGTTGATCGCTTTGGTGATAAATGGTCAATGTTGATATTATATATATTAGATACGAATGGCACTTTGCGTTTTAGCGAGATTCAAAAAGAGATGATTGATATCTCTCAAAAGATGTTATCGTCTACCTTGAAACGTTTGGAAGCCGATAAACTGGTTCATCGAAAAGTATATCCGGAGGTACCGCCACGTGTGGAATATTCCCTGACTGAAGTTGGCCATTCTTTGATGCCCCATATTCATAGTCTTACTTCTTGGGCAAAGGATCATTTTGAAATGTTTCAACGATAAATTGAAGCAGCATCTCTTCTTTTCTTTCCGCCTCTCTTCGTATAAAAGCTCTCTTTAAACTTTGCAACTTTGTTGCACTCCCTGGTCGCTATCTTTGCAACAGAAATAAAAAAGATACGAATATGGGACAATGCAAATGTCATGGACATGAATGTGTGCAGGTACAAAATAGTAAAGAGGAGTCTACTCTTATCAGTGAGTATTGGAAGATACTACTTTCATCGGTAATGCTTATAGCCGGTATCGCAATGAGCGCTTTGGATTTTGCTTTCTTTCATGAGCGCTATGTCTTTTTTCTATGGTATCTGTTGGCCTATCTCCCTGTGGGACTGCCCGTGGTGAAAGAAGCATGGGGCAGTATCATTCATAAAGATTTCTTTAGTGAGTTTACCTTAATGTCTGTTGCTACTATCGGAGCTTTTTATATTGGCGAATATCCGGAAGGAGTGGCAGTCATGTTGTTTTATTCGATAGGAGAGCTTTTTCAAGGCAGAGCAGTAGATAAGGCAAAACGCAATATTAGTGATCTATTGGACGTCAGACCTGAAAAGGCAATGGTAGTTAGAGAAGGTAGGCTCATCTCTGAAACGCCTAGACGGGTGCAAGTGGGCGAGACAATAGAAATCAAAGCGGGAGAGCGTGTGCCATTAGACGGAACGATGCTCAGTGAAGCTGCCACTTTCAACACAGCCGCATTAACGGGTGAAAGTGTGCCACGGAAGATTCGGTGTAGCGAGGAGGTACTTGCCGGCATGATTGTGACTGATAATGTTATTCGCATCAAAGTAACGAAATCTTTTGATAAGAGTACTTTGGCGCGCATTCTGGAATTAGTGCAAGATGCTTCTGAACGAAAAGCACCGGCAGAACTTTTTATCCGAAAGTTTGCCCGTATTTATACACCTATCGTTATCGGGTTGGCGCTACTAATTGTTTTAATACCGTTCATCTATTCATTTATAAATCTCCAGTTCGGTTTTCTATTCAATGATTGGTTGTACAAAGCATTGGTCTTTCTTGTTATCTCTTGCCCATGTGCATTGGTTATCAGTATCCCATTAGGATATTTCGGCGGTATTGGTGCTGCTTCACGTTTGGGCATTTTATTTAAAGGAGGCAATTATTTGGATGCTATTACGAAAATAAATACGGTGGTGTTCGACAAAACAGGAACGCTTACGAAAGGAACATTTGAAGTGCAATCGTGCCAATGTACTTCTGATATTTCCCAAAAGGAATTAATACGATTAATCGCTTCGGTGGAAAGTAAGAGCACACACCCGATAGCAAAAGCCATTGTTCATTATGCCGAAGAGCAGTATATCGAATTTGTACCTACAAGTAATGTGGAAGAAATAGCAGGACACGGTTTAAAGGCTGAAATAAACAATGATAGAGTGCTAGTAGGGAATACACGACTGCTGTTGAAGTTTCATGTTACATTTCCTTCAGAACTACTTTCTATTGCAGAAACGATAGTCGTTTGCGCAATCGGTAACAAATATGTGGGGTATGTATTGCTGGCTGATGAATTGAAAGAGGATGCTTTGGAGGCAATAAGAAGACTGAAAGCATTAAACATTCAAAATATTCAGATATTGTCGGGCGACAAGCAGAGTATTGTTACTAACTTTGCCAGCAAGCTAGGAATAACGCAGGCCTACGGTGATTTGTTGCCTGAAGGAAAAGTAAAGCATATCGAAGAATTAAAACGGAATAAAGAAAACAAAATAGCTTTCGTGGGCGATGGAATGAACGACGCTCCGGTGCTCGCTTTAAGTAATGTAGGGATTGCAATGGGAGGATTAGGTAGTGACGCAGCTATTGAAACGGCAGATGTTGTCATACAGACAGATCAGCCTTCAAAGGTTGCTACAGCTATTGAAATAGGACGGATTACCCGGCGAATTATAAGGCAAAACATCTCATTGGCATTTGGAGTAAAGTTACTTGTGATGATATTAGGTGCCGGTGGGTTGGCGACTTTATGGGAGGCTGTTTTTGCCGATGTAGGTGTCGCGTTGATTGCAATAATGAACGCTGTGCGAATACAAAAAATGATAAAATAAAGGTGTATGGAAAATAATGAATCTTTGGATAAGTTGGCGAAGAGGAATATAAAGCCGACTTCCATAAGGATACTGATCTTAAAAACGATGATGCAGTCAGAGCGAGCAGTTTCTCTGCTCGACCTGGAGAACCTATTGGATACTGTAGACAAATCAACGATCTTTCGCACCATTACCCTCTTCCTTTCCCATCGTCTTATACACAGTATAGATGATGGTACGGGATCATTAAAGTATGCGGTTTGCGGCAATGCTTGTACTTGTGCCGTGGAAGACTTACATTCTCATTTTTGTTGCGAGAGTTGCCATAAGACGTTTTGCCTTGAAAATATTCATATTCCTATAGTGGAACTACCTAAAGGATTTACCTTGCAAAGCATCAATTATGTTTTAAAAGGACTTTGTGTTGATTGTTCTGCTAAATTAGAACATCTAACTTGAAATGAGACCGGCATCTATCCCCTTCAGGATGAATGCCGGTGCTATTTTTCTTGAAATTGATGAGAGATAAATGGGGTTTATTGGGTTTAACGGTGATTCTTTATTCGGTTCTCAGTAAGAATTCATCAATCGCTTTCTTATACTTCGCTTTGTCTGTTGCTCCGCGAAAGAATTGCGGTTCTCCTTTTATCGGAATATAGACTACTAGTGGAATGCTTGTTGCCTGGAAGAAAGAAGCAAGTTCTTTTTCTTTATCTACATTAACTTTGTATATCACTATTTTGCCGGCATACTCTTTGGCCAGACTTTTCATGATGGGGGCAATGGCACGACAAGGGGGACACCAATCAGCGTATAAGTCGATGATGGCGGGTTTATTGCCAATGTATTTCCATTCGGGTGATTTTTCAAAGTCGAACACTTCGCTTATGAATAGGGCTTTGTTCATAGCAACGACTTCACCATCTTGAGAATCTTTTTTGTTTTCTTTTTCCCGATCTTTCTCTTGATGTTCTGCCGCGAAAGAGAAGCCTGCTACCATGGCAATAATAAATGTAATAAACGATCTTTTCATTTTTTTAAATATATTGTTCAATAACTTCTTTTAGTTCTTTGCCCTGAATAATGCCTGAATGTCTCCATAGAGATTCTCCATTCTTAAACAGAATGAAAGTTGGTACGGATTGAATTCGGTATTTATCAGCTAACTCTTCAAACTTATCCACATCTATTTTTATGATGCGTGCTTTCTCTCCTAATTGCCCTTTAACTTCCTCAAGAACAGGCTTCATCGTCTTACAAGGGCCACACCATTCAGCAAAGAAATCTACCAGAACAGGGCTTTTTGATTTTATTAATGCTTCAAACTTTTCCATCTTATTTATTGTTTTAATAATTTGACCAACCCTTTTGGGGTGCTAACGAAATATCTTGTTTTGAAATAAAAACGTTCAATTTGAAGTATTGTTCACAGGAAAGTAATGGAATAGTCATCATCTTGTAATCTTAAAATGTGATTTTTGCATAACAATAATAAAAAAGATTATGCATTTACGCACGTATTATCCTACTGTGGTTCTTTCGGACATACATCTGGGGTCGCCACATTCAAAAACCGAAGAAGTAAGTAGCTTCTTAAAATCAATAAATTGTGATCGACTGATATTGAACGGTGATATTATTGATGGCTGGCATTTGCAAAAAACAGGTTTGCACAAATGGAAACCCAAACATACTGAATTTTTCAAGGTTATTATGAAGATGATGGAGAAATTTGGTACGGAAGTGATCTATGTGCGAGGTAATCATGATGATTTTCTGGATGCTTTGGCTCCACTGAACTTTTATAATGTGAAGATTGTAAAAGATTGCATTTACGAAAGTCATGGAAAACGTTATTATGTTACACATGGCGATATATTCGATACCGTCACTACACAAATGAAATGGCTGGCAATGCTTGGAGATACCGGATACTCTTTTCTTCTGTGGCTCAACAAGGTTTATAATGCCCGCAGAATGAAACAGGGAAAACCTTATTACTCGCTTTCGCAATCAATAAAAAACAAAGTAAAATCAGCCGTTTCTTATATTTGCAATTATGAAACTGAATTGGTGCAGCTAGCTCGTGCCAAGAAGTGTAACGGTGTGATTTGCGGGCATATTCATCATCCTGCAAATACGTATTATGATGGCATTCATTATCTTAACTCGGGTGACTGGGTGGAAACACTCTCTGCACTGACCGAAGATGAAGAAGGTAACTGGACGGTGCGCTATTTTGACCAAATGCTTCTCAACAAAGTTGAGGAGGAAGAGGTGTCGCAAGAACCTTTACAAATAACGATAGCATCATGAAATTCTTATTTATTGTGCAAGGAGAGGGCAGGGGACATTTTACTCAGGCCATCACGCTGGAAGATATGTTATTACGTAACGGGCACGAAGTAGTGGAAGTGCTTGTAGGTAAAAGTTCGTCGCGGACTTTGCCGGGTTTCTTTAATCGAAGTATTAAGGCTCCGGTGAAACGTTTCGTCAGTCCTAATTTCTTGCCTACGCAGGCTAATAAACGGGCTAGCATGACGAAGAGTTTGGCTTATAATGTGGCTAAGACACCGGAATATTTACGAAGTATGTATTATATTAATCGAAGAATCAAAGATACAGGGGCAGAAGTGGTTATCAACTTCTACGAACTACTAACCGGACTCACATACGCTCTTTTTCGCCCTTCTGCCCCTTATGTTTGTATCGGTCATCAATATCTGTTTCTACATAAAGAGTTTGAGTTTCCACGGAAAAGTAGCACCCAGTTGGCTATGCTTCGCTTTTTCACCCGACTGACCAGCATTGGAACGATGAAGCGCTTGGCTCTTTCGTTTCGTGAGATGGAGGAGGATGCTGAAAATAAAGTGGCTGTAGTACCGCCATTGCTCCGTAGGGAAATTACGACTCTGCAACCTGAAAGCGGTAACTATGTGCATGGTTACATGGTGAATTCCGGTTTTGCTGATAGTGTGCATGACTTTCATGAATTGTATCCGGATGTGCCTATGCATTTCTTTTGGGATAAATCGGACGCCGCAGAAGTAACGAAAGTGGACGATACATTACATTTTCATCAAATTGATGATGTGAAATTCTTAACTTATATGGCTGGCTGCCGTGCTTATGCCAGCACAGCCGGATTTGAATCTATTTGTGAGGCGATGTATTTAGGAAAACCAGTATTGATGGTACCTGCACACATTGAACAAGATTGTAATGCGTATGATGCGCAAAGGGCGGGAGCAGGTATTGTCTCCGATTCCTTTAAGATAGAACCGCTACTTCGCTTCTCGGATGGATATGTGCCTAATCGCGATTTTATGTATTGGGCTCGCAGCAGTGAGCGCTTGATAGTAAATGAGTTGGAAACATTAACGAATTCTCAATCGGTAATTACATTGCCGAATTTTACTAAATACTTATCTATATGAAACTGAACAGAGACGAATATGTACTTGAACGTACATCGGACGGTGGCTATTTTGCTTGGCTGTCCAACAATATGCAATGCAATGCTTATGGCGATTCACCTGAAGAAGCGATCAGTAACTTGCAAGAACTAATGGAAGAATTGATGGATGAAATGTATCTGGTGGAGGATTTTGTTTAATCCCCCACTCAGATAGCTATTTATTTACTAATCGTCAACTCGTTGATAATATGTGAAGCGCCGGCATACTTTTCTATAATGAATAGAGTATAACGGATGTCTACGCAAGCGGCTCGTTGCGATGAGGGGCGAAATGCGATATCGCCCGTAAGACCTTCATAGTTTCGGTCAAATCCGGTTCCTATGAGTTCACCTTTGCCGTTGAATACCGGGCTGCCGGAATTTCCTCCAGTGTTGTCGGTGTTCACGATGAAGCAGACCGGCATCTCGCCATTCTTCATGGCATAGCGGCCAAAGTCTTTGGCTTCGTAGAGTTGCTTCAATTTGGCTGGTACTACGAACTCCCAGTTTTTTGGATCTTCTTTCTCCATTACGCCTCGCAAGGTGGTGTAATAATCGTATTTCACTCCGTCTGCCGGTTGATAAGAAAGTACTTTCCCATACGTAAGCCTGAGTGTGGAATTGGCATCAGGATAGATTGGCTGTCCTGCTTCTTGTTTCATGTCCATCATGCCTTTTACCCATACTTTGTGAGCTGCATCATAATTTTCGTTGGCTTCTTTCATAGCCAGAGTTGTCTGGTATGTTCCTTCGGCAATAGATTGTTTGAAAAGTATCATCCAGTCTTTGTTTAATGCTTTAACAGAAGGACGGCTGATAAACTTCTCGAAGTTCTCTTTTGAACCGAAGATAGAGCTTGCGAAGCATGCATCGATAAATGCATCGCTATTGCCTTTAAAATGCTTTGCTATAGCACTGAAAATGCTGATTCGTTGTTCTTCCGGGATGTAGCTTGCATAAGTTTGCAACATTTTCTTTCCTACTATCCGTTCCACTTCAGGAAAAGAAACGGATGCGAAGTACTTTTCGGCATCTTCTTTTAGTTTGGCGGTTTCTTCTTTTATTGTTGTATCATTCTTAAGTCGCAGTGCTTCGGATAGAGCTTTGGTTGAAGGTATCTGCATGAAGTCGAGTGCAGTGACCAATGCTTCGCCAATGGCTTGCTGATGATACATCGCATCACGGCGATGGGCTACGATGGAGCGTATTTCATCGAAAGCTTTTTGATACGAATCATCTCCCTTCTTTTGTCCGCGGGCTAGGAGCTGCTCTTGTTGTGCACGTTTCGTATCGAGTACTTTCAGACGAACAAGTCCTTCGTTCATGCCAATGGCATTTTTCCAGTAATTGGCAGAGGAAGCATATTTGCTGGCATAGTGAATGCGCACAGCCGGATCTTTCTGCATCTGTTCCATGAGGGCTTCCTGTCGAACCTGGCGGACATGATGACGCATGAAATTAGTCGTTTGCATGCGCTCTTCCACTTCATCGGAGATCATATAGCGCCAGTTGCGTCCCGGAAATCCCATGACGAAAGTAAAATCGCCTTCTTGTACGCCTGCCAGACTGATGGTGAGATGCTTTTTTACTTGCAATGGCACGTTCTCTTTTGAGTATGCTGCCGGCTTACCATTTTTATCTGCATAGATACGGAACAGAGAGAAATCTCCTGTGTGACGCGGCCACATCCAATTGTCTGTATCAGCACCAAACTTACCTACAGACGAAGGAGGGGCGCCTACCATACGGATGTCACTATAGATGGTTTTAATAAACAGATAATACTTGTTGCCTCCATAAAAAACTTTCAGTTCAAGTTTGGTGGCAGGAGTAACTTCAATCTTTTGCTCTTTAGCAAAACGATCGGCTACTTTTTCCAGATATTTGGGCGACAAGTAGTTTGTTCCGTTGGGATCATCGTCTTTCTTGAGTTGCTCGTTGACGTAAGTCGTTACATCAAGAATCTTATCAATGAAAGTTACAGTCAGGTCTTTGCAAGGCAATTCTTCGCTACGGTTCATTGCCCAAAATCCGTTGGTCAGGTAATCGTGTTCCACGCTACTCTGTTGCTGTATGGCTCCGTAGCCGCAATGGTGGTTGGTGAGAACAAGGCCCTCAGCCGAAATAACTTCGGCTGTGCACCCTCCACCAAAGTGAACCACGGCATCTTTTAGTGAGATGCCGTCTGGATTATATACCTGATCAATAGGAATTTCCAGTCCTAACTCCATCATCGCTGCCGCATTTTGCTGCTTCAGATCGGTCAGCATCCACATGCCTTCGTCGGCTACGGCCTGAAACAATGCGGTAAAAGAGAGGGCTAGGGTGAATAGAATCTTCTTCATCATAGGAATCTGTCTCACGTTTTATTCTACAATTGTCATTTCATTAATCAAATGTCCGCAATTACCCAATTTGTCGAGAATGAAAAGCACGTAGCGGATGTCCAGATTGATGCAACGTTGCAATTCATTATTGAAGTTAATGTCACCGCTTAGTGATTCCCAGTTACCATCGAAGGCACAACCAATCAATTCACCATTTTCATTCATAACAGGGCTACCTGAGTTACCACCTGTGATGTCGTTGGTGGTAAGGAAGCATACGGGCATTTCACCGTTAGGCAATGCATAGCGTCCGAAGTCTTTTTTCTCAATCAATTCTTTCAATTTCGCGGGTACTACAAATTCACGGTCTTCAGGATTTTCTTTTTCGAGAATACCGTTTGTGGTCGTATAATACTTGTAGTGAACAGCATCTCTGGGACTGTAAGCCTTCACGTTACCATAAGTCAGACGGATAGTGAAGTTGGCATCCGGATAAGAAGGCACAGGAGCTTTCATTTCACCGAGTCCACGCACATACGTCTTGTGTACCAAGTCGAGTTCGTCTGCCATAGGAGCAAGTTCTTTATTCAACTCCAGATACTTATTGTAGGCTGAGCGGTAGTAACGGTTGCAAAGATCAGCATCCAATGCTTTTTCGGTAGGTTTTTTCAAGAATTCCTCCAAGTTTTGTTCGTTGGCCATGATGGAGTTATTATACATATCATCAACAAACCTGGCATAATCTCCTTTATATTCTTTTTCGATGAGGAGGTAGATATCCGGACGTTGTTCGGCAGGAATCATTTCAGCATAGAGTGGGAATAATGCTTTGGCTACTTTGCGATCTACTTCGTGATCATAATCTTTGTTGTGGATGCGTTCGTACATCTTTTTGAAGTCTCCTTTTAAAGAGTCTATTTTCGCTGTATTCTTTTTTGCGATGGCTTCTTTCATGCTATCGAACATGGTGTGATTTATTCCAAATTCGATGCCGTTTAAGAATGCTTCGATAAGGCAGGTACGTTGGTATTTTAACGGAGATGTTTTTGCTACAGCTTCATCAATTTCTTTCACAGCTTTAGCGTAATCTTCGTTGTTTTGCTCTTTAGCAAATGCGGCAAACTTGCTTTCCTGATCAGCTTTAGCTCCTAACACATCATTGTCTATGATGGCTTTGTTCATACCGATAGAGTTCTTCCAATAATTAGATGAACCGGCATATTTGCTGGCATATTGGATGCGCACTTTGTCGCTGGCGTTCATTTCTTTGATCAACACGTCTTGACGAACACCCCGTATGCGAATGCGTGGAGAGTTGGTAGCGTCCATACGTTCTTTTACCTCAGATACGGTAAGGTAACGGCTTGTGCTCCCCGGAAAGCCCATGATCATGGCATAATCACCTTCTTTCAAGCCCTTGATGTTGATAGGCAGGTGTTTTTTTGTCTTTAAGGGAATATTCTCGGGACTGTAATCAGCAGGCTCACCGTTTGCATCGGCGTAAATGCGGAACATAGAGAAGTCACCTGTATGACGTGGCCACATCCAGTTGTCGGT
>DBTL01000164.1 GCA_002307035.1 Bacteroides sp. UBA1317
GCACGCCCTCCGGAAGGACCACCCGGTAAATTGGGTGCATCTGTTACAACATAGTTGGCCGTAGCTCCTATTTTAATATTTTTAGTCAGCTGATAGTTAGTATTCAGCGTGAAATTATTCTTTTTTATCTCCGTATTGGGTACCGTACCTTTTTGTGTCTGGTTATTAATGCCCAAACGAAAATCATGTTTCTCATCCGATCCGGCAATAGAGATTCCATTATCGTAAGTCACACCCGTTTTAAAGAAATCCTTCACATTATCGGGATGAGCCACAAAGGGAACCGCCTCACCATTAGAAAAGAATTGAGGGATGAGCCTTCCATCCATTTCAGGGCCCCAACTCTCGTCTACACCATCATTCACGCCACCTCCTTTTCCATCTACATAACTAAACTTTCCATTAGAGCCTTGCCCAAATACATTCTGAAATTTCGGTAGCGTGGCCACTGTAGCAAAACTAACGCCGGAATTGACGGAAATGCCTAAGCCTTTCTGCCCTTTGCCTGTTTTAGTGGTAATCAAGATTACCCCATGAGCAGCTCTTGAGCCATACAATGCCGCTGCATTAGGGCCCTTCAAGATACTCAAGGATTCAATATCTTCGGAATTAAGATCAGCAACCGCATTTCTAAAATCACGCGTAGCACCGCCTACATTCAGTTGAGAATTATCTACCGGAATGCCATCTACAATAAAAAGAGGCTGATTATTTCCCGCAATAGAAGTTTCGCCCCGAATAACGATGCGCGACGAACCCATATCTCCCTGAGAATTGGTGATCCTTACACCTGCCACTTTGCCGGATAAGCCATTAAGTAAATTACTTTCTTTATTATTCGACAAATCACGGCTTTTGAGTTCTTGCGTAGTATAGCCAAGCGACTTCCTCTCTCTGGAGATTCCCAAAGCTGTGACAACAACTTCATCTAATTGGCTGATATTCTCTTCCAGAGTAACTATAAGCTGCTCGCCGCTCCGCTTCACCTTTACTTCTTTGGTATTGAAGCCAACCATATTAAACACCACAGTGGCAGGTAAGCTTTGGTCAGTATTCAACGAAAATTTACCATTAATATCACTCACCGTTACAATCGCCGTTGTGGCAGATGTTCTTAGGGCCACGGTAACACCCGGAATGCCCTGTTGCTGTGCATCCCTCACTTCACCGTTAACGACAGAAACAGTCTGTGCATACACCCCATGCTCTAACAGCAAGAGAAGAACTGCCAAACAGACTTTTCTTATATATTTTGAAATTGTACTTATACGTTGCATATTCATATAGATTATTTATTTCTATTATTAGTAATAATATGGAAAGCCTTCTGTATAAAAGGCATACAGTTATCTTCTTGCCGAGCCAATGGGCCGCAATCACAGAAAGACTACAAGAAATTATGAGAAAAAGGATTCTCCTTTTAAGCTTAAAGTAAGGAGTAGTAGAAAGTTGTCAGAAAGAATCAACAACAAGTATTGGTAATGCACATTCGGATGTCCATGCACATAGGAGTAGTGGTAAGAAAACGTTGGCCTAATGCCACGGAAAAGATATCTTGGAAACGTCGGTTAATACCGTATAAAAAAACAATAGAGAATGAAAAATTCTTCTCCAGAGGTCTCTTTTTGCGAATAAAAATCAGTGTATTCATTGTTCAGTTTTTAAAAGATGGTTTATCGAATAAATATAGTGCAAATATATGCGGTAATTCTCATCTAAGAAATACCGCATATATGGTATATTCATCACACAAAAAAGGTAGTTTACTCTTCTTTCAGCAGCTCATCGATCAATTTATTGAATTCAGTTTTGAATTCTTCATAAAATAATCCTGTAGCAGGACCATTAAAACCGGTGTGAATCTTACGCACATGCCCTTTTTTATCGATAAAAATAGTCGTCGGATAACTCTTCAAGCCATCAATTTCGGGCAATACTTTTTTATCATCACCAATCTTACCGGCAAAAAGGATGTCATAGGTTGGTCCATGCTTCTTTATCAAATTCGAAAGTACTTTATGTACATATTCAGGATCGTTTTTACGTTCAAAGGCCAAACCGACGATCTCTACTCCGCGTTCTTTGTTCTCTTTGTACCAAGGCGCCAAATAAGACATCTCATCCAAACAGTTGGGACACCAGCTCCCTAAGATAGATACCACGACCACCTTATTCTTATATTTAGCATCAGCAAGAGATACCAATTTATTCTCCTGATCGGGTAAACTGAAATTCAGATTCGTATAACCATCCTTTAACTGTGTAAGGCTGTATGGATCGGAAAGAGCAGCATCCTTATTACGCACTCCTTTTATCAACTGTCTGCCTCTGGAAGTGATAAATACACCTTCAAAATGATCCTTATCTATAAATTGCCCTTGAATGAGATACGGACTAAGCCCTGCAAAAGCAGAAAGACGAAAACCTGATTCATCAAGAACTCCTTCCAGAAAGCGAAGATCACCGGAATTGGTGAGGATAGATCCGGTAAGTTCTGAGCCCTGCTGGCTAAAGATACCCACATTCTTACTGTCTCCTTTTTCACCGACAAAGTCAACATTCCATTTACCATCCAGATTCGTAGTGGCCTTACCTATAGAGACAAAACGAGGTGTGGTACTTCGCATCGCTCGAAACGAAACGCCCGGATCACTGTTAGCAAACAATCGTCGAAACGTTCCATCAATAGTATCGCCATGCAATACTCCACTTAGTTGTGTGTCATAATCCTGAATAGGAATAAAAACACTATCTTCCTTATAGGTTATTCCCTGAAGAGGCACACGCTCTGCTCCATTAATCAATGTAAGCACAGTTTCTTCCCCCGCATTACTTACTTCAAATACAAAAGGGATATTCCCTTCTTTGGTTATAAACTCAGCATACCATTTACCTTGCTTCAAGGAAGGATGGTTTTGACTATGACCACTTACAGCAAATGCTAGGACAGTCATCAGAAATATCGCATGTTTTATCATCACTTTATCTATTTATTATTAGAACACAAAGCTAGTTATTCTGTTCCAATTAGTAAATACCCGAAGTATGGTATTTATTTGTCCCAAAGAGAGAGAAAAGGAAAACCCCTTTGATTGTTTCTTCTTAAACGTACAGTCTATCAAAAAAAGATGTACTTTTGCAGCATTAAAATATTCCAAAAAAATATATGGAAGCATTAGCATTCAATAACATCGATTTAGTCCTTTTGTCAGTTTCTGGCACATTACTTATAATTCAGGCATTCTATTATCTTGGCCTATATAATCGGATACATATCAATAATCGTGCTGTAAAGAGAGGTGACGTGCATTTCACCCAAGAATTGCCGCCACTATCGGTAATTATTTGTGCACGAAATGAATCGGAGAACCTGCGGAACTTTCTGCCAGCCATACTAGAGCAGGATTATCCTGATTTTGAGGTAATCGTGATCAATGACGGATCAACGGATGAAAGTGAAGCTCTCTTAAACTCTTTAGAAGAGAAATATCATCACTTGTATCACAGCTTCACACCTGAGGATTCGAAATACATTAGCCGTAAGAAACTGGCTCTGACATTGGCTATTAAAGCAAGTAAACACAACTGGCTTGTACTGACAGAAGCCAATTGCCAACCTGCCAGCAACCAATGGCTCCGATTGATGGCTCGTAACTTCACCTCCCGAACAGAAGTTGTATTGGGATACAGCGGCTACGAACGCGGCAAAGGATGGCTGCACAAACGAGTGGCTTTTGATTCCCTATTTACTTCACTCTCCTATTTGGGCTGGGCTTTGGCAGGCAAACCTTATATGGGACTCGGACGCAATATGGCCTACCGTAAGGAGCTTTTTTTCAAAGAAAAAGGATTTTCTGCTCACCTGAACTTGCAACGTGGAGACGATGATTTGTTTATCAACCAAGTGGCAAAAGGAAGTAATACGCGTGTGGAAACCGATGTGAATGCAACCATGAGAATGCAACCAATAGAGTACTATAGAGAGTGGAAAGAAGAAAAAGTGAGTTACATGGCTACTTCAAAGTATTATAGAGGCATCCAGCATGATCTAAACCTACTAGGATTAGAGATTATAAGCCGCTTACTATTTCATATACTATTTGTAACGAGCGTGGTATTGAGTATTTTGAGTTCTCACTGGCTGGTGCTGGGCATCGCATTTGTAATATGGGCATTACGCTACACGATGCAAGCCATAATCATCAACAAAACAGCCACAGAGATGGGAGAAAAAAGACATTATTACTTCACCCTACCTATCTTTGACTTTCTGCTTCCTATACAATCGTTAGGCTTCAAACTCTATCGCTTATACAGAGGAAAAAGCGACTTTATGAGAAGGTGATCAATGCCTTCTCAACCTATTCATAGCGCATGGAAGTGGCCGGATTGATTTTGGTGATAAGATAAGAAGGACCAAGTAGCATGAGGACGGAAACCAGTAACGTACCTATATTAATAAGTAGAAAAAGCCAAATATTAAAAGAGACAGGTACCGTATCTACATAGTACGTTTCAGGATCAAGTTTGAAGAGCCCGAACTGTGACTGAACAAAGTAAAAGGCCAACCCAATAAGATTTCCCCACAGCATCCCTTTGCCTATTAAGAAAACAGAGAACCACAGAAAAACCTTACGTATGGTGAAATTATTAGCACCCAAAGCTTTGAGCACTCCAATCATGCTGGTTCTTTCGAGAATAATAATCAGTAAACCCGAAATCATCGTAAAGCCTGCCACGCCAACCATTAGCAAAAGAATAACCCACACATTAAGATCGAGCAAACTGAGCCATGCAAAGATCTGCGGATTAAGCTGTTCGATATTTCGCACATAATACACCCCACCCATGTAATCGAACTTATTGTCTGTGTCGGCAGCTATTTTGTAAGTTGTTTCTTCAAGCTTATCATAGTTCTTCACCTGCAACTCTGCTCCGCTTACCTGACCGGGTTCCCAACCATTCAAGCGATTCACCATGCAAATGTCAGTCAGCAAAAACAAATTATCATATTCAGAAAAGTTTGTTTGATAAATACCCGCAATAGTCAACCTACGGGCACGTACATCATCTTGTAAATAATACGTATATATTTTATCTCCGAGTTTCAACTTTAGCTTATTAGCCAATGTTTTGGAGATAAGCACTTTATTGGTAGAAGCCGAATCACTAAAGGCAGGCATCTGACCTTCCACCAAATGTTCACGAAAGAAAGTAGGATCGAATTCCGGCCCCACTCCTTTTAAAACCATTCCCTGAAAAGCCTCATCCGTCTTGATCATTCCCGGTTTTGTGGAGTAACGTTGCACATGCTTCACCTCCGGATAATCAGATAAGGCAGCCATCATGCTATCATTGATCATAACAGGACGTGTCTCATACGAACGCACAGCATCAAAATTACTGATTTGAATGTGCGACCCAAAGCCTATCACCTTGTTACGTACCTCATTTTTAAAGCCAATAACCACAGCAACAGAAATAATCATCACTGCCAAGCCAATGGCAATGCCAAACATTGCGATGAGAACAGCAGGACGAGAGACCTGCTTACCTCCATCTGTGTCACGATAAATTCGTTTTGATATAAATAAAGCCAGATTCATTCATTCTCCTCCCTAATGTAACGATACATAAGCCGATTACTCCACCCTTCCCGGATATGCCTCCAATGCTTTTTGAAGGATAAAAAGTGCACGATTCAAGTCTTCTTTCTTCAAGACATATGCAATACGTACTTGATTGTAACCGGAACCGGGCGTAGTATAAAAACCCGAAGCCGGAGCCATGAATACCGTTTGCCCTTCGTACTCAAAATCAGAAAGACACCAAGAGCAGAATTTGTCAGAATCATCTACCGGAAGCTTGGCAACGGTGTAAAAAGCACCCATCGGTATGGGAGAATAAACTCCCGGAATGCGATTTAACCCGTCGATCAGGCATTTGCGTCGCTCTACATATTCATCATACACCTCTCTCGAGTACTCCTCGGGAGCATCAAGTGAAGCTTCAGCAGCAATCTGGCCTATCAAAGGAGGACTCAGACGGGCCTGGCAGAATTTCATCACAGCATCGCGTATCTCTTTGTTTTTAGTGATAAGAGCACCAATACGGATACCGCATTCGGAATAACGCTTAGATACCGAATCAATCAATACCACATTATTCTCGATTCCCTCCAGATGACAAGCTGAAATATAAGGGGAACCGGTATAGATAAACTCACGGTAAACCTCATCAGAGAATAAGAAAAGATCATATTTCTTCACCAAGTCGCGAATCTGATTCATCTCGCGGCGAGTATAGAGGTATCCGGTTGGGTTGTTGGGGTTACAGATAAGAATGCCCTTTGTACGCTCATTGATCAACTCTTCAAACTTCTCTACCTTAGGCAAAGAAAAACCCTCTTCGATGGTAGTGGCAACGGTGCGTATTTTCGCTCCCGCTGATATGGCAAAAGCCATATAGTTGGCATAAGCCGGCTCAGGCACAATGATTTCATCACCCGGATTCAGACACGAAAGAAAGGCAAAGAGCACCGCTTCCGAACCACCGGTAGTGACGATAATATCGTCTGCCGTCAGATTGATATTGAATTTCTTATAATAAACGGTAAGTTTCTCGCGATAGCTTCTATATCCGGCACTAGGACTGTACTCCAGCACAGTACGGTCTATATTGCGTATCGCATCAATCGCGGCCTGAGGAGTTGGCAAATCGGGTTGACCAATGTTCAGGTGAAAGACCTGCACCCCACGTTGCTTAGCAGCATCGGCCAAGGGAGCTAGTTTTCTGATAGGAGATGCAGGCATCTCATTACCGCGAATGGAGATAGTTGGCATGGTTTTAATGTATGAATTACAAAATGATAAATAACAAATTGTTTTAATTTGAAGCCGCAAAGATAAAGTATCGAGGGTTACTAAGCAAACAAATACTTAACAAAATGAATGAATGTTATACCTAATGCAAGTTTTGTAGCCGAGCAAATGTATATTCAAAAGAAATACATACATTTGCTTCAGATTGGACCCATAAACAATAACATAATGACCCTAAACCTCATCACGTTCTCATCCTTCTTACCGATGCTTGTTTGTGTAAGATGGATGAGAACGTGATGAGGTTTAGG
>DBTL01000124.1:0-7079 GCA_002307035.1 Bacteroides sp. UBA1317
AATCAGCCACAAATTTGCCCATTCATACCCATATTTCTTAATATCCCTTCCTCGTAAAATCGGTCGTATAAGTTCAGCCGTTTTTTTGCGCTCATCTTCCGTTTGGCAATTAGATAATATTTCGTTACGCTTTTCTGTCGATATGATAAAAGCGTCATTGTAGCCCGTTTTTATCCCATAGCTAATTTGGATATTCCAATCTTTAAGAGGAATACCGACATTCTCTATCTTACGTTTGATACTCATTTCTATAGGCGAAAGTATTACCCAAGAATCTGAAGAGTTAAAACTGCAAATATTGCCTGATTGCTGAACAAAAATGCTCAAATCTTTTAAACGATCTTTGTTCTCTTTTTGGGTTATAGCACAGATTGTTTTCCCTAGATTTTTTTCTTTTGCAAAAAGCAGTATATTAGTATCAACTGTTGCAGATTCAAAAACCTTTATACCAGCAAAGTCAATCAATTGAATTGGATTAGTTTCTTTTATAAAGAATTTTCGAATACTTTCTCCATAACCTGTCCGCATCCATTTATTACTTGTTATAAAACACAAATGCCCATTATTTCTTAATAATTGCCACCCTTTCTCGTAAAAGCAACAATAAATATCCCCAGCTCGAGAAAATGACTTGTATTTAGAACTTTCTAATTGTTTAGCTAATTCACCTCCATTGTTTTGTAATTGAATGTATGGTGGATTGCCAATTACTATATCAAAACCATCTGTTATGCCAAACATCCATCCTGTATCAAAAAATGGAGAATAGGTGTTTTGATCGAACATGTCCCATTGCGCAAGTTGCTGAGCTTCAATATTGCCCACTGCATTGGCTTCCTTTAATGTTTCAGCTATCTCGATACGCAACTCAGCTACTCTTGTTTTCCATTTGTTTTTTGTACGGCTTGTCTTTGCTCCGAAAATCTTATGCTTGGCTTCTTTTAGTTCGTTTTCTTTTGCTTTGATTTCAATCGTATCAAAAAGTGTTGCATCTTTTTTATTCAGCCCTATTAGCGTATTTGCAGCTACGAATTTAGCTTCGAGGTTAGGCAATGGACGGATACCAAAGTTATCCACTGGATTATTGTTTGTCTTCTGGTCTACAATAAGCGATATAAAGAAGCGGAGTTTTGAAATCTGAATAGCAATAGGCTGGATATCCACACCAAAGATGCAACGCTCAATTAAATAAAGTTTACGCGCGTAGTCGGGGCGATTAAGATTATCGTTGAAACTTCGCTCAATATCGGCAATCACTTCTGCACGCTCCTCTGATAAAGTGGTTTTATATGCTTCGGTCGTTTGATCTATTGCATCTTGCATCAGAATATCTTTCCATATCTTGTTTTCTGGGTCGAGCTGCGAAAGAATATGCACCATTTGTTGAAGTACACCCATAGGGAATGCTCCCGAACCACAAGCGGGATCTAATATCTTGCACTCATACAAAGAGTGCATGATAATTTTCTTCTGCTCTGTGGTTAGACTTATCTCTTCATCGGTATAGTGCATGAGCTTGCGATACTCCTTTTCCAAGTCTTCGCTAACGGTGTGCTTAAGATGTGCAACAAGACTCTCGTCTACCATATACTGCACAATCTCTCGTGGAGTATAGAATGAACCAGTCTGTTTGCGTGCTGTACTTTTGGTTTCGGGGTTAAAACTAGCCAAAAGGTTTTCGAACACTTTTCCCAAGAGTTCAGGATCAAGCGATACCTCTTGGTCAAAAGGGGTATTCTCTTCAACCGTGAAGTTATAGCGTTTGAGAATATCTATAATACCTCGTGCGCTAACTTTTTTCTTCTTCTTATCGCCGTAGAATTCAGAAAGGTCAATATCTCTTCCTGCCTCTTCGCCAAAGAAAAGGTAATCAGGCATAAGAAGATGCTTTTGAACTATTTCTTTATCCGAAAAACCATCAATATACATTTTATTTTGCTTGTCATCTAAGCATTCAAATAAACCACCATTCAAGAATGGAACTACATCATTAGCTAACTTCAAAAATAAATCTGGGTTAGTGAATTTATCGTAATAACGCATCAGTTTGTTATTATCAAACCCATTTCTGTCTCTCTTGAATTGTCTTTCTGTTATGGTATCTTTGGCTTCGGGGGTTATAGGACTATTGAGCATAGCAAAAAATAAGTTTTGCAGAATTGCTTTATAGTATTTACCTTCATTGGATTTTTCTTGAAACAATCCCATCTGAAGATGAGGATTAAAATCTTTTAATAGATTTTTTTCAATGTATTCTTGATCAAAGAACTCATCAGGCACAAGTTTGCGCTGTTTCAAGAACCAGACGAAAATTAGACGAGTGATAAGACGTATAACACTTTCTGTATTGTATTTTGTATCGTCAGCAACATCATCAATGTCATTAGGGAATTTAACAATCTTTATTGCCCAAGCATACCAATCCGACAACTCATTATAGAATGATTTCGTAAGAATTTCGGTAGAAAAACGTTCTTGTAGCTCTTTTACGTTAGAAACTCGCCCTTTCTTATAAAGATATTCTTGAGGAGTGCGTATATACTCTCCTAATGATTCCCCCAACAGATATGAATACCTGCGTGGACTAGAATATTCCTTAACAGGTTTTCCCTTGCTGTCTTCTTTTAAATCAATATTGATGAGTGAGAAGCGATAGTTCGTATCATTATCTTGTGGCACAAACAATATCAATGCTCGGCTTTGCCATTCATCGGCAAGAAGTCGGAAAGATTCTTTAGATAACCCTATACGTGGGTCTTCTTTGCCAGTATGCTTTACTTCATAAACAACCAAATCCAACGACTGACAAGTACCTAACTTGATGGCACTCGTAGTGTACTTTGTTTGAGTGCGTAAAATTACATTATCGTTCTGTTCAATAAAATCCTCTGGCAGAAAGTTTACTCGTAGAAAGTCTAGAAAGTCTCTTCTATTGTATGCTTTGTTAAATTCCATTGTATGCTATTTTAGGTATTTTCTATTCACTACATCATTCAGTACTTTCATTTACTGAATAGCAATCGCATTTGTGGCTTCTACCCATCTTTGTGGTGTTAGAGTAAAACTATTTAGCCCTGCTTATTTCTAAAGGCATCAAATTCGATGCTTTTAAAATTAGGATTAAATAGCTTCTCCCACAATCCTATAAATTCTATGGTATAACGAGTACGCATCCAATTCTGAATAATATAATTGGTTCGTTCCGTGTCTTTATGCCTCGCCATATATGTAAGAGAAATGTAATCCTCCGCTCCATGATGAACCAAAGATACTTTTATTTCATTTATTTTTATCTCTTTTTTCACCATATATTCTTAATGTTGTAGCTCTTCCGCTAAAATTAATACCTCATCACCCTCATCCACTTTGTTGGCTCTCGAAATTGTTCTATCGAGATAACTTTGTTCAATATCTTTAGGCAGCTTTGCATAATCTTTAATTGTCAGTTGATTTATATATCGTACTTCGTAACCAGAAAGTCCGTCACTTTCAATAACTTTCATGAGATCTTCTAAATAGTCCATTGGCACAAGTCCTGACTGTCTTACCAATTTAATTTTTGCCATTGCATTCAGACGTTCTTTCTCGTTTCGATCTTGATTTAAGCCTTTAAAAAGATGCGACTTTACATCTTGATATAACTTGTCGAATGCTTTCGAAACCTCAAACGCCTCTTCATTCTCTGAAGCTTCAAAAAGTGAAATAGCTTCTTCCGCAGTCAATGATATTGGGGTATTATTGGCAGAATTAGCTAACTTAAAGACGAAGTCATTGCCTTTCTTGCCAAACATCAATACTCCAGAAAGAGGCTTAATCGCCTTCCGCCCTGTACGAGAACGGTGTTGGATATTCAGAGCTTCATTATAAATATCAGTACTCTTCAATTCATTGAGCAACTTGCGATATTTATTATCCCAAGACACTTCTTCACTCAGTCTAAATTCTTGTTTATAACGCTCGGTGAAGAATGCCTGAACTTCTTCATCTTTGGTCAAAGCTTTAGTGTCTTCGCCCATAATAGCATGTATCATTGCCATTTTCAGGGTCGAAATCTCTTTAGTTCGGGTTTCACTTTCGCCAACATCAGTTGGGAAATAGTTGTATACATGTAATTCATTAAACATTTTCTTGTTGATACGGTTGATACGGCCGATACGTTGAATTACACGTGTTGGGTTATAAGGTATATCGTAATTAAAAATAGCTCCGGACCGGTGCAAGTTGTAACCTTCGGAAATAGCATCGGTAGCAATCAAAATATTATAATCATCACGTTGCAACTCTTGTTTCAAACCAGCATCAAAGTTTGCTCGAATAGCCTCTTTATTATGAAGAGAAGCGTCAGCAGAGGTGTACTTGAATACCTTTAATTCCTTCTTTTGAAGTTTATCGCCCAAATAATTAGCAGTATCTGCAAATTCGGTAAATACGATAATCTTTCGTTGTGGATCACTTTGCTGTTTATCCTTTAATATCTTTACAAAAGAGTCTAATTTAGGGTCAGTGCGAATAACGCCATCTTCGCCAAACCACTCTTTTGAAATAGTTTTCAACAATTTAATATCTTCTTTTACATCTTCGATGAAGTTGTCATTGATGTATTTCATATCAATCTCGAAAAAGCCTCTTTCGGTGTACTTGTCGAATTTTGTTTGTACTTCAACTAAACCGTCATCTGTTGATATATAAAAGTCATCAACACTTGGTAGGTCTCCTTTCTTATAGACTGGAACTTTACCACTTTTTTCAATCCATTTTAATACGTTCTCTGAGGATTTAATCATATAATCCAACGAAGACTTGAACGATGCAACAGAACTTTCAAAACGTCTAACCAACAACTTACGCATAAAATTGGATATATTACTCTGTCTACCAATCAACAAGTTAAAGCTGATATCCATCTTTTTTTCCAATTCTTTAGTAAGAGCCTCTTTTTTGTTTTCAGGAACATATGTTACAGGAGCGTATCGAGCCGCTTTAAATCGATAGACTCCATCTTCTTTATCTTTAGAATTTATTCTGTCTAATGTTTTAAGATATAAATCTCTCAAATTCCCTAAGTCGTAATCCAGCAACTCAGGGTCATTGGGTATAACCGTTTTTATCTTTTGTTTTGCAAGGTCTTTCTTATATTCGGGAATCTCCTCTAAATCAAGCCTAGAACGCCTAACCACTAATGGATTGATAATTGAACGGATGGTTCTTGCTATTTTATTTGCTTCACTTTTAACCTGCTCATCGGTAGCTTTCCCTTCTCTTTGATCTTTTGTTAGTTGTTTGTACTTATCAATTAATTCTTTGAATGCTGCACCTAAGTTATCAACTGTCTTAAGTGTCGATTTCGTTGGTATCTGGAACAGTTTTAGCATTGAATAGATGTCATCGGGTCGGTTATTAAAAGGTGTAGCAGTAAGCAACATGACTTTATTATCCGAGCATAGATTATGGAGATTAGCATAATCTAGCGTGTATTCATTACGATATTTGTGTGCTTCATCAATAATAATCAAGAATTGTTCCCCATTATTAGAAATAGATTTGTAATGCGACAAAGCTGCCTCAATTTGTCCGCTACTAAACACAGATGCCGCAAAACCAAACTCATCTTTATACTCTTCCCATTGAAGTTTTAGGTGAGGAGGACAAATAACAATCGTTCTGAGTTTTAAATTCCGTGCAACCGTTGATGCAATAATACTTTTACCCAGACCTACAACATCTGCTACAATTACGCCATTATGAGTTTCGATTGCATTTATCGCCATTTGTGTAGCATCAGTTTGGTATTTTAAGTTGAAGAATTTACCATTTGTAATATCGTGTGGCGTTAATAAATTCTCTTTTGTTGGAATAGAAAAGTATTCGTTCAATACTCTGATATACATAAGATATGGACGATATAACTTTTCATACCAGATATGTTTTATTACCTTATCATCAAATTCTCCTAATGTATCTTTATCTGCAATAGAAATAGAAGTTTCCCATAAACTATTAAAAATAGATTTCCCATCAATATAACTTTGCTTGTCAGAAAAGCGAGCGTTTATTTCCAGACGTCCTTTCAGGCCGGCATAAGAAAGGTTACTTGACCCCGTGATTACTGTTCCAGGAGCCTCGCCTCCTTCATTCACTATTTCGTTGTATTCAAACAAATACATCTTTGCGTGGCAAGGATCTTCTGTTTTTCTTATCTCTAAAGAACCATCGATTATTTTAGAATAGAACAGTCTAAAAGCATCACGTTTTTCATCAGAATCGAATGAGTCTGTCTCATTCCACATGGAAACCAAAGAACTGTAATAACGGTCTTTGCTCTGTCCTCTGGATTGGTTGGTTTTGATAAAGCTATCAATTTCTCTTGCTTTATTAGATATGAGAGTATCTACCTCCAACCCAACAAGGACTCTTATCTTTTTATCTTTCAGATTACTGCATATTTGCTCAAATCCAGAATAGTAGAAGTATCCAACGAGAATATCAACTGAATTGCTTTTAGGAAGAATCCCGTTAATAATCTCTGACAAGAATTTATCTTGATTAGTTATGAAGCTATTTTGCGAGTTACTCATTTCTTACTTTTCTTCTTTATTATCACGATCAATCAATTCTTTCACATCCATACTTTAAACCTTTGCTATCTCAAACAGCATTTCTAAACTTGGTTGCAAACAAAACCATACATGTTGTAAAGATATGAAATAATATGTTATAGAGTAGCGAAACAAAAAGATTAATTCTTCACGTTTTGCCCCACTGCCAAGCTGAACCATTTTCGTGAAAGCACGAAAATGGTCGCCCATGCTGATATTTTGCACCTTACAAGCCTCAACAACCGATCTTACAATAACAGAGCAATATAAGATAATTTTTCAAGAATTTCTATACACAGAGTTTTACCCAACAACTCTTGCTGTTACTCTTGCTGTTACTCTTGCCGCAGCAAGAGTTCAACCTTAACTTTTCTACATCATTTTACTCTTTATAGCTGAAATAAAAATGTCTTTTTGTAAGTGCAATCATTCATACAGCCTTGCACCAAAAAATAGGGCATACTGCTTATTATTATGCTGTGC
>DBTL01000124.1:7362-47649 GCA_002307035.1 Bacteroides sp. UBA1317
GCACAGCATAATAATAAGCAGTATGGAATTTGTAGATAAAACAGAAGAGAGCGAGCGACTTAGCAAAGCAATCGCAGGTGACAATACATCATTTGTTGTTGTCCAACCGGAGAAAACAGTGATCGATTATTGTCGGAGTTGAAAAGCCAAAACCAGAACTACTTGCCGCTTTTATTAGTGAAGTAGTAGTAGAACCAATGGAATTCAAGAAATAACTTCCAATACATATCAAGCTTCAACTTGTTTTCATCAGCACGGGGTATATCAAGATCATCAATAATATTTTGTCTGATCTTCTCATCTTCCAAAGCACTCTTAACCTGACTCATATTGATATCCTTAGTTACAATACTAGCCCATATTTTTCTTATAAAAAACAACGTTGGGTGTCGCAAATTCAACAAATCGATACTTGCACCGTATTTCTCCTCGTCGTAGGTTAATGCTCCATCTTTTTCATATTGAACTATTTGGGATATTCTTGGAAGAAAGAATAGAGGAATTATCTTTTCATTTCCTCTAAAATTATTACAGCAAGCATGCAACTGACATTTACTCCCTCCATCATATATTCTCCCATTACAAGATGCTACCAAATTTTCATATGCGATACTATGTGGATAAGGAGGTGTATGAAGTTTTAAAGATGCAGGTATTTGTGGAGAATAATAAATTCTTCGTGGCTTCAAATATCCAAATTGCATATAGTATTTAAATTCTTTTTTCTTTTTTTCGTCGTCTCCTCCTAAGTTACGGGGTATAACGTGTTCCAAAGTGACATCTGTAGGAGGTATCTTTCGCATACAATAGCAACAGTACCCTTGCTGCTCGTTAAGTAAGAGATGCTGGAATTTCTTGCATCTCTTTAATTCATCATAGTCTAGATTTACATATTTTTGGCAATCATCATCCCAATGCTCTTTAATAAATGACTTAATGATGCGATGCCCTTTCTTTCTGTTCTGATATTTATTAATAAACTGCATACCTTATTTCTAGATTAATCTTCTGCAAGCCTCCGATCTATCTCTGACATGATATTTCCATATTGTTCATCAGAGACCATAGATTTTAGCTCTTCCTTTCTTTTTTCTGCTATATCACACTTTCCTCTTCTGGTTAGCCTTAATATAGCTTCAATTTCTTCTTTCACTTCATTCTCTGAATAAGGCGTATCCATAGCATCATAAACAGCAGACGAATAATCTACACCGTATAAATTAGGTAATTCATCGGGGACTGTTTCATTTACTTGCATCTTATAAATCATATTATCCGTGTTTTTCACCTTCAAATTAGATAAGACCATGGGAGAATGAGTTGATACAATAAATTGAATACTAGGAAATGTCCGATGAAAACGGTCCAATACTTCTTGTTCTAAAGAAGGATGTAAATGAAGATCAATCTCATCAATCATTACAATTCCCATCGGATCTTCTTCATTTCTCATTCGTAAAATATGTAATCTATATGCTAAATCAAAAGCTATAGAATATAATCTTTTATATCCGGCAGGTAAACTTTCAAATAGAATATCTCTCCCATCTTTCAATCGCAAATATAAGCCTAATTCAGTGTCTACAACCGGAAAAAAATCCTTTATTTCAAAGTCGGCATCTTCTTCTAATGTTAGATTGATTGGTTCGGAAAAGAGGCGTAGCTTATCTTTTATATATTGGACTTCTCTTGAAACAGATGGATCATTATCACTAATGGAAATTTGTTTTAACATAGAATTGATAAACCTATTCTGCCAGATAGATGTGCAAGACACCTCCGAATTCCATTTATAATAAGCAAAATTTCGAATCATATATCCTTGCTCTTTAATCGCTCTTTTTGCAAAGTCACTAGTTCGTGTATCTACATGAGGAAAAGAGTCTGAATAGAAAACAAATAACGGAAGCTGATCGCTGTTGTGATATTCTTCCATCAGCAATCGGTATGCCGGCTGATACTTTGAGACAAATAAAGAAGCTCCGGATGTAGAACGTTTATAATATTCCCAAGTGAGGGATTTGGTGTTAAATTCAGCTTCCATTCCTATGGTCAAATCTACAGTAGGTAAATCAGCATTCTTGTCTCTGTAAAAGTCTGTAGGTGAAGTTGAAATAATTTTTAAATCGGGATTTCCTGAAATTAGCAAATCATCTCCCATAGAACTATCATTGGAAAAGAACACACTTAGTCCATAACGTATAGCATGGAGCAGAGACGTTTTTCCCGCACCATTCTTGCCTATAAAGACAGTAATTCCAGAAGTAAAATTCACTTCATACTGCTTAAAGCAACGGAAATTCTCTATTGATATTCTTTTTAATCTCATAATCTTTCTTTTCAGCCTAATAGGTTTAATCAAAACAAAGTTAATGAATTTCCCATATAAACTTCCTATCATCATATAAAATATTTGCAAATGCATATCAAAACTCGTCTACTAGAATGAGCATAAGAAGAGAAACAAACATTTTATCACATTTTTCTTCCCCAAACACTTGACTTTGCCAAGTAAATGTATTACTTTTGTAAGTGTAATCATAAAGTAGTTTGAGATTAAACTACGGTAAACGGGGGAAGCAACAACTTCCCCCGTTTTTTGTTTTTATTGGGTGAAAATTAGCCGAAAAAAGGGTGAAAAGTGGGCAAGAGAACGGTTCAGTTGGGTAATCTGCCGGTTTCTCTTGCTCCAAGAGACGGTTGCTCTTTGGTAATATGCTTATTTGTTATCGGAATAACTCCTAATGAAAAAGATATTTCGTCTATATGTTACCGCGATAACTCCTTTTTGTCTTTGGAGCACGCTTCCTCCGTTAATTGTGTATAATTCGTCTCTTGACAAAAAGGAGCTTACGAGAGGCTTTTTGTCAAGTTTCAAGAAGACCGTCCAGAAGCTCTGTGAGAGGGGTTTGTAGAATGTCCGAGTTCAGCGTGTTGAACGTCCGTTTTCAACACGCTGAACTCGGACATTCTACACGCTGAAGTAGTATGGTCTGTTTGAAAAGGTCTATTTGTATAGATTAATTAAAAAGCTTTTCTGAAGGAACAACCGCTTTTCCACTCGGAACAGCCGTAAGCGGTTTTGCCTTTAATGATGGTGCCTCTGCCACAAAGGGGACAGGGTTGCCCTACCAACGGGTCAGCAGTAGGGATGCTCACCGGGGTGGATTGCGCATTCTCAGCAGGCGACTTCGCAACTTCGGGCTTTTCTTTTTTCTCTTTCGGAGCAGTTGCTTTACGCTCTCGCTTCTTCGGCTCTTTTTTCTCTTCCGTTGCCACTACTGCTTCTTGAATGGTGATGCGGCGATTGGTGTTATCGGTAAGCACACTCAGCACTACGTCCGATACCATCTGTTTGAGTTCCTCGAGAAACAGGTGGGCATCGTAGGTTTTCTTCTCTATCTCACGAAGTTTCTTTTCCCAAATACCTGTCAGCTCGGCCGACTTAAGCAGTTCTTCGTGAATAATCTGTATCAACTCCACACCGGTGGGGGTGGCAATGAGGTTTTTGCGTTCTTTGCGAACATAGTTTCGCTTGAAAAGGGTTTCGATAATAGCGGCACGGGTAGACGGGCGACCGATGCCATTCTCTTTCAGTGCATCACGTAGTTCGTCATTGTCCACCAGCTTACCTGCCGTCTCCATGGCACGTAGCAGGGTTGCTTCGGTAAACGCTTTAGGCGGTTGTGTCCACTTCTCGTTCAAGTCCGGCACATGGGGGCCACTCTCTCCCTTTACAAATAGCGGAAGTACTCTTTCTTCGTCATCGCCTTCTTTCTCTTCCACCTGCTCTTTGGCAAAAACCACTCGCCAACCGGGTTCCAGTATCTGCCGGCCGGTTACTTTAAACTCTATCTTGTCCACTTCGCCCAATACGGTAGTGTTGGAGACTTTACAATCGGGATAGAACACAGCGATAAACCGACGGGCGATGAGATCGAACACGCGTCGCTCCATGTCGGTAAGATTTTGAGGATATACTCCCGTAGGGATGATGGCATGGTGATCGGTTACCTTCGCATTATCGAATACTTTCTTTGATTTCAAAAGCTTGGTACCTTCCAACGGAGCAGTGAGCACGGAATAGTCTCTCAGGTTTTTTAAGATAGCGGGGCATTTAGGATACATGTCATCGGTCAGATAGGTGGTATCTACACGCGGATAGGTGGTTACCTTCTTCTCGTAGAGTGACTGTATCTGTTTCAGCGTTTCATCGGCAGAGTAAGCAAACTTCTTGTTGCATTCTACCTGAAGGGAGGTAAGGTCGAACAGGCGGGGTGCATACTCCAGTCCCTTCTTGGCAGAGACGTCGGTCACCACGAAATCGGATTGCTTCACTGTTTCCAGAAACTCCAACCCCTCTTCTTTAGTGGTGAACTTGCCTTTTGTGGCCGAGAAAGTGGTTTCACGATAAACCGTTTTCAACTCCCAGTAAGGTTCGGGCTTAAAGTTCTCTATCTCGAGTTGACGGTTGACGATGAGTGCCAGCGTAGGTGTTTGTACCCGACCGATGGAAAGCACCTGTTTGCCCTGTCCGTATTTAATGGTATAAAGGCGGGTGGCATTCATGCCCAGCGTCCAGTCGCCAATGGCGCGAGACAATCCGGCTTCGTAGAGTGGTTGAAACTCCGACTGATCTTTCAGTTTGGCAAATCCTTCTTTGATCGATTCCTCTGTCAAGGAAGAGATCCACAGGCGTTTCACCGGACAACGGACTCCGGCCTTTTGCATCACCCAGCGTTGAATCAACTCTCCTTCTTGCCCGGCATCACCGCAGTTGATAATTTCATCTGCCGCCTGCATCAACTTCTCTATGATATGGAATTGCTTCTCGTAAGTAGGGTTACTAATCAGTTTGATGCCGAAGCGTGGCGGAATCATTGGCAAGCTGCTCAGGCTCCATGACTTCCATGCCGGACTATACTCATGCGGTTCCTTCAGGGTGCACAAATGGCCGAATGTCCAGGTCACCTGGTATCCGTTACCTTCCATATATCCATCTTTTCTGGTTCGAGCTCCGAGTATATCGGCTATATCACGTGCCACAGAGGGCTTTTCGGCAATGCAAACTATCATTTTAATTCTTTTATTTAGGCAAAGGTAGGGAAAAAGCAGGAAAGAGAGGTAACGTACGGGCATAAAAAAAGGAGTCACGCCTGACTCCAACCTTTGTTAACCTTAAATCTAATACTATGAAAAACACAGTGCAAATATACGGACTTTTTTGATATCTGCAAGGACTGTGTGCGAAAACATGTGTTTTATAACATAGTTTAATATTTGGAAAGCGTTTTAATAAAATTAATGTAGCTCATTGATGGACGGTTGAGGGTTCAATAGATCGAGTGCCTCAGCGTCATTCATGTCATAATGATAGAACTTGTGGAAGAATTCCTTCGTTACAGCAAGCATATCTACCTTATATATAGTAGGATACAGTAAATGTGAAAGCCAAATGTAACCGATCAGACGATTGATGCCCGGCGGACGGTCTATCCATCCAAACGGACGCCAGGGAACCTGATACAACAGATTCTGTTTTACGGCTTTGAGTTGGGCCCACATGGGGTTACTGCGGATAAACTTATAAGAGTCTAAGCCGTCAAAATTGCCCGACCAAACCAATACTATATCGGGATTCCATGCATAAACTTGTTCCATCGACACGCCGGACATCCCTTTGTCGGGCAACAAATCGACAGTTGCTACATTCTTCGCACCTACCAAATCGATCAACAAGCTATGCACAGAACCGGACGGATCGGTCTTCAGACCTTTCATCCCTTCGGCATAATAGATTCGTTTTTTGTCTTTCTCGGCAATGGTGCGAGCTTTGATGGGAATCGAATCGATGTAAGTCTCAATAAAGCCAATAAGCTCCTTTGCCTTCTCCGGTTTATTGAGCACCTTTCCCATAAAAGCCAGAATCTCTTTGTATTTATTGATGTCCATGTCGAGCAGGATGACCGGTATCTGTATCTTGGCCTGCAACGCATTGACTGCTTCAATATTCTTTTTCGTAAGCTCTTGAGAGTAGATGACTACATCCGGCTTCAGGCGAATAATCTCTTCCGAACCTCCTTCTATGGCGTAAGGTTTGTTTTCGTAGAAGGATTTCTTGAGAAATTTCTTCTCGGATTCATTGTAATTGAACACTCTGTTCACTGTCATGACTGTGTCAAAGGCATAGAACATTTGAACAGAATGCCGGTCAACAAATACAGAACGAATGTGCTGAGGGATCTCTACTTTTCTTCCAGCCATGTCTGTTATCGTCCGGGTGCTGCCGGCCTCCTCCTTGCCTGCCTTATTGCGGCAGGCTGAAAGGAGGCAAACAAACAGAACAAGTAAACATATCGCTGATTTTTCTATTTTATTCATCGAACAATCTTTTTAGAAGTTATAGACTACGGATGTGAAGAAGGTGCGTCCCTCTCGCGGGTAGTTCTGTGCTATGGAGTAGTTTCGGTCGAAGAGGTTTCTTGAACCGATTTCGCAAGCCAGCCCTTTCCATATCTGCGAATGTATCTTTGCATTCATCACCATGTATCCGGGTACTGTAGTACCGGTGCTGGTTACGTATCTTTTGCTATTCACTTCCGTATCGAAATGGAAGTAAGCATCCCAAGAAGAGAGTTTGTATTTGCCGTAAGCAATAAACTTATGATCGGGAACGCCAACAAACTTCACTGTCTTATCTTCTTTATTCTCCCGATGAATGTAGCTATAGTTAGCCCCTATTGTGAGGTTCTTTACTGCTTCCCAACCAAAAGAAAGTTCATAGCCCTGGAAGACGGCTTTACCCACATTCCGATTCTGATAGATAGGGTCGCCACTATCTTGCGTGCCAACGGTTATCTGATAGATAGCATCGTCTACATTGTTGCGAAACAAAGATGCCTGATACTGAAACTTATCGGTGATCTTTCCTTCGTAAGTGATGTCGAATATCCAACTAAACTCGGAAGCGAGGTCGGGGTTGGGCTCTTGAGAACCAAATTTGCTGGAATAGCGATCTTTCTGCGAAGCAAAGTGCGACTTGCGAGAGGCAGAGACTGTTATATCGTGCCCCTTGGCTACATGCAGAATGGTAGCCAGCTGATAGTTGAAAGCGTCATCGGAACCTGTGGGAAAGTCATACAACACATTTTTATCTCCCGTGAGGTAGTGCGTACCATATTCCTGCGCCTTGCTATTGCTACGGGAGTTATAGCTGAGACCTGCCACTGCGGTGATGTATGTATTAAAGGTATACGTATCTTCGAGTCCTGCCGAAATGGTATTATCCAGATACTTTTGTATGGGTTCTCCGGTCACAGCAGTCTGACCGCTTGTCTCATTGGCCGCAATGTCTCCGTTATGTTCTTTGTGCGAATCGTACTTCTCGTGAAAAGCGAATTGAAGCACATTGTTCTTTATCGATTCGTTGGATAGATTGAAGGATCCGCCCAATGAGTAATCATCATAAATGCTGTGAAAGGCCTTTTTGGTATTCTGCAACAAGTAAGTCTTGTCATCAAACTGATCCATGATGTTATAGTAATTGTCATAGAAAGCAGTAATCTTCATGTTTGTGGCAAGACCCAGATAGGTATTGGACTTGAAATAAACACTCTTCTTATCATACTGAGGATAATCCCTGTACTGTCCTCCCAAAATGGATGGCGAAATGTTTTTCTCAGCATTCTGAATGATAAAGCTCACGGAATATTCATCCGTAGCATTGGGAGTATAGCCAACCTTTGCACTAACCTTGAGGTCTTTAGCTGCAGAGTGCTCTCTCCGCCCTCCGTCTTCATAGTCGGTAGGTGTGAACTTGTCAGAGAGTGACATGAATTTTGTATCAAGGAAAGAAAAACTGCCCAGAAAATAAAAGTTCTTCATGCGGGAACCAATGTTTATTCCGGTATTGTATCCATTCAGGCCTTCCTTACTGAACTTCATTCCTGAGATGCCATCTATCTCAAGTTTCTTTGCCGGCTTGCGCGACACCAAATTGATGGCTCCACCCATCGTGTTGGGCCCATAAAGAACAGAAGTAAAGGCTTTCGACACACTGATCTGAGCCAAGTCGAAAGTAGTAAACCGTGTGATGTCTACATTCCCGTCATAGGGTACATAGATGGGAACTCCATCATAAAAGATGGGAGTCTGGAGCATGCTGAATCCTCGTAAATAAAGTGCTCCTTCATTTCGGGCTCCGGTTTCGGAGATGGTTAAGCCGGGAATCAGATTCACCGCATCCGTGAGGTTATCTCTGTTGAACTCACGCATCTGCACCATATCCAGTTTATCAGGAGCGGATGATTTGGTGGTTTTACCAATCACCTCTACTGCTCCTAGCGTATATACTCTGGATACGGAATCTTCGGGTGCATCCTTCTCGGCTTGGGCATAAATCATGGAACATAAGCTAAGGGCACCAATGAATGCTAAACGTCTTTTCATACTCGTCTTTTTTAGAAATTTAGAATAATAAAACCAATACCTGTAAGCAAGGCCGTTATACCAATGAAAGATAACGGATGATAAAAAAAAGGATTCTTTTCTATCGGGCAAGAATCTTAACGTACTTGCCTATGAAAAACACGAACGGCGCAAGCATCTCTCTCTTGTCTATTACCTCAAAAACCGTTTCTAATGTAGCACAGGCACAATCTTCGTGCGACAGTGAAATCATGGAAGCAATGACCACCGGCATGTCGGCTGGTACCCCCTCTTCTTCGAATACACGGAAGATCTCCTTTAGATTGTCATAAGCCATGTACAAAGCCAAAGTTGTTCCGTGTTTAAAGAGTTTAGAGAGGTCACGAAAATGGGCGAAGTCGTCATCGATGTGATCTCCAATAGCATAAACAATGCTATTACTCTCGAATTTCTCTGTGATAGGAATGGCAAAGATACTTGCGGCAGCGGCAGCGGCAGTTAAACCGGGAACCATCTCAAAAGGAATCTCCATTTCTTTCAGCCGGGCACAATCCACCCCACCACCATTAAACATCATTGCATCACCGGCTTTTAGTCTTACTACTTTTTTGCCTTCATGATACAACTGCTCCACAATCTTAAGCAGATCAACCGGTTCTTCTTCTCCCTCCGGATGTTTGTCTATGAAGCGCACTTCTGCTTGTGGCCCCGCCTCTGCAAGTATGTGAACGGCAGGCAGGCAATCATACAAAATACAATCGGCTTCATTCAATCTTCGTTTTGCGTCTACTGTGAGATAATCGGGGCCTCCGGGGCCTGTGCCGACAATCGACACCGGATAGTAATTTCCAAATGCTTCTTTCATGTTCTTTTGTTTTTTAATAAAATGAATATAATGTGTTGTTAAATCTCAGGAATACATATTTTGCGAGACAGCATTGCGCTTTGGGTCAATGCATGAATGCGAATATCCGCTCCATAAATCTCTTTTAAAAGTTCCTCGGTAATCACCTCCTTACAATCACCTTGTACCATCACTGTCTGCTCTTGTACCACAGCCACTTTAGCATCACACATAAAGGCGTGATCGGGCGAATGCGTAGCCATCAAAATACCCAGTGATTCGTCCTTCAATTCATTGACCTGTCTGATAATCTTTATCTGATTACCAAAATCAAGGCTCGAAGTAGGTTCGTCCATAACCAGAAACGAAGGCTGTTGGGCCAATGCTCTGGCTACAATGACCATCTGTTGCTCTCCCCCGCTTAACTGCGTGAAGATCCGTTTACGCAGGTGAATAATGTTGAGTTTGTCTAAGCACCATTCGGCTATGGCTTTGTCTTCTTTGCCGGGAGAAGCAAACGGTTTCAGGTGGGAAGTTCGTCCAAACAGAACGACATCCATCACCGTAAAAGGAAAAGGTAATGACCGGGCTTGGGGCACATAGGCTACCTTACGGGCAAACTGAGTGCGATCCCAAGAAGACAGGTTTCTGCCATCCAGTAAAATCTCTCCCGATTGCAAAGGCAACAAACCGAGTAGAGTGCGAAACAAGGTGGTTTTACCCGAACCGTTTCGCCCCAGAACACAAATCGTTTCGCCTGTATGGAGTTCCATATTGACGTTTTGAAGAATCATCGTTCGATGATAACCCAGAGATGCATTTTTAATTTCTAATTTCATCATTTACCATGTATGTTTAGAGGATAAACGCAAAAGAATGAGGAACATGGGTGCTCCAATAAGTGAGGTGATAATGCCCAGCGGTATCTCCAATGAGGAGACAGAGCGTGACAGGTCATCAACAATCAGCATAAAGACACCTCCCACCAGAAAGGATGCAGGCAACAGCACTTTGTGATTAGGTCCTACCAGAAAACGGGCGAAATGAGGAATGATCAATCCCACCCAACCAATAAGTCCGGTGATACTCACTGCTGAAGCTGTAATAAGTGACGCACAAGCAATAACAATGACGCGCAATCGAGCAGCATTCACTCCCAACGCCCGTGCTTCTTCATCTCCAAAGGAAAGCACATTGAGTCTCCACGATGAGAGCAACAGTGGTATCAATGCCAAACCAATAAACGGAAATACGGCTTTCAGCTCTGTCAGGGTAACTTCCGCTAAACTACCCATCAACCAAAAGGTAATATCGGGCAGTTTATATTCACTATCAGCGATGTATTTCATCAATGAAATCATGGCGCTAAACATGGAACCGACAATCATGCCCGAAAGCACCAACATAAGAATACGATCATGAGTACCACCCATTATCTTGCTGACGGATAACGCTATGCAAACAGAAACAATGCCCATGATGAATGCCATGCTCTGGATGCCAACCAGACCAAACGAAAGCAGGATAGCTAATGAGGCTCCAAAACCGGCACCCGAACTAACGCCCAAGATATCCGGGCTGACCATTGGATTTCGAAAAATACCTTGATAAGCAGCACCCGAAACAGACAAGGATCCTCCCACAAGCACCGCTCCCAAAATACGCGGCAAGCGTATCTCACTCAGAAGCAAAGGCAAATTCGCATCGCTATATTTCCCCGTGAAAAGATAACTCACGATATCCGCCACGGGTACAAAGTATCTCCCTATTGAAAATGAGAAAAGAACGGTAAATAGCAGAAGCACGCTCAAGCCCAGTAGAATTGTTGCCCCAGTAACACAACCATTCCTCCTGAAATACCATCCACAAACGTTTCTTCTCCAATTTAATATCATAAACCGTATTATATATGTAGTCTTGTTTTATTGATAAAGCAAACGCAAAAAACAGACCAAAAGGAAAAAACATGGAAGTTAGCTTAAATGGGACGAATCGGTTTAGATGTGTACATTCCTTATTATCAGCAGATTTGAATGAAAAGAGGAGGAATATATTGGGGTAAGTACATCTCTGTGCGCTGAATAGTAGTCCTACATAATTGTATGGAAAACAAGAGTGGATATTCAAAATTGTATGTACTCTAATTCAAGAAGATTAAGTGTTACCAAAAAAGAGGCCATCTCCAATGGAGACAGCCTCTTTTTAACTTATTGAGAAAAGATCTGTGAATGATTATTCTTCCATCAATATTTCCAGAATCTGACCAGCTGCTTTGGCAACGGGAGTACCCGGTCCGAAGATAGCAGCCACACCTGCTTTATAAAGGAAATCATAATCTTGTGCAGGGATTACACCACCGGCAATCACAAGAATATCTTCACGACCAAGCTTCTTCAATTCTTCCATAATCTGAGGAATCAATGTCTTGTGTCCCGCAGCCAGTGAAGAAACACCTACTACGTGAACGTCGTTTTCAACAGCCTCGCGAGCAGCTTCGGCAGGAGTTTGGAACAAAGGCCCCATATCCACATCGAATCCGCAATCGGCATAACCTGTTGCTACTACCTTGGCACCACGGTCGTGACCGTCTTGTCCCATTTTAGCCACCATGATACGAGGTTGACGTCCCTCTTTCTTGGCAAACTTCTCGGCTAGTTCACAAGCACGTTTGAAGTCTGCATCGTTTTTACTTTCTGCTGAATACACGCCTGATATAGTTCTGATTATTGCTTTATAACGTCCCACAATCTTTTCGCAAGCATAAGAGATTTCTCCCAAAGTAGCGCGAACACGAGCAGCCTCTACGGCCAGTTCCAGCAAGTTGCCTTCTTTTGTTTCCACACATTTAGTGATGGCTTCAAGAGCAGCTTGTACTTTTGCTTCGTCACGTTTTTCTTTAAGCTCTTTCAAGCCTTCAATCTGTTCTTTACGAACAGCAGTATTGTCAATATCAAGAATATCGATAGGAGCCTCTTTCTCAAGACGATACTTATTCACGCCCACAATAGTCTGTGAGCCTGAGTCAATACGAGCTTGTGTGCGGGCAGCAGCTTCTTCGATACGCATCTTTGGAATACCTGTCTCGATAGCCTTAGCCATACCACCCAGTTTCTCTACTTCCTCAATCAGTTCCCATGCTTTGTGTGCCAGGTCGTTTGTCAGACTCTCTACATAGAATGAACCTCCCCATGGGTCTACATTCTTGCAAATGTATGTTTCTTCCTGTATGTAAATCTGAGTATTACGGGCAATACGTGCAGAGAAATCAGTTGGCAAAGCAATCGCTTCATCAAGCGCATTGGTGTGCAAAGACTGTGTATGTCCCAACGCAGCAGCCATGGCCTCGATACAAGTACGTCCCACATTATTAAATGGGTCTTGCTCGGTGAGTGACCAGCCTGATGTTTGAGAGTGAGTACGCAAAGCCAAAGATTTCGGATTCTTCGGATTGAACTGTTTCACAATCTTAGCCCACAACATACGGGCAGCACGCATCTTGGCTATTTCCATGAAATGGTTTGTACCGATGGCCCAGAAGAAGGACAAACGGGGAGCAAACGCATCGATGTCAATGCCGGCAGCAACACCCGCACGTAAGTATTCCAAACCATCAGCCAACGTATAAGCCAATTCGATATCAGCCGTAGCACCAGCTTCCTGCATGTGATAACCGGAGATGGAGATAGAGTTAAACTTAGGCATCTTCTGAGAAGTGTATTCAAAGATATCAGAGATGATCTTCATTGAAAATGCAGGTGGATAAATATAGGTGTTACGAACCATGAACTCTTTCAGAATATCATTCTGAATGGTTCCGGACATTTCTTCAAGTTTAGCACCTTGTTCCAAACCGGCATTAATATAGAATGCCAAGATAGGAAGTACCGCACCGTTCATCGTCATAGAGACAGACATCTTATTCAATGGAATGCCATCGAACAATACTTTCATGTTCTCTAAAGAGCAGATAGAAACACCTGCCTTACCAACATCACCTACCACACGTTCATGGTCAGGATCATAGCCACGGTGTGTAGCAAGGTCGAATGCAACAGAAAGACCTTTCTGACCGGAAGCCAAGTTACGACGATAGAAAGCATTTGATTCTTCGGCAGTAGAGAAACCTGCATACTGACGGATAGTCCAGGGACGAAGGGTGTACATCACCGAATAAGGTCCACGAAGATAAGGAGGAAGTCCGGCTGCATAGTTCAGATGTTCCATTCCCTCAAGATCTTCTTTTGTATAAACAGGCTTCACATCAATGTGTTCCGGAGTTTTCCAGTCGGCTTTGATACCGTTAGCCTTTTGCCATTCCGCACCGTTGATCGGTTGGAATGCAGCATATATATCTACGTTTTTAAAATTTGGTCGCATGTTCTTATTTACTTTTTATTTCAATAGCTTGGCGTTATATTCTCTCAAAGTTTCGAGTACGTTGACACGAACGTGGATGAAGTTTTCAATTCCTTCCGCTTTCAGATCGTCCATACAAGCAGGAGAGCCTGCAACGATGAACATTGCCCGACCATTTAATGCTTTGAATGCAGGAACAGCGTATTCAATATATTCATCATCACTCGAGCAAAGAACCACGATGTCAGCCTTAGCAGCCATAGCAGCTTCCACACCAGCCTCAACAGTTTCAAAGCCTAAGTTATCGACCACCTCGTAACCGGCACATCCCAAGAAGTTGCATGAGAACTGTGCACGAGCCTGGCGCATAGAGAGATTACCAATAGTAAGCATAAAGGCTTTTGGTCGCTTTGCTGCAGCTTCCGTTTCCAAACGCAATGCTTCAAATTGACTTGCAGCACGCTCTAAACTGATTGTAGCAATATCAGTATGAGGAGCTTCACCACATCCACAAGTAGCACTTGCGTCTAGAGGTTTTTTCTCTCCCGATTTTTCAGAGAAATTAGGATACTGATTGGTACCAAGTAGAACTTCTTTACGTTGAGCCACTGATTTGTGACGTGCCTTACCTGTTTCATTGATATCACTTTGTACCGTTCCGGCTTTCAATGCAGCATAAAAGCCACCTTCATCTTCTACCTTCAAGAAAAGATCCCATGCCTGTTGAGCGATAGATACCGTTAAGTTTTCAATGTAATAAGAACCGGCAGCAGGGTCAACTACCTTATCAAAATGAGACTCTTCTTTGAGCAACAATTGTTGGTTACGAGCCAGACGTTCAGAAAGTTCATCCGGCGCTGCATATACTTTATCGAATGGAGTAACTGTCATTGAATCCACACCGGCCAAAGCAGCACTCATCGCTTCTGTTTGTGTACGAAGCAAGTTTGCATGCGCATCAAATAAAGTGAGATTAAACGAAGTAGTTTCAGCATGAACTTTCATCTTCGCTGCGCAACGACATTCATCTTCTTTTCCTTTGCTCTCACAATCGCGCAAGCATCCGGGATCATAAGACTCAACGATATTAGCCCACAACATGCGAGCAGCACGGAATTTAGCTATTTCAAGGAAATAGTTAGCGCTGATACCAAAGTTAAATTTAATCTTTTTAGCTATAACTGTAGATGGGATTCCCGCTTCTGTAAGCTGGCTTATATAAGCATTCCCCCAAGCCAATGCGTAACCCAGTTCTTGAGAGATATAGGCACCTGCATTGTTTAAAGAGAGAGCATTCACATTCAGCACACGATAGAGAGGAAGTGGTTGTGTAGCTTCGATCAACGCTCTGGCTGTTTGAACCAAGTTGCCTTTTTCTTTCCCGTCAACCAACATTTTATTGAAAAAGTCAAAGTTGATAGAACCTTGCAATTTCGTCAAATCATAATCTTTTTTTTGGAAATAGGTAACCAAAAGCTCTGCCAATTCCACAACATGCCCCTGGCAAGTAGAGAAATTCAACTCCACACTCTCAGCGCAAATGTCTTTCAACAAAACACTAATTGTCTCACTATTAAGAGCTTTAGACTCAAGATGGAAAGAAAGAGAATCGATCCCTTTCATAAGGATATCCAAAGCTTTCTTATTCGCTTCCAACGGATCGCTTACTTTAATGTCCTGACGAACCAACCATACGTTGTCTTTCTTAGTACCTCTCAAATAAGGGAATTCGCCGGGAAGCGCATCAAGCGTTTTTAAGTCTTCAATATCTTCCATCCGGTAGAAAGGTTTCACTTTAAACCCTTCATTCGTTTTCCAAACGAGTTTCTTCTCAAAATCGGCCCCTTTCAGGTCGGCCGTTACTTTCTCCATCCACTTATCCGTAGAAACGGGAGAAAAATCAGAGAAGAGCTTTTCTTTACTGTCTGCCATAGTTTATTTGAAATTTAAATATAATAATAGTATATTTATTCTTTTATTGCCTCTTCCTATCAAGATTATAAGACCTGCAAATATACAGAATAACTTAAAACGAGGAGCTTTTTTGGGTGAAAATTCATCGTGTGGGCCATCAATACTCTCATATACCTCTCTCATCAGACAAGAAAATTTAGTATAGAGAGACTATCTCAACAGATGAATCTAATAGACTAAGAGTGAGATTCTTAAAAGACAATATAACATCCATCCTATTCTAAAAATAAAAGAAGAGAAGAGGCTTGTTAACATCCAATCTTATAATTACTTTTGCAGCTAATTAAGAAACATAGAAGAAATTAGGATGGATTGGATAGAAGATTTGTTGTGGAACGTAAATTCGGTGGCACACATTGTTTTCCTATACGCTTTTGTTATTGCTGTAGGAGTTTATCTTGGAAAAATCAAAATCTTTGGGATCTCGTTAGGCGTTACCTTCGTGCTGTTCGTAGGTATATTCATGGGCCATTTCGGGTTCACAGGTGAAGTACATATCTTACACTTCATTCGAGATTTTGGCCTAATTCTATTCGTTTTTTGCATTGGTCTCCAAGTGGGGCCATCTTTCTTCTCTTCTTTTAAAAAAGGAGGAATGACGCTCAACCTGCTGGCAGCAGGCATCGTAGCATTAAACATCGTCGTAGCACTGGCTCTTTATTTCATTTTGGAGGGAAGGATAGAACTGCCAATGATGATAGGAATCCTTTACGGAGCCGTAACAAATACCCCCGGACTCGGTGCAGCACAGGAAGCCTTAAGTCAGCTAAGCTATACGGGACCTCAAATTGCTTTGGGTTATGCTTGTGCATATCCACTTGGAGTAGTTGGAATAATCAGTTCCATCATCGCTATTAAGTATATTTTTCGAGTCAATCTCAAAAAAGAAGAAGATAATTGGAACGAAGAGACTGATAATACACGCCAAAAGCCTCATTTGATACATCTTGAAGTACATAATGAAGCGATTTACGGGAAGACACTCGGAACAATCAATAACTTCTTGGGACGGCCCTTCGTTTGCTCACGCATTCGTAAAGAGGGACATGTAAGCATACCAACCCATAATACAATTGTTGAACATGGCGACCAATTATTTGTAGTTTGCTCTGAGGAAGATGCAGATGCAATTACTGCATTTATAGGTAAAGAAGTGAAGATAGACTGGGAAAAACAAGATATGCCACTCGTTTCACGCCGCATATTGGTCACCAAAACAGAGATTAACGGCAAGAAATTGGGTATGCTAAACTTCCGGAGCATGTATAATGTAAACATAACACGTGTAAACCGTTCCGGAGTAGACTTATTTGCAAATCCTAATTTAGTGCTGCAAGTGGGCGACCGTGTAATGGCTGTAGGATCTGAAGATGCCGTGGAACGAGTTTCTAGCGTATTGGGAAATTCTTTGAAACGTTTGAATGAACCGAACATTGTTACTTTGTTCGTTGGTATTTTTATGGGAATACTCGTTGGAAGTCTACCCATCGCATTCCCCGGCATTCCCACTCCGGTAAAACTAGGATTGGCAGGAGGACCACTGGTTGTAGCTATTCTTATCGGTCGCTTTGGACACAAGCTACATTTGGTGACTTATACGACTCAGAGCGCTAATCTCATGGTTAGAGAAATAGGTATTGTGCTATTCCTCGCTAGTGTAGGTATTGAAGCCGGAGCTAATTTCCTCGATACGGTGATAAACGGAGATGGATTGTTGTACGTCGGATGTGGTTTCCTTATCACTATCATTCCGTTGCTCATCATCGGTGCTATAGCACGTTCTTACTACAAGATAAATTATTTCATGCTAATGGGACTCATAGCAGGAAGCAACACCGATCCTCCGGCACTAGCTTATGCTAATCAGACAACAAGCAGTGACGCACCGGCTGTGGGATACTCTACCGTTTACCCGCTGTCGATGTTCTTACGTATTATAACGGGACAGATGATCTTGTTGTTAATGATGTAAAAACAGTCATGCTAGAAGCTTTCATCATTCACAAAAGATGTCTATAAACTGAAGATTGAGCTTACAAACTCAATTTCTTCTTAACAAACTCTTGAATGAATTCCACTGTATCATCAATTCCAAGAACTGATGAATCAATACACAAATGGTAAGTTGCAGCCGCACCCCATGTTTTATAACTATAATAGTTATAGTACTCCGAGCGCCTTTTATCCGTTTTATTAATTAGCTCTTCAGCTTCTTCTTTGGTTATTTGCTTATTGCTACACACACGTGCTATCCGATCAGGCAATGCCGCTGATATAAACACATCGACATGACGGGGATGATCACGTAAAATATAGTCGGCACACCTGCCCACAAACAAACACGAATGTTCGGTAGCCAATTTTCGAATCACATCACTTTGCACTTTAAAAAGAGCATCATTACTAAGGCAATTGCTGGAAGGTATCATACCATCATTTAAGAAGGGAAAACGCATGCCAAAGAGTCCGCCAATAAGAGGTTGCGAAGCTTTTTCGTCAGCCTGTTCAAAGAAATCCTTGCAAAGCCCGCTCTCCTCGGATGCTAAATTAATCAATTCCTTATCATAAAAAGAGATCCCTAGATTAGCAGCTAACTTCTCCCCGATCTCTCTACCTCCGCTACCTAGTTGGCGCCCGAGATTGATCACATAATTACCATTCATAGCATTTCTATCTATTGGTTTTGCCACAAACTTACTGATTATTTTGGAAAGAAACGAGAGTTAAGTATGAAATAGCACAAACAAAAAATTAATTTATTAATTCCATATCTCGCCAAATTACATATCTTTGCAGCGACAAAGTTCTTTCTCATTATTATCATTAAGGTGCCTCCATAAAAAGGAGGAGAATAGGGAACCATGTGAAAATCATGGGCTGTCGCGCAACTGTAAGCACTAAAAATATTTTGCCGGAAGATGTCCACTGTCTTGAAAAGATGGGAAGGATGGCAAAATGATGTTAGCCAGGATACCTGCCTCAATGCTATTTTGACAATGCTTCGCGATAAAAGCCTGTGTCAGGAAATCCAATGCGTCCCTGCTCGTAGGGGGAGCTACGTTCTTTTTCCTTTCATCCTCATTTCTACACGAACATTCACGAAAAAACGGCAAAAACCTTTTTAAATTATTAAGTAGAACAAATGGAGTGTAGAAAAGCATCCATTACCTAAAAATAAGTAAATATGATAAGAAAAATTCTAATTGCTAACAGAGGAGAAATCGCAGTCAGAGTAATGCGCTCTTGCTACGAAATGGGCATCAAGTCCGTTGCAGTATACTCTGAAGCAGACAGAACTGCTCGTCATACTTTGTATGCCGATGAGGCCTATTGTATTGGTGTAGCAGCGTCAAAAGACAGTTATCTCAATATAGAAAAAATCATTCAAGTAGCAAAAGAGCATCAGGTGGATGCCATACATCCGGGATATGGTTTTTTATCGGAGAATGCAGATTTTGCCAGACGATGCAAAGAGGAAGATATCATCTTCATTGGCCCGCAAGCTGAAACCATGGAGGCTATGGGCGACAAGATATCGGCCCGTATAAAAATGATTGAAGCAGGAGTTCCCGTAGTGCCAGGTACACAAAAGAATCTGAAAAGCATTGAAGAGGCTACCTCTCTTTGCAAAGAAATAGGATTCCCCATTATGTTAAAAGCGTCTATGGGTGGAGGAGGAAAAGGCATGCGTCTGATACAGAACGAAAGCGAAGTGGAAGAAGCCTACACAATGGCCAAATCGGAAGCGCTATCTTCATTTGGTGATGACACCGTATATCTTGAGAAGTTCGTCGAAGAACCTCATCACATCGAGTTCCAAATCTTAGGTGACAAACATGGAAATGTGATTCATCTGTGCGAACGTGAATGTTCTGTACAGCGCCGCAATCAAAAGATTGTAGAGGAAAGCCCTTCGCCTTTCATGAACGAGCCACTCAGAGAAGAAATGGGGCAGAAAGCGGTTGCCGCAGCCAAAGCGGTGAACTACGAAGGGGCCGGAACGATTGAATTCCTGGTAGACAAGAATCACAATTACTATTTTTTGGAGATGAACACTCGCTTGCAAGTAGAGCACCCCATCACCGAAGAGGTGCTCGGCATTGACTTGGTGAAAGAGCAAATAAAAGTAGCCGATGGACAAAAACTACATCTTACTCAGAGCGACATCAAACAACGAGGACATGCCATAGAATGTAGGATCTGCGCTGAAGACACTGAACTCAATTTCAGACCATCACCGGGAATCATTCGCCAACTAACAGAACCAAATGGTATTGGCGTTCGTGTTGACAGTTACGTTTATGAAGGTTATGAGATTCCGATCTATTATGATCCCATGATTGGTAAACTCATTGTATGGGCCACGACACGTCAATATGCCATTGAGCGCATGCGCCGCGTACTCAATGAATATAAGATTACCGGAATAAAAACCAATATCAACTACTTAAGGTATGTAATAGATACCCCTGACTTTACAAAAGGCAAATATGACACAGGCTTTATCGCCAAAAACAGCAAGCGTTTGCTTAAGGGTGTAACCTCCCATAGTGAAGAGGAAGAAAACATTGCCATGATTGCCGCTTATATCGATTATCTAATGAATCTGGAAGAGAACGCATCTCAGTTAGCCGACGATGCCCGGCCCATTAGTCGATGGAGAGAATTCGGTTTGCACAAAGGAGTATTAAGAATTTAAAAACAGAGCAATGGAAATACATATCGATAATAAAATTGCAGAAATACAGTTGGTTAGCAAAGAAGGCAATAACGTCATTCTTTCTATTAACGGAAAAGAATTTGTGGTAGATGTGGTGATGGCAGAGAATGGAGCTTGCTCAATCTTGCATGACGGACAATCTTACAACGCACAACTAATCCGACGAGAGAATGGTAAAAACTACAAGGTTAATACCTACTCATCTTCCTTCAACGTAGATATTGTAGACACACAAGCCAAATATCTGCAAATGAAGAAAAAGACTGCTGAGATGCCAGAGGACAAAGTCTCATCACCTATGCCCGGCAAAGTTATTAGCATACCGGTAACCGAAGGGCAAAAGGTCAAAGCCGGCGATGTGCTCATTGTTATTGAAGCCATGAAAATGCAAAATAATTATAAAGCCTCTTCGGATGGCGAGATAAAAAAAATATTGGTCAAAGAAGGAGATACCATCAATGGTGACCAAATTCTAATTACACTCGATTTAAACAAGGATTGATATGAGTAAAGACAAATACATCAGTTTTACAGAACTCAACAAACAAGCCGAATTAGGCGGAGGTATAGGGAAAATAGAGAAACAGCATCAAAATGGCAAAATGACAGCCCGCGAGCGTGTGAATGTCTTGTTAGATAAAGATACATTTGTGGAACTGGACAAGCTGATGATAAACCACTGCACCAACTTTGGTATGGAGAAGAATCGGATAGCCGGAGATGCCATGGTGAGCGGATACGGAAAGATAAATGGAAGATTAGTCTTTGTCTATGCTTATGACTTTACTGCTTATGGTGGCTCATTGGGAGCAACAACAGCCAAGAAGATTGTCAAAGTGCAAAAGCTGGCTCTGAAGAATGGCGCACCTATTATTGCGTTGAATGATTCGGGAGGAGCACGCATACAAGAAGGAATAGAAAGTCTGGACGGATATGCCGAGATCTTTCACCAAAACATCATGGCTAGTGGAGTAATACCACAAATATCGGCCATACTTGGGCCTTGTGCCGGTGGTGCATGCTACTCTCCTGCTCTTACAGACTTTATCTTCATGGTAAAAGGAAATAGCCACATGTTTATTACCGGACCCGATGTAGTAAAAGCTGTAACACATGAAGAGATAGACAAAGAGAAGCTGGGAGGAACCCATACACACAGCACTCAAAGCGGGGTTACACACTTTGTATGTGACACAGAAGAAGAGTTATTAATGTCCATTCGGGAGTTACTCAGCTTTCTGCCATCTAACAATATGGAAGATGCCGCCGCCCGACACACCAATGATGATAGCCGACGAGAAGATGAAGAATTGCAGCATATCGTGCCCGAAGATCCGGACCAACCATACGATATCAGAAGCATTATAGAAGCAGTAGCAGACGAACGCTATTTCTTTGAAATCATGCCCGATTTTGCCAGAAACATCGTGATTGGTTTTGCCCGTTTAGGCGGACGTTCCGTGGGCATCGTAGCAAATCAGCCCAACTATCTGGCCGGGGTGCTCGATATTAATGCTTCGGATAAAGCAGCCCGCTTCATTCGTTTTTGCGATTGTTTCAACATCCCCATCATTACATTTGAAGATGTGCCGGGATTCTTGCCGGGTTATACACAAGAAAGCAACGGCATTATTCGCCACGGAGCTAAAATTGTATATGCCTACGCCGAAGCAACTGTTCCTAAAATAACCGTCATCACACGTAAGGCTTATGGAGGAGCTTATATCGTAATGAATAGCAAGCTCATCGGATCGGATGTTAACTTCGCATATCCTACAGCCGAGATAGCTGTTATGGGGGCAGAAGGAGCCATCAACATCTTATATCGCAATGCAGACGAAGAAACCAAGCTGAAAGAATTGGAAGCTTATCGGGAAAAATTTGCCACTCCCTACCAAGCTGCCGAACTTGGAAGTATTGACGAGATAATACAGCCCAAGCAGACACGCATAAGGCTGATACAAGCGTTGGAGATGACACAAAACAAAGTGCAGACCAACCCACATAAAAAGCATGGGAATATACCTTTATAGCTTAAGCAACCCTATGCATTGCTTTGAATTTGCGGAATTGTCTCCACAGCATAAAGCCTGAAACAAGACTTGCTGCGATATCGGCGCACGGCATACTTGCCCAAACGCCTACTGTTCCGAAAAACTGTGGAAGAATAAGCAAACAAGGTATGAGGAAAAGCACTTGGCGGGTGAGGGAAAGAAAAATAGCCTTACCCGCCATGCCAATGCTCTGAAAGAAATTTGAAGTGACCATCTGAAAGCCCACGATGGGGAAAAAAATGATGATGATGCGTAACCCTTGAGAGGATAAGCGAATAAGTTCTGTATCAGGCGTAAAGATAGAAGTAACCAGCTCCGGAATAAACATGCCCATAAGAAAACCTGCCGTAGTCACAATCGTTGCCGCATAGATCGTTAACTTTAAAACACGAGTTACCCGCGGATACAGCTGAGCACCATAGTTATAACCCGCAATGGGTTGCATGCCTTGGTTAAGTCCCATCACAATCATCGCAAAGAGGAAGACCAAACGGTTGACAATACCAAAAGCACCAATAGCCAAATCTCCTCCGTACCGTTTCAGCCCTTGGTTGATCAAAATAACGATAAAGCAAGAGGCTAAATTCATCAAGAAAGGAGACAGACCGATGGCCAACGAATCGAAAACTATCTTTCGCTTTAACCGAAAAATGCCCCGATGAAAATGCAAAAGTTCGTTCTGATTGCTAAATAACTTCAACTGCCATATTAATGCAATCAGTTGAGCAAGCACAGTAGCAATGGCGGCACCCTGGATTCCCCATCCAAAACCAAAAATGAACAAAGGAGCCAACAAAAGATTAATAACCACTGTAGAAATGGTAGCATACATCGCTTTCTGAGGATGCCCGGCTGCACGAAGTGTTGCATTTAAGCCCAAATAAAGGTGCGTCACCACATTACCAAGTAAAATCACTTGCATATAATCACGCGCATATCCTATCGTTTGATCACTGGCACCAAAGAAATAGAGAATGGGATCAAGAAACATCAAGAAGACAACCGTAAAGAGTAAGCCAATGATAAGGTTTAAAACCAAAACATTACCCAACACCCGTTGAGCAGTGTCGTAGTCCTTCTGCCCTAGCCTTACAGAGATAAGAGTTGCCGCCCCCGCACCTACCAAAGAGCCAAAAGCGGCTGCCAGATTCATAAGCGGGAAAGTCAACGCTAAACCTGAAATGGCCATTGAACCCACTCCGTGCCCAATAAAAATACTATCAATCATGTTGTAAAGAGAAGATGCAGTCATCGCTATAATAGCAGGAATAGAATATTGCATCAGGAGTTTTCCGATATTATCGGTACCCAAAGCAGTCGGAGTTTTTTGAATTGTCATAAATAGTTTTTTTGAGTTCACAAAAGTACACATTTCCCGTCACTAGCCGAAATATAGGCGGCAAAGAAAACATTCTTTCACATAGCCTGTCATGCTTACTGCGCATATAGTGAAAGGGGCTCTTTCGTTAATTAGCATGTAAATCGTGCCATAATATAAGAAATGTTTCGTATTTTTGCCTCCGAAATTGAGTTAATACGTAACAAATGAATATATTAGAATTAAGTGAACAGGAGATCATCCGACGCAATAGCTTGAATGAACTCCGTGCAATGGGCATTGAGCCCTACCCCGCCGCTGAGTATATAACCAATGCTTTCTCTACTGATATAAAAGCTGAATTTAAAGAAGCTGAAGAGGGCGAACCTCGTCAAGTATCTATTGCAGGCCGTATAATGAGTCGCCGCGTAATGGGAAAAGCTTCTTTTATCGAACTACAAGACTCGAAAGGTCGCATTCAAGTATATATAACCAGAGATGACATCTGTCCGGAAGAGAACAAAGACTTATATACCACTGTATTTAAGCGCTTGCTCGACTTAGGAGACTTTATAGGTATCGAAGGGTTTGTGTTTAAAACGCAGATGGGTGAAATAAGCATTCACGCCCAAAAACTTACCGTGTTGAGCAAATCAATCAAACCGCTGCCAACAGTGAAATATAAAGATGGCGTGGCTTTCGATTCATTTGAAGACCCGGAAATGCGCTATCGCCAACGCTATGTTGACTTAGTAGTTAACGACGGCGTGAAAGACATATTCATTAAACGAAATAAAGTGTATTCTTCTATGCGTGAATTCTTTAACGCAAGAGAATACATGGAGGTAGAAACTCCTATATTGCAGGCTATCCCCGGTGGAGCAGCTGCAAGACCTTTCATGACACACCACAATGCGCTTGATATTCCTTTATATCTGCGTATTGCCGACGAGCTCTACCTAAAACGCTTAATTGTAGGCGGGTTCGAAGGAGTGTACGAATTCTCAAAGAATTTCCGTAACGAAGGCATGGACCGCACCCATAATCCGGAGTTTACTTGTATGGAGATATACGTATCTTACAAGGATTATAACTGGATGATGAACTTCACCGAGCAGATGCTCGAGAAGATTTGCATGGATGTGAACGGTACCACGGAGGTGAAAGTAGGCGACAAATCAATCAGCTTCAAAGCTCCTTTCAAGCGGGTAACCATGTTCGACGCCATTAAAGAGTTTACCGGATACGAATTGTCAGGTAAAAGCGAGGAGGAAATATATGAAATATGCAAGAAGCTGAATATGGAGATCAACGAAACAATGGGCAAGGGAAAACTCATTGACGAAATATTTGGCGAGTTCTGCGAAGGCAATTATATTCAACCTACCTTCATCACCGATTATCCGATAGAGATGTCTCCGCTGACAAAAAAACATCGTAGCAACCCGGAACTAACCGAACGTTTCGAACTAATGGTAAACGGAAAAGAGTTGTGCAATGCTTATTCAGAGCTTAATGACCCGATTGATCAGCTGGAACGTTTTCAGGATCAACTACGCTTAAGCGAAAAAGGAGATGATGAAGCAATGTTTATCGACACAGACTTTGTGCGTGCATTGGAGTACGGTATGCCTCCTACATCGGGTATGGGTATTGGCATGGACCGTCTGGTGATGTTAATGACAGGACAAACAACGATTCAAGAAGTTCTCTTCTTCCCGCAAATGCGCCCTGAAAAGAGTATAAAGAAAGATTCCACCGGTAAATATACCGAACTGGGAATACCCGAAGAATGGGTTCCTGTTGTTCAGAAGGCCGGATATAACTTGGTAGATGACATGAAAGACGTCAACCCACAGAAACTACATCAGGATATCTGCGGGGTGAACAAAAAATACAAATTAGAGTTAGCAAACCCATCGGTGAATGATGTAACCGAATGGATTAAGAGACTTAATTCGTAAAAAAATGAAATTACCCGGTAGGATAGCTATAATGGGAGGAGGAAGCTGGGCCACGGCCATTGCAAAAATGGTACTGGCTCAGGAAGAATCAATAAATTGGTATATGCGCCGAGACGACCGTATAGCCGACTTCAAAAGGTTGGGCCATAATCCGGCTTACCTGACAGGTGTGAAATTTGACATCAAGCGTATTAATTTTAGTTCCAACATTAATGACATAGTGAAGGATTCGGATACGCTTGTCTTTGTCACACCTTCTCCTTACCTAAAAACTCACCTAAAGAAACTGAAAACCCGTATAAGAGAGAAATTCATCATTACAGCCATTAAAGGTATTGTACCTGATGACAATTTGATTGTATCGGAGTACTTCACCAAAGAATACGGAGTTCCTGAAGAAAACATCGCCGTCTTAGGTGGTCCATGCCATGCCGAAGAGGTAGCTTTGGAGCGCTTATCTTATCTCACCATTGCTTGCCCTGACAAAGATAAAGCTCGCGTGTTTGCCCGTAAGTTAGGCAGTAGCTATATCAAAACATCAATTAGTGGCGACGTTACCGGCATCGAGTACAGTTCTGTATTAAAGAACGTGTACGCTATTGCTGCGGGTATTTGTAGCGGACTAAAATACGGCGATAACTTTCAGGCTGTGCTTATGTCGAATGCCGTACAGGAGATGAATCGCTTTCTCAACACGGTATACCCTTTGGACAGAAACGTAGACGATTCGGTATATCTGGGAGATTTGTTAGTAACCAGCTATTCTAATTTTAGCCGTAACCGTACGTTCGGAACGATGATTGGGAAAGGATACTCTGTAAAAAGTGCACAAATCGAAATGGAGATGATTGCCGAAGGATACTACGGAACAAAGTGTATCAAAGAAATAAACAAGCATCACCACGTCAACATGCCGATCCTTGATGCAGTATACAATATCTTATACGAACGAATTTCACCTATGATAGAGATCAAATTGCTCACAGACTCATTCAGATAACCCTCAAAAAACTTTTCTGCACATGCTGCCTGAGCAATAAATAGTTAAGCAATCAATTATAAACCCTTTAAATAATAAATATATGATTAGTTTGAATATTGAAAAGACTGCCGGATGCATATCCAAAGAAAAGGTTTTCGCCTACGAAACTTTGGCTAAAGATGCGCAGAAAGCATTGGAGAATGGTACCGGACAAGGTAACGACTTTCTGGGATGGCTACACTTGCCTTCTTCTATCAGCAAAGAACATTTGGCCGATATAAAAGCTACAGCTCAAATACTTAGAGAGAACTGCGATGTAGTGATCGTAGCGGGTATCGGTGGTAGCTACCTTGGTGCACGCGCGGTTATTGAAGCATTATCTAACAGCTTCACTTGGTTGCAAGATAAGAAGACAGCTCCGGCCATCATCTATGCCGGTCATAACATCGGAGAAGACTATCTGTATGAACTCACTGAATTCTTGAAAGACAAGAAGTTTGGAGTTATTAATATATCAAAATCGGGTACTACTACCGAAACAGCTCTTGCGTTCCGCTTGCTAAAGAAGCAATGCGAACAACAGCGCGGCAAAGAGATGGCTAAGAAAGTAATCGTAGCCATTACGGATGCTAAGAAAGGTGCTGCCCGCATCACAGCCGACAAAGAGGGATACAAATCATTCATCATCCCCGATAATGTTGGCGGACGTTTCTCTGTACTTACTCCCGTAGGCTTGCTGCCTATTGCTGTAGCCGGATTTGATATAGAAAAGCTGGTTGCAGGTGCTTCTGATATGGAGATAGCTACTGGTTTGGATGTGCCATTTGCCAAGAATCCTGCTGCCATTTATGCTGCTACCCGCAACGAACTATACAAGAACGGAAAGAAAATAGAGATTTTGGTTAACTTTAACCCGAAACTACACTACGTAAGCGAATGGTGGAAGCAACTGTACGGAGAATCAGAAGGAAAAGAGAACAAAGGGATCTTCCCTGCTGCTGTAGACTTCTCAACTGACTTGCACTCTATGGGACAATGGATTCAGGAAGGTGAACGCACCATCTATGAAACGGTCATCTCTGTTGAAAAGCCAAATCATACGATGCTTGTTCCTTCGGACGAAGCAAACTTGGACGGATTGAACTTCCTGGCCGGCAAACGGGTAGATGAGGTAAACAAAATGGCTGAACTTGGTACTCAGTTGGCTCACGTAGACGGCGATGTACCTAACATACGTATCGTGATTCCTGAGCTAAACGAATATAACATTGGTCAACTGCTTTACTTCTTTGAAGTGGCTTGTGGCATCAGTGGTTATATCTTGGGAGTGAACCCATTCAACCAACCGGGTGTGGAAGCATACAAGAAGAATATGTTTGCATTGCTGAACAAGCCGGGATACGAGGAAGACTCTAAGGCTATTCAGGCAAAACTTTAATCAATCTGAATAAGGTTAGGCTATTTGCATGCAAGAACTGAAATAAACAGAAGTTCTTTTTGCCCAAAGGCTTGACTTTGGCAAGTTAATGTATTATCTTTGTCAGTGTAATCATAAAGTAGTTTCAAATTAAACTACGGTAAAAGGAAGAAGTTTCGACTTCTTCCTTTTTTTGTAACAAGGCCAACAAATAATCAAGAAAATCACTCTTTTTGACCAAGAGAACGGTTTAGTTGCTCCAAGAAGACGGTTGTGTTTGGTCAACTGCACGGTTGTGTTTCTTCAAAAGACGGTTTCTCTTCACTCACTTCATTATTTGTTAGTGAAATAACTTCTAATGATAACAGATTTTCTCCTATTGTTGTCGAGTAGATACGCATTTATCCTCTAAAAACTTCTATTCCGTTAATAATCCATAAGCTTACTATTGACAAGAATGAGCTCACAAAACATCATTTGTCCTAATTAAGCAACACTAGCACTCTTGCCACTTCAAAGCAATGAAACATTCATTTTAAAGCTCAAAGAATTAGCCTTCATTTATCGGGTAATTCGTATCTTTGCAACTCACCAATAAGCCTTTATATGTTTCAAAAAGCAATCAGCCAATATTTGGATAAACATCATTATAACAGCATACAACTATGTTCCGTTCTGTTCGATATGGACGGGGTATTATTCAACTCCATGCCTTACCATGCCGATGCCTGGTACAAAACAATGCTTGCCCGCGGGCTTCATTTAAGCAAAGAAGAGGCTTATCTGCACGAAGGACGTACCGGTGCCGGAACAATCAACATTGTCTGCCGCCGTCAACTCGGTCGCGACGCAACTCCCGAAGAGATAGAAGCTATCTATCATGAAAAGACGATGGAGTTCAACAAGCATCCCCTGGCCGAACGCATGGATGGTGCATGGGAAGTACTTAGAAAGGTAAAAGAAGCCGGAATCGTTCCAACAGTAGTAACAGGATCCGGACAAGGTACACTTCTGAACAGATTGGAAGAAAACTTTCCGGGAATGTTTCGTCCTGAACTGATGGTAACGGCTTTCGACGTGAAATATGGTAAGCCTCATCCTGAACCCTACCTGATGGCGTTGGAGAAAGGAGGCTTAAAAGCGAATGAAGCTATCGTTGTAGAAAATGCTCCGCTTGGAGTAGAATCCGGCGTTGCAGCCGGTATCTTTACTATAGCAGTTAATACCGGACCACTTGACCCACAGGTGTTGCTTGATGCAGGAGCCAATCTGCTGTTCCCGTCTATGCTAAGCTTCTGTGATGCATGGGATAGACTCAAAGCAGCTTTGCAAGAACAAGAATAAATAAAGTTTAGAATGAAAAAAGGCACCACCAATCACTTGGTTATGCCTCTCTGTTATGAACGTAAAAATACAAAAACATGTGACCTGGGTGGGATTCAAACCCACGACCTTCAGAACCGGAATCTGACGCTCTATTCACTAAGCTACCAAGCCAAAGCGTGGCAAAAGTAGAAAAAAACTATGCATTCTCCTAATGATTCAGCCTTTTTTGTCTGAACAAGCAGGTGTAAACCACAAAACAGAATGTTATTTTGACACAAAGGAGGACGATAAACAAGCAAAGAGTCTACAAATGGAGTTGATTACAAAACAATTATAAATATTATTTCTATCTTTGCCAACAACCAACTAACAATAAACTTATGAGTTATCTAATAAAACCGGAAAAGTACAAGCCATTACTTGATTTAAAACAAACCGAACTCGGTATCAAGCAAATCAAGGATTTTTTTCAAATGAACCTATCTTCAGAGTTGCGCCTGCGCCGTGTAACAGCACCGCTTTTTGTTCTGAAAGGAATGGGCATCAACGATGATTTGAATGGAGTAGAACGAGCAGTTTCATTTCCCATTAAAGACCTGAATGACGCCCAAGCTGAAGTAGTTCATTCCTTGGCCAAATGGAAAAGAATGACACTCGCCGACTACCACATCGAACCGGGATATGGCATCTACACAGATATGAATGCCATCCGTTCGGACGAAGAACTCGGAAATATCCATTCGCTCTATGTAGACCAATGGGACTGGGAAAGAGTGATTACCCCTGAAGACCGAAATATCGATTTCTTGAAAGAGATTGTAAACCGCATCTATGCCGCCATCATTCGTACAGAATATATGGTGTACGAGATGTATCCTCAAATTAAACCTTGTTTACCTCAAAAGCTACACTTCATTCATGCCGAAGAGCTTAGGCAGCTATATCCTGAGATGGAACCTAAAGACAGAGAAAACATCATCACAAAGAAATATGGCGCTGTATTCATCATTGGCATAGGCGGCAAATTGGGTGACGGAAAGAAGCATGATGGGCGCGCCCCCGATTACGATGACTACAGTACCATAGGCGACAGCGGACTTCCCGGATTAAACGGAGATCTCTTACTATGGAACGAAGTGTTGCAACGAGCCATCGAACTCTCTTCTATGGGCATACGCGTAGACAAAGACGCCCTACAAAGGCAGTTGAAAGAAGAAGGAGAAGAAAAAAGACTGGAGCTCTACTTCCATAAACGACTAATGAATGGTACGCTCCCTCTCTCTATTGGTGGAGGAATCGGGCAGTCACGCTTATGCATGTATTATCTGCGTAAAGCACATATAGGAGAGATACAAGCCAGCATCTGGCCCGATGAAATGAGAAAAGAGTGCCAAAGACTCAACATGACTTTGATTTAAATAAGCGATAAATGATGAATGTTCAGATAGAAGAAAGCTGGAAGAAGCACTTGCAGCCTGAATTTGAAAAAGATTATTTCCGAAACCTTACGGCATTCGTGAAAGATGAATATTCCCACTCTACAATATACCCTCCGGGAAGACTAATATTCAATGCGTTCAACCTATGTCCATTTGATAAAGTGAAAGTGGTCATCATTGGGCAAGATCCATACCATGGCCCCGGACAGGCACATGGTCTTTGTTTTTCAGTAAACGACGGAGTTCAATTTCCACCCTCGTTGATGAATATATTCAAGGAAATCAAAAGTGATTTAGGGACAGACGCGCCTCCATCAGGTAATCTTACCCGATGGGCAGAGCAAGGAATCTTATTGCTAAACGCCACGCTTACTGTTCGTGCACATCAAGCCGGCTCGCATCAAAACAAAGGATGGGAAGCCTTCACCGATGCAGCCATCAAAGCTTTAGCAGAAGAACGGGAACATCTGGTATTTATCCTCTGGGGAGCTTATGCGCAAAAGAAAGGAGCTTTCATTGATCGGAGTAAGCACTTGGTGCTTAGTTCCGCTCATCCTTCTCCCCTATCTGCCTATAACGGATTCTTTGGAAACAAACATTTTAGCAAAACGAACGAGTATCTCAAAGCTCACGAAAAAGCAGAGATTGCATGGTGAAACCTCACCAAAGATAACAAGACAAAATAGCCCCGGTACAACAATCAATTAAGATTCTGGCACCGGGGCTATTTTATATCCTTTTATTCCGGATTAATACCACTGAATGTTACTCTGCGTCTGACTGCGTTGTTCCCATTTCAAGTCTTGCAAAAGACTAGCATTGGCACGAATGGTGAAATTATAATATTTATATGTTCCAATTGGAGAAATACTAGCCGACATATTCCAGCAATGCAAATCACGCGAAACAGTAAAGGCACTCTGCGTAATCTTATGAGCATCAAAGTCATATCCCGAAGTAAAGCTCATATTCCAACGATTAGAAATCTTAATACTCCCCGATGCACTTAGAGTCTGCGTATATTTATATGGATAACGCATTGTCTTCTCATTAATATGCGCCGATGTGTTTTCGCTAATATTAAAGGAATAACTTAAATTTAACGACCAAGGCATCGCAAACACTTGATAACCATCAGCGTCTACCTTAGCCTTCTCTACTTTTTTAGTCTTAGTATCCTCTCCTTCTCCCTGAACATCTCCTGATTCTGGCTTTTTAGCATCACCTTTCCCGTTCTTTTTATCATCTACTTTTTCATCTTTCGGACCAAACAACTTCTTCCATGTATCATTATTGAGTGTATAATTAAAAGAAGAGCCCCATCCCTGAAAACGTCCGAAACGTCCATAGGACCATTCTGTACGGTTACCCTCATAAACATCTCCATCTTCATCAAATTGATAAGCATAAGTAGCAAAAGATGAGCTCATACTAAACGTATAATTCTTACTTAACTTCAAACGAAGAGAAGTAGAAAGATCACTCCAAGGTTTTGTCTCAGCAGCCATATTATAAGAAATACTAGCAGTTAAGGCATCAATAAGACTGACTTTTCGAATTGAATCATTCTTAGCTTTATATTTCATTTCTAAGTTGTTAGTTAACGAGAAACTAACAGTACCTTGTCTACCATCACTAGGATAACCAAACAAACCTTCAGAAAAAGGAGAATATTTTACTACCTTAGTTTCATTATTTGAATTAACATAAGAATAGTTCGCATAATATCCATATCGTGAAGAACCAAAGTCTGGAGCCATGCTAAAACTTACTTGAGGAGTTATAACATGGCGAATCTGAACCTCCTTATTCTTTGCAAATTTAAAAAGAGGTTTATACATACCATACAACTTCGTGTTAATACCCAAACTTGCACTATAATTATACACACGATAAAAGCCATAAATAGTATCAGTATCAATCTCGCTTTCTTCATCAGAATCCCAACCGCGCATAATTTTATTGGTATACCAGCGTTCTGTATAATTCAATGATGGGGTAACATTCAAATATTTAAAAAGAGAAAATGTCGCACTAACTGGAATAGTATGACTCATGCCATTCGTCCAATCTTTAACAAGATTCGATTTGAACAGTAGATCATTTTTTGTATCAATACTGTTTTCTAAACGGCCTGTGTAGCTAAGGGAAATTTTTTCATACCAGCGCTCATCTCCTACGGCATTTTTACGTTTAAAAGGATATATGCTACTTAAAGCTATATTCAAATCAGGAAAAGTAACAGAAACAGAAGAATCTTTTAACGTTTGCGATATATTAGCAGTACTTGATATTGTTAAATTTTGATCTGGAAAACTACGAGAATAAGCAACGCTAGACGTTTTAGTATTCTGTGACAACAGTGAAGAGTTATATAGATTATTTATGTTCGTTCGCTCATAACTAGTACTTGAATAATTCACACTAGCTGAGAATGTAGTATTGGGACTTGCTTTGGAGTCCTGTTTATGAGACCAGACTATTTTAAAATCTTTTTGCACCAAATAGTCTGACATATTCTTATCACCAGTCTTGGTAACTTGATAATTAGCTTGTAATGTCCCTGAATATTTATAGCGCCTATTATAAGTTGATGCTACGCCCAACGTCCAAGAACCTTTAGTATAAATATCACCAAGTACTTTCAAGTCCATATTATCATTAATAGCAAAGTAATAGCCACCATCAGTTAAACCAAAGCCACGGCTAGAATCATCCATATAAGTGGGCATAATAATACCGGAAGAATAACTACTGGAAAACGGAAAGAAAAAAAAGGGTACTGCTATGGGGAGGGGCACGTCTTCAACGACTAAATAAGCCGGCCCGGTAATGACATTCTTCTTAGGTCGTACTTTAGCACGAGTCAATTGAAGGTAGAAATGTGGATGATCGTGATGATCACAAGTTGTATACCGCCCATTTACCATAAAAAGTTCATCATCCACTCCTTTTTTAGCATTATTTCCTGTGACGTATCCTTCTCCTTGCTGACTTACAACATTACTGATAAAACCTCTTTTACTTTTAAAGTTGTATCGAATCGTTTTTGTTTCATAAGGAGTATCACCATCTTTAAAAACAGGAGTACCTTGCATCACCCCCAACGAATCGGGCACCCCATGAGCATAAACAGTGCTACTATCCATGTTCATAGAAATAACTTGAGCCGCAAGCTCTATCTTCTCATAGTTCACTTTCCCCTGACCATAAAGATGCGCATATCCTCCCTTAGTAAAAACGATGGAGTCATTCGCTTCATAAACAACAGGAGCGGCAAGGGGCTGCTTTTTCTTGGCCGGAAGTAAAGCCAGCGAATCATTCTTCAGTGTATCAATTTTTTGTGTATCGGCTATCGATACATTCGAAACCAGATTTCGCTTTCGGCGTTGAGGCATTGCCTCTACGGAAAGTGTCAATAAAACAAACAGTAGTATGAATGATATAATTGTATTTGCTTTCAATGGCGTCATCAACTAATAGTTTACGCTTAGAGAGGCAAAAGTACGCATTCTTCATCAATTATATATGAGATTCTTCTTTTTTAATTATTTTTTAGGCCCTATAAAAACAATTCGCACCAGTAGTCAAAACGAGCAAGTCCCTCCTCTCCATGCTTAGAGATACTCTTACGAGCATTCGTCACACTCTTCTCTTTGTCAAGATGAGTTTTAGAAAAGAATTTATCAGCAAAACAAACAACTTGTTCCTCAAGACTTTGAGGAGTCATATCTCGATGAGGAATAGGTAGTTGTTGTTCCACTATTTCTTTCAAAGAAAGTCCTGCTCCTGTATGGCGCTCACACACCAATGCATGACGAGGTAAACCTGCCTGGCGAACCAAATCAGCCCCAAGATAGCCATGACAAATATATGGCTGTGAACCAAAACAATAAATGCTCGGAGCATCGGTCAAAAAGATTCCTATATCATGGAGCATAGATGCTTCAGCAAGAAACGATTCATCCAGATTCAACTCCGGATGGTTATGAGCTATATCCAAAGCCTTGCGGGTAACGGAACGGCTATGTACAAGTAGTATGTTCCTCAGTTCATCCTCTACGGGATAGTATTTATAAATCAAATCAATAGGACGCATATAATAATCTGTTTTATTTATTGCATGATCAATCGGAATTGAATATTTTTGCGCAATATTACTAAAAATAACAATCAATCAAATGGATCTGCAAGAGTTTTTGAGCCTAACGATTTTTGGCATTGAGATAAAGCATACTGTCGAGTTCTTTATTAAAGCCTTGATTATATATGCTATTACACAAAGTACCGTATCATTTATAAAATTCTTATTCCGCCGTTCACAAAGAAGGAAAGGCGCTTTATCTCTAGACAAAACAACTGCCAGCTTTCTTCAACGGATCAGCGTATATTCCATTTACATTATTGGAGGTGCCACCTTCCTATCATTGATTCCAGGAATGGAAAAAGTGGGTAATTCCATTCTTGCTGGTGCTGGCATCATGGCTATGGCCATCGGTTTCGCTTCAAAAGAAGCTCTTTCCAATTTTATCAGCGGACTGTTTATTGTCTTTGCCAAACCTTTCCGGATTGGTGATGTCATTAAATTAGATGATAATATAACTGGTACTGTAAGTGAAATAACTCTCAGACATACTGTTATTCGAAACATGGAGAACAAAATGATCATCATTCCAAACAGCACCATGAATTCTAGTACCATCATTAATTCCACTCTTGGCGAACAAGAAATATGTAATTTCATAGAGATCGGCGTTTCATACAACGCTGATTTAGACAAAGCGATGTCATTAATGTATGATGAAGTAACGAAGCACCCTCTACTTATAGATCGACGCACACCAGATGATAAAAAGAATAACACTCCCTTGGTTCCGGTGCGAATTATCAACTTGGGTGATTCATCTATAACCCTAAGAGCATGGGCATGGGCTGCTAATTCAGGAGATGCGTTTGTGATGAAGTGCGACTTATTGAAGTCCATCAAAGAACGTTTTGACAAAGAAGGCATAGAAATACCTTATCCTTACAGCAACATTGTGCTCAAGAAAGAAGAGTAAGTACTAATTACTCTGCCTGCGTTTTTTCCAAAGCTGCCAGGAGTTGATGATATTCTGCCACAATACGTACGATCCCGGCCCCACTGAAGCTAGCGGGTTCAAGTAAGTATGGGCCATCCAAATGGCAAGAATTGTATTCTTTTGCCCCAAAGACTGCCCCCCGCTAATGCGATCGGAATAAACGCTTCCAATGGTTTTACCCAAAAAGAATTGCAAACAGCAAACCACTAAAGCCCCCAAAGCAATCATCAGTTCGGTCCAGCCATCAGCAGGATTATAGATCAAAGAATGCACTGTCTGTGCCGTCACAATAGCAAGAGAAAAAGACCAAAGATAAAAAGCTAGTTCATGATATCTAAGTAGAAAAGAATGCGCTTTAGGAACGACTTTCTGAAGTAACCAAGCCAATAGAAACGGACAAATCAATAGGGGAACAACTTTGCTGAGGATAAGAAAGAAAGATTCATAAAAAGTCGTTTCTTGTTGAGGCTCAATCAGAGGAAAAGACAGAGGAACAGCAATAGCAACTCCTATATTCGCCAAAAGGGTATAAGTTGTAACACTGGCCGCACTACCACCCAATTTAGACGTGATTACAGCTGCTGCAGTAGCTGTGGGACAGATAATGCAAACCATCACGCCTTCAGCCACTAGTTTATTACTCCGATAGAGAAGCAGGTAAACCGCCAAAGCACCCACAATTTGAATTGCAAGTAACCAAAAATGCAGTGGCTTTAACTTTAACTCGCTCGGAGAAACCTTGCTGAAGGTTAACAACAACATCGTAAAAATCAGAAAAGGAGTAATAAAGGAAAAAAGCATAAACACCTGATAGCCAAGGGCGCCAACCAACATCGCGACCGGAAGAGTCCAGTCTTTGAGAAACTTCAGCATCTTAATCGGATTTAAATTCTTCATGCAAAGTAACAGCGAAAAGAGGAATAATACTACCTTTGCGACGATTTTTTATTAAAACATTACTAAAATGAAAGAAAACAAGTTAACCAAAGAACGTGCACTTCGCTGGAAGCAGTTCAATCACAAAGGTTATTCTGCATTCTGTAGTTTAAAGAAAGAAGTCAACATTGGTGTTCTGGCAGTATCTACACTGATTTTTGCCAATGTTGATGTAATCTCTGCACAGAATCAGGTTGCCGGGCAGCTTAAGAATTACGAGCTGGAAGAGATTGAAGTAACCGGCACTCGTGTTCCGCTGACGGAAATGCAGTCGGCAAAGATGGTAACCGTACTTTCGCGCGATGAAATTCAAGCAGCGGCTGTACACAGTATTAATGATCTCCTGAAATACGCCGCTGGCGTAGATGTCCGCCAACGAGGCGGGTTCGGTATTCAAACCGACATTTCAGTGCGCGGAGGCACATTCGACCAAATTACCATCCTTCTCAACGGAGTAAACATCACCAGCCCCCAAACCGGCCACCTCACGGCCGACTTTCCTGTTTCCATGAACGATATTGAACGAATAGAAGTGCTTGAAGGACCCGCCGCACGTATATTCGGCACCTCGGCTTTCACCGGGGCTATTAATATCGTCACAAAAAACGACAAACAAAGTCATGTTGCCGTAAATTTATCAGGAGGTAGCTATGGGCTGTTTGACGGAGGTGCACAAGCAAACTTCACCAAAGGAGCCTTCAGTCATCAAGTGTCTGGTAGCTATAATCGTAGCGATGGTGCCACTCAAAACAGTGACTTCAACACTAAGCGAGCCTATTATCAGGGAATATACTCGGATAAAGAAGTAGACGTGCGTTGGCAACTGGGAATGACTGACCAGAAGTTCGGGGCAAACACTTTCTACTCAGCGAGCTACCCTAATCAGTACGAAGAGGTTCGTCGCCATCTCATCTCTGTGCAAGCAGAAACAAAAGGAAGGTTTCACTTCACTCCCGGCATTTATTGGAATCGTTGGAAGGACCATTTTCAGTTAATACGAAGTACTAACACGGGAGAGAACTTTCACATGACAGACGTTTATGGCGTTAACCTGAATGCATATTTTAACTCTGCCTGGGGAAAGACAGCTTTTGGAACAGAAATAAGAAATGAAGGCATTCTGAGTACTAATCTGGGACAGTCACTGACTGAAAGCCAATATGTCGATATTCCGGGCGAAGACGGGAAACAGTTTACCAAAAAAGACAATCGGACAAACATTAGTTATTATATTGAGCACAATATATTACTTCAAAGAATGACTATTTCCATGGGTGTTCTCGCTAATATGAATACAGCACTCGACCATAGATATCGTTTTTATCCGGGCATCGATGTCTCCTATCGTCCATTCGACAAATGGAAGTTCTTCGCTTCATGGAACATGGCACTCCGCATGCCAACCTTTACGGATCTTTATTATAAGAGCCCCACTCTGCAAGGAAATGTAGGACTAAAACCTGAGGAAACCCAAGCCTTCAACTTAGGTGCAAAATATCGAAATAAATATCTTGAGGCAAACATTAGCGGATTCTTCCATAAAGGGAAAAATATGATTGACTGGGTGATGTACACCTCTGATGATGTTTATCACTCGGCCAACTTTAAGTTAGATAATATGGGCATTGAAGTTTCGTCAATACTAAACTTCCGTTCATTGATAAATCAAAATTGCATTCTGGATAAATTGAATATAAGTTACGCCTATATCCATCAAAAAAGGTACGATGATATCGAAATCTACAAATCAAGTTATGCGATGGAATCTCTTCGCCATAAATTGGTTGCCCGACTTGATCATCGTATCTGGAACAAACTGACTGCCGGATGGGCCTTCCGCTGGCAAGACCGTACAGGAGGGTATATAAAGTACGACCTAGACAATAAACCCACAGGTATAGTCGTTTCTTATCCTTCTTTCTGTCTGCTAGATTTGAAAGTCTCTTGGAATGACAGCAAGTACAATGTGTTTGCAGAAAGCAATAACCTGCTAAACCGGACCTACTATGACTTTGGCAATATACCTCAACCAGGATTTTGGTTCAGAGCGGGAATAAATTACCGGATCAACTTCAAGTAGATTAGCTCGCTCTAGATTAACAATAGCTAAAACGTGCATGTTTCCCTTTGAGTTCGTGCACGTTACAACTATCTTCCCCTATGAAACAGCTTACCTCTCAAAAATAATTTTCACGACTCGTCCAAATCAAAAAAAAAGCCCCCTAGGCTCTAAGAGGGTAACGATCCAAAGCAATTTGGTAAAAAAGCCAAAACTTGATGCCAAATTAATTACTTTCGGCAAAATTCCACTACATTTGCAAATTAATTATGGTATGGCACAGCTAAAAAAAAACATATTAATACTTATTATTGGCCTATCAATGTTGGCTTCACCCCTATGCACCAGTATCTGGGCTAAAAATTTTATTGTTGTCATAGATCCTGGTCATGGTGGCCATGACCCCGGCGCCATTGGTAGTTTTTCCAAAGAAAAAAACATCAATTTAAATGTAGCTCTCAAATTAGGCCGGCTTATTGAGAATAATAATGATGACGTAAAAGTGATATTCACACGAAGCACAGACGTCTTCATCCCACTTGATAGACGAGCTGAAATAGCAAATAATGCTAAGGCAGATCTTTTTATTTCCATCCATACTAATGCCGTTGCAGGATCAAGAACCGCCAAAGGAGCGTCAACTTGGACACTTGGTCTCGCAAAATCCGAGGCCAACCTTGCTGTAGCCAAACGAGAGAATTCCGTAATTTTGTACGAAAGTGATTATAAAACCCGATATGCGGGATTTAATCCCAATTCTGCGGAATCATATATCATTTTTGAATTCATGCAAGACAAATATATGTCTCAAAGCGTTCATTTAGCATCTTTAGTGCAAAAAGAATTCCGTCACACATGCACTCGGATTGACCGCGGTGTGCATCAAGCCGGTTTTTTAGTCTTAAAAGCCAGTGCCATGCCAAGCATATTGGTAGAATTAGGATTTATTTCCACCCCTGAAGAAGAACAATTCCTAAACCAAGACGAAGGAACTTCTTCTCTGGCCAAAGGCATTTATAGAGCATTCCTCACGTACAAAAGAGAACATGAAATTAGAGTTACCGGAACAAGCCGAACCATAGTACCTGCAGACGACAAAGAAGACTACAAAACCGAAGAAAAGCCGGATAGTTCATTACATCGCGCAATGACTAAAGAGCAACTTCCAACTCAACAAACAATCTCAAAAGACAACATCAGAAATTCTGAAGAGATTATCTTCAAAGTTCAAATACTCACTTCTGCAACCTTGCTTAACCAAAATGACAAACGCTTCAAAGGACTTAAAGAGGTAGAGAATTACCAAGAAGGAGGAATATATAAATACACTTATGGAGCTTCAACCTACTATAACAAAGTATCAAAGCACACACTATCTATAGCTAACGAT
>DBTL01000134.1 GCA_002307035.1 Bacteroides sp. UBA1317
ATAGCTGCAGGCAAACCAAAGCCCATTGTGCCAAGACCGCCCGAAGTGACCATACTTCTTTTCTTTGTAAAGCGAAAATAGCGTGCTGCTACCATTTGGTTTTGACCTACATCGGTCACAAGTACGGCTTCATTATTAGTCGCCTTAGTCACCTCGTTCACCACTTCGCCCATGGTTATCGGGCCTTCTATCGGGTTGAGCTCCTTTTCTATAACCTGATTATATTCTTTTTCTTCGTGCTCCTTAAAGCTATCCCGCCATTCGCGATGCGTATTCTTCTTGAGGAGTTTTGTGATAGCAGTAAGCGTTTCTTTACAATCGCCCAGCACTGCAACATCCGTCTTCACATTCTTATCTACTTCCACAGGATCAATATCAAAGTGGATAATCTTAGCTTGCTTGGCATACGTTTTAAGATTGCCCGTCACACGGTCATCAAAACGCATCCCGATAGCAATCAACACATCGCATTCATTCGTCTTGATATTTGGTGCAAGATTACCATGCATACCTAGCATTCCTTTGTTGAGCGGATGTCCTGAGGCCAACGCCGAAAGCCCTAATAAAGTGCATCCGGCAGGTATATCTGCTTTTTCAAGGAAATCAAGTAGTTCCTCTTGCGCTTCTCCTAACTCGACCCCTTGCCCCACAAGAGCCAATGGCTTTTTAGCCGAGTTTATAATTTCCGCAGCTTGCGCTATGGCATCCATATCCACTTCAGGGGCAGGCACATAACTACGAATATAATCTAATTTGCAAGGTATATACTCTACCTTTTCAAACTGCGCATTCTTAGCAAAGTCAAGTACCACCGGTCCCGGTCTTCCGCTACGAGCAATGTAAAAGGCACGGGCTACCGCCCAAGGAATATCTTCGGCGCGACGTATCTGATAACTCCACTTTGTGATAGGTTGAGTGATACTCACTAAGTCTATTTCCTGAAAGGCATCGCTACCAAGCAAAGAGGCCACTACCTGTCCGGCGATAACAACCATGGGGGTACTATCCAATATAGCGTCTCCGATTCCGGTTACTGCATTCGTTGCTCCCGGCCCGCTGGTTACCAAACAAACGCCCACTTCTCCCGATACTCTGGCATATCCTTGTGCGGCATGCGTAGCACCTTGTTCATGACGAACAAGCACATGATTCAGTTTCTCTTTATAATCGTATAAACAATCGTAAACTGGCATAATAGCTCCACCAGGATAGCCAAAAACAGTTTTTACTCCTTCGTGAATCAACGAGCGAATTAATGCTTCCGATCCGGTTATGAGTTGTTTTTCCATTGTCTTATGTATTTCTTTTGTTCGTACTATATGTTAATCAATCAAGCGAACCGCCCCCTTATCAGCAGAACTAACCATACTTGCATAAGCCTTCAAGCTCTTGGGTACATTTCGTTCACGGGTGACGGGTGTCATTGGGCGTGCAGCCAGTTCTTCATCCGTCAGCTTCACATTGATTGTTCTCTCGGGTATATTGATTTCAATAATATCTCCATTTTGAATTTTACCGATGTTTCCTCCGGCTGCTGCCTCTGGAGAAACATGACCAATACTCAGTCCGGATGTCCCTCCACTAAAACGTCCATCAGTGATAAGCGCACATTCCTTGCCTAAATGGCGGGACTTAATATAAGAGGTGGGATAAAGCATTTCTTGCATACCCGGTCCTCCCTTAGGTCCTTCGTGAGTGATGACGACCACATCTCCACTGACGACCTTTCCTCCCAAAATTCCCTCACAAGCAGCATCTTGTGAATCGAAAACTTTAGCCGGACCGGTAAATCGCCAGATGCTTTCGTCTACACCCGCTGTCTTCACCACACATCCATCTTGAGCGATATTTCCTTTCAGTATAGCCAGTCCACCATCTTTAGAATAAGCATGTTCCACATCGCGAATGCAACCTGTAGCTCTGTCAGTATCTAACTCTTTATAATAAACATCTTGCGAGCCAAGCACCAGATTAAATCTGCCTGCCGCCGCACTCTTATATTTCTTTATAGCCTCATCGGATACATTCGGACTGGTAATGCTATATTTATCAATCGCTTCAGCCAGCGTCATACCATCTATACGATTCACATTCGTTTCAATGAATCCGCCCTTAGCCAGTTCACTCATAATAGCCATAATACCTCCGGCACGATTAACGTCCTGAATATGATATTTCTGAGTATTTGGGGCCACTTTGCACAAGCATGGACTTTTGCGTGAAAGCATATCAATGTCATCCATCGTAAAGTCAACCTCACCTTCGTGAGCTATCGCCAGTAAATGGAGTACTGTATTTGTTGAACCTCCCATGGCAATATCCAGCGTCATTGCATTCAAGAAAGAGGCACGAGTAGCAATACTTCTGGGTAATACCCTTTCATCGCCTTCATCATAATATTTCAACGTATTTTCTACAATCAGCTTCGCAGCATCTTTAAACAACTGCGCCCTATTGGCATGCGTAGCCACAATGGTTCCGTTACCCGGAAGTGCCAAACCAATTGCTTCGTTGAGGCAGTTCATCGAATTGGCAGTGAACATTCCCGAGCAGCAACCACACGTTGGGCAAGCACTTTGTTCAATCTTTGCCACTTCAGCATCGCTCACATTTTCGTCGGCCGACTTAACCATGGCATCAACCAAATCAAGATGCTGTCCGTCAAGCTCTCCGGCCTCCATCGGTCCACCAGAAACAAAAACCGTTGGTATATTCAGCCTCATGGCAGCCATTAACATTCCGGGAGTAATCTTATCACAATTGCTGATGCACACCATGGCATCAGCTTTGTGACCGTTCACCATATACTCCACACTATCAGCAATGATATCTCTCGAAGGAAGAGAATAAAGCATACCGTCGTGCCCCATGGCAATGCCATCATCAATAGCAATCGTATTAAATTCAGCAGCAAAACAGCCTAGTTTTTCAATTTCGGCTTTCACCTGCTGTCCGATATCATGCAAATGCACATGACCCGGCACAAATTGCGTAAATGAATTGACTATAGCGATAATTGGTTTTCCCAATTGTTCTTTCTTCATACCGTTGGCTGCCCATAATGCCCGGGCACCCGCCATGCGGCGACCTTGCGTACTAAACGAACTGCGTAATTGCTTTTTCATTGTTTTTATTCCTTTAGTTATAATTAAAAAGCCTCTCTCACACAGTGAGAAAGGCTCCAATTAATATCTCTATTGTACGAATATACATACACAAACCTTCCTCACGCTCTTGATGGGACCACCACGACGCTAATAATATTCAGCAGAGACAGGTTTATAGATGTATTTCTATTCATAATTCAACGCTTATTTTTCTAAATCGTGCTGCAAAGGTAACGGCTTTTTCATTATCTCCAAACAAATCGAAGAAAAAAAACGTTCATTAATAAATAATCGTAAGGAAACGAGGTCGTAAATCCCTAGTTTATCACATAATAGTTTCAAATGAAACTATTCGTAGGATAGATGAATAAATATATAATAGAACAAAGAAAGAGCTTAATAATCTGAAATTAAAGCTCTTATATTCTAAGTGAGAATTAAATTATTTATATCTTTGCAGCCCGTATAATACGGGTATTATTAACTACATATTAAAAACAAGAAATGGAAACGGTAGCAAACAAGTATATCACTGTAGCATATGAGTTGTACGTTACAGAAGATGGAGAAAGAGACCTGGTAGAAAAAGCAACAGCCGAACGCCCATTCCAGTTTATTACGGGATTGGGAACTACATTGGAAGCTTTCGAAGATCAAATTAGAGACCTCGCCGTAGGAGAGAAATTCGAGTTCACCATTCCTTTCGCAGAAGGTTACGGCGAATATGACGAAGAGCATGTACTTGATCTACCAAGACAAATCTTTGAAATAGACGGTCATTTCGATTCTGAGAGAATTTATGAAGGAAACGTAGTTCCTTTGATGGATTCTGAAGGTCACCGTATAAACGGAACTGTTGTGGAAGTGAAAGACGACACTGTAGTGATGGACATGAATCATCCCTTGGCCGGAGACGATTTGACCTTTATTGGTGAAGTAATTGAAAACCGTGCAGCAACCAATGCCGAAATTGAAGGTATGGTTAACATGATGAGCGGTGAAGGCGGTGGATGCAGCTGCGGTAGTGATGGTTGTGGCAGCGATAGCTGTGGCGACGGAGGATGCGGCTGTGGTAGCGGTGAGAAAGAGAAAGAAGAAGCTTGTGGTTGTGGTGGAAATTGCGGATGCGGTGGACACTAAACGCTTTACATTATAATATAAAGAAAATGCAGCAATGAGATATTTGCTGCATTTTTTTTGTATCTCAATGACCTACCTCTGATTATTTCTAAATTATATACAAATAAGCGTATAAAAAGAGAAGATATAATTTCAGCATGTTGAATGTCCGAGATCAGCGTGTTGAAAACGTACATTCAACACGCTGATCTCGGACATTCAACAAACCCCTCTCACAAAGCCTGTAGAGGGGTCTCTTAAAAGTCAACAAAAAATCGTCTATAAGCCCTTTTTTAGCGAAGAATAACGCACCAATTTCAGAAACTGAATTAGCTTTTATGCGTCATAATATCAAGAACTAGTTTGTCGGTCTCATTCATTCCCTGAGAACCGATAAGGGTCAGATTACGAATACTACGATCTACATCCTGGTCGATAATACCTTCTACTGAGGTCACACATTTATTTTCCATCGCCATCATAGCAGAAAGTACCGCAGTAGAAACACCACTAGCCACTTTCAGAGCGCAACTAGGCTTAGCTCCATCGCAAATCATACCTGTAAGATTGGCTATCATGTTCTGTACCGAAAAAGCAACTTGACGGAAATCCCCTCCCATCAACCAAGTGATGCCACAACTTGAACCGGTAGCCGCTACCACACAACCACACAAAGCAGAAAGTCGTCCAAGGCTTTGCTTGATATAGATCACCGTAAGATGGCTCATCATCAATGCACGAATCAACTCTTCTTCTGATTTATTGTTTTCTTCAGCATAGATAACCACCGGAAGTGTGGCTGATATACCTTGATTACCACTACCAGAGTTACTCATGACAGGAACCATCGCACCTCCCATACGGGCATCACAAGCACCGGAAGTATAAGAGAGGATGTGAGACAGTGTTCCATCGCCTAGCATCTGCCGTTCTTTATTGCCTCGAAGCATTCTACCCAGTGAGTGACCATAATTTCCTTTGAAAGAGCTCTCAGCCGCTGCTTTATTCAGGCGGGCAGTCTGAAGAATGAAACGTATCTCATCTATCGGAGCTGTCACTGCAAAATCATAAACCTTGAGAAGAGTAAGATTCAAAGAAGCTTCTTCATCAGCTTCATCTCCGGCAGATTGCTTATTGAGCAAGACTTCTTCACCACGAGAAACAAATATAAAAGAGGTGTGTCCTCCGGATATCACCGCTCTTGCACTCTCTCCGGCAGCTTCACAAATTGCTTCAATGTACAGCTTCTCGGTAATATCTTCTTTCAGTGAAATATGGATCCGCTTTTCATCAATGAACCGCTTACCTTCTTCTACAGCCTCAGGACTACTATCCCTCAATACCTCCAGTTGATATTCCGATTTTCCAATCAATGCGCCCAAAGCAACAGCGATAGGCAGGCCAATCATACCTGTTCCGGGTATCCCCACTCCCATAGCGTTCTTCAGAATATTAGCACTTAAAACAACGGTTATCTTTTCAGGTCTACAGCCCAGCGTTTCTGCAGCCTTAGCCACGCACAAAGCCACAGCAATAGGTTCTGTACACCCAATGGCCGGAACAACTTCCAACTTTACTAGGTCTATTATCTTTTCTCTTTCCTCTTGTGTCATTTGGATATTGGTCTATTTCTTGCAAAAATAGATAATATAGTCTATCTGCACAAAAAACTACCTGATAATAAATAAGATACGGCCCAGATTTCTTTCACAGGAACCTGAGCCGCAACAAACCAATTAACCTAAATACTCAAACGATCTGTAATGAAAAAAATGATTCTAAGCTGTTAATTCAATTCTTGTTCATCTATTTAATGTGATACGTTCAAATCTGATTTTCCTCTTAATGGATTTTCTTCTATTCCCCATTTATCTGCTGTTTTTTTCAAGCGAACGATCTTCAACAGATTATCCGAAGGCAAACATAAAAGTCCTTCTACTTCATTTGCATCTGCTGCATAAACTTTAAGATCGATCTTTGACCAATCCATCTTGTCAGTACTTTGTGCTAAAGCAATATGTGGAATCACAGCACCATCTCGCACCAATATCACCGCAGGTATATGACCGGCTTCAATGATGTTCCAACCGGAAGAGTAGATCTTCTTACTTTGATAATCAATCCATTTACCACCCGGAAGGTATACGTTTCGTTTAGTGCCGTGCTCCAACATAGGGGCTACCAAGAGATCATGTCCAAACATATATTCATCTTCTACGCCCCAGACAGCAGGATCGTTCGGAAATTCAATGCAAAGAGCACGAACCATTGCTAGCCCTTGTTCTGTACACTGTTTGGCTTGAGCATACACATAAGGCATCAGTTTATACTTCATTTCAGCACTCTCACGGAAAGCCTTCACGAAAGAGTCGTTATAGAGCCACGGCTCTTTGGGAGGCGCACCGTGTGCCCTACTGTGTGAAGTAAGGAAACCAAACGGCAACCAGCGCCGATAAAGCTCTTCGGGTGATTTCTGCACAAAGCCCCCTATATCATGGCTCCAGAAGCTAAAGCCACTCAATCCCAGAGAAAGCCCACCTCGAATAGTACCAAGCATACCGATATCGGTATTAGCGGCATCACCACCCCAATGCAACGGATAACGTTGCGAACCGGCCCAAGCACTGCGAGCCCAGATAATGTTTTCTCCCTTGATCTGCTTCGTAATATCGGCCACGGCTTTGTTATAGCGCAAAGGATAGAGATTGTGTTCATACAAGCCCCCCTTGCCCGAGGCATAAAAACCGTTAAGCGGTGCTGCTTCGCCGAAGTCCACTTTAATTGCGCCAACACCCATCGAAAGCAATCCTGACAACTTTTCTTGATACCAGCTGACGGTTTGCGGATTCGAGAAGTCGAGCACCGCATCTTCATAGGGAAGTCCGCCATTAGCATTCTTCACCTCTAAACCCTTATCTATAATCTCTCGAAAATATTTGTTTTTCGGGGTAAAATAAGTCAGCTGCCACAAAGAGATGTGAAAACCATCTGCCAGCAAATCTTTTACCATTTTCTGCGGATTAGAGAAACGGCTGGGAGCAAATACATAGTCGCATTGCCAGTCGGTTTCGAACCATCCGGTATCAAAATGAATTACATCGGCAGGAATCTTATATTTTCTCAGATTCTTTGCCACATCATATCCTTCTTTCTCACTAAAATAAGTAATCCTGCTCATCCAGGTACCAAAACTCCATAGCGGAGGCATAGGCGATTTCCCGGTAAGCTCGGTATATTCATTCAATATCTCTTTCGGTTCTCCGAAAAAGACAAATAGATCCAACGCTTCATCAGCCATAAACAGTTTATTGAGTCCGATGTAAGTAGAGCCAAAGTCGCAGGTTACAGGAGCCGACGTATGCATAAACATGCCATAGCCACGGCTACTTAAAAAGAATGGAATAGGTTTGTACATCTGATCCGTTTCAGGTCCTTGCGGATCGCTAACAAACAAGTTTACTTTCTGCCCTACTTTATTTAAAGAAGTAAACGATTCACCACAACCCACAATTTTCTCTCCCGGAGAGAGAGTAAATACCGGATTGATGCTCCGTGAATTGTCAGCACCCCGTTTGATGAAATTGAACGGCAAACTCTTCACCTGCGTGGAATCATTGTCAGCCCACCGCCACGTATCAGTAAGACGTCGACCATTCGCGTCCAATAAGATGATGCGCCATGGATTCTCCTCAATAATAATACTACCAAAAGCACTCTTATATTGATGCGCTCCTTTCAATGCAGTGTATTTCCAACTCGCATCACTACCGGGTGCTTTCACCAACATCAATGAAGCAGCCTCTTTTATCCCCACCGGAGTGGTAAGCATACGAATGCGCAATGTACGGGGAGTAATAAAATCAAGGACGAATTTTAATTGAGGATTATTCTCATAGGCCGAAGCAGGGAAATCGAGCATCTGTAAATCTTGTGGCAATACAGTATTGGTATTGAAAGCCTGACGGGTATAAAGTGTTTTACGCCTCCACTCAATGGTACCTTGAGCAGTTTCAGGATCAAAAGCGGAAAGTTTATCGGCAAAGAAAAAAAGATTGGTAAAATCGCCAAAATCCGTGCTCATATCTCTCGCCTGATTCATAAGGTAAGAGGCACCACCATTGATTTGCATTTGAGCACTCATCTGCAAGGGCAGACAAACAAGAAGTACAAGTATTTTGATCGTATTACGGTTCATAGTATCTATTTTAAAGATCGTAGGTTTAAGGATGCGATAAAAGTAGAACAAATACTTCATTCTCACAGTCACGAGATGTTTTATTATAGGGGATAAAATGTTGCATTTGTTCCTTTTCTTTCTCTAAATAAGATAATTGAAGTGCAACAAAGTTTATAAAAACTAAAAGTTTTAGCTTATTCCTAAAAATCCAACGACCCAATTGCCAAAAAGTTTGTTATATTTGCATAGATAACCATTAAAACAGCAGCAATCATGTTCAACTCATTTGGTAATATTCTCAGATTAACCAGTTTCGGCGAATCGCACGGTAAAGGTATCGGTGGAGTCATTGATGGATTTCCGGCAGGTATCCGTATCGACATGGACTTTGTACAAAAAGAACTTAACCGACGTCGCCCGGGACAGTCTGCCATCACAACTTCTCGCAAGGAGACAGACGAAGTGGAGTTTCTTTCCGGAATCTTCGAGGGGAAATCAACAGGATGTCCCATCGGTTTCATCGTTTGGAATCAGAACCAGCATTCCAATGACTATGATAACATGAAGGAACTTTACCGTCCCTCGCATGCTGACTATACCTACAATGTGAAATATGGCATCCGTGACCATCGTGGAGGCGGACGTTCTTCTGCCCGCGAAACCATATCACGCGTAGTGGGTGGTGCTCTGGCAAAACTGGCATTGAATCAACTGGGCATTCACATTACCGCATTCACTTCGCAAGTGGGTCCTATCAGATTAGAAAAGAATTATAAGGATTATAATCTGGATACCATTGAAGATAATCCGGTGAGATGCCCCGACCAAGAGAAAGCTCAAGAGATGCAAGAGCTAATATCTAAAATAAAAGGAGAAGGAGACACGATAGGTGGTGTGGTTACTTGTGTCATTAAAGGATGCCCTATCGGTTTAGGACAACCTGTTTTCGGCAAGTTGCACGCAGCGCTGGCCAATGCAATGATGAGCATCAATGCCGCCAAAGCTTTTGAGTATGGCGACGGATTTCAGGGATTGAAACAAAGAGGGTCTGAGCAAAACGATGTCTTCTTCAATAACAATGGCATGATTGATACACGCACCAATCACTCGGGAGGTATGCAAGGAGGCATCAGTAACGGTCAGGATATCTTCTTTCGGGTTGCCTTCAAACCTGTAGCTACCGTATTGATGGAACAACATACTGTAAACGTTGATGGAATAGACACTACGCTCAAAGCTAAAGGTCGACATGATCCTTGTGTTTTGCCTCGGGCAGTACCTATTGTTGAGGCCATGGCAGCATTGACCATCCTCGACTTCTACCTGATAGACAGAACGACACAATTATAATTATCCTACTGAAATAGACGAAATGAGTAAAATACAAACCTATATACAAGAGAACGAAACAAAAATAATAGATGACCTGTTCAGCCTCATCCGTATCCCCAGCATTAGTGCACTGCCTGAACATAAAGACGACATGATGGCTTGTGCGCAACGATGGAGACAGTTGCTATTGGAAGCCGGAGCAGACGAAGCGATGGTTATGCCTTCAGCAGGCAATCCTATAGTCTTTGCACAAAAGAGGATGAATCCGGAAGCCCAAACAATACTAATCTATGCACATTATGACGTGATGCCTGCCGAACCATTGGATCTTTGGGAAAGCTACCCATTTGAACCGGAAATCAGAGACGAACACATCTGGGCACGTGGTGCCGACGATGATAAAGGCCAATCATTCATTCAGGTGAAAGCTTTTGAATACCTGGTGAAGAACGACCTGCTAAAGAATAATGTAAAATTCATCTTTGAGGGTGAAGAAGAAATTGGTTCGCCTAGTTTGGAGGCTTTTTGCGAAGAACACAAAGAATTACTGAGAGCGGATATTATTTTGGTAAGCGACACAAGTATGCTGGGCGCTGACCTACCATCACTCACTACAGGACTTCGCGGACTGGCTTATTGGGAGATTGAAGTAACGGGACCTAACCGTGATCTGCACTCAGGCCATTTTGGCGGAGCAGTAGCCAATCCGATCAATACCCTTTGCGGAATGATTAGCAGTGTAGTAGATGCTGATGGACGCATCACAATACCCGGTTTTTATGACGATGTAGAAGAAGTTCCGCAAGCAGAACGAGAAATGATTGCGCACATCCCCTTTGATGAAGAGAAGTACAAAACAGCTATCGGTGTTAAAGCACTCTTCGGAGAGAAAGGATATTCTACTTTAGAGCGTAATAGCTGTCGCCCCTCTTTTGATGTATGCGGCATTTGGGGTGGATACACAGGTGAGGGTTCTAAAACAGTATTACCCTCTAAGGCTTATGCCAAAGTATCTTGTCGCTTAGTAGCTCATCAGGATCATCATAAGATCTCGGATCTGTTTACCAAGTATATTCATAGCATCGCCCCCGAAAGTGTACAAGTAAAAGTAACTCCGATGCATGGTGGACAAGGATATGTATGCCCCATTTCATTGCCGGCTTATCAAGCAGCACAGAAAGGATTTGAAATCGCTTTCGGAAAAAAGCCTTTGGCTGTTCGTCGTGGAGGGAGTATCCCCATCATCTCTACTTTCGAGCAAGTATTGGGACTCAAAACCATATTGATGGGCTTTGGACTGGAATCGAACGCCATTCACTCACCTAACGAAAACCTTCCTCTGGATATTTTCCGTAAAGGCATTGAAGCAGTAGTAGAATTCCATTTGGCTTATCAAGGGTAAACATTAAGATACGAATAAAAGCGGCTGCTCTTTGTATGAAGGGCAGCCGCTTTATTATGAATCAATCAAGCATCAAATGGCTAATTACTTTTAAATTTATTCTGATGCCGCAGCGCATATTTTACTAATAGGATCAAAACAGGAACTTCCACTAACGGACCAATAACCGCAGCAAAAGCTACTCCCGAGTTTATTCCGAAAACAGCAATAGCAACCGCTATAGCCAATTCAAAATTATTCCCGGATGCTGTGAAAGCTACAGAGGCTGTCTTAGCATAACCTGCTCCTACCTTCCGAGTAAGCCAGAAAGAGAGGAAAAACATAATTCCAAAGTAGATGATAAGTGGTATGGCTATGAGCAACACATCATACGGAAGCTTCACGATATATTCCCCTTTATAGGAGAACATTACCACAATAGTAAAGAGCAGAGCGATCAATGTTATCGGACTAATCTTATGAATAAACTTATTATAATACCAATCTTTACCTTTGGCCCTAACAAGAATGATCTGACTAAGGAATCCCGCAATAAAAGGAATGCCCAAATAGATAAAAACACTCTGCGCTATCGTCCCCATGGTGATGCTACTAACATCCTCAGTTATTGGCAAACCTAACCATGCAGGAAAGACCGACAAGAACAAGTATGCGTAAACTGAAAAAAACAAAACCTGAAAAATACTATTAAAGGCAACCAGACCGGCAGCATACTCTGTACTTCCTTTGGCTAAATCATTCCAGACAAGTACCATTGCAATGCAACGAGCAAGACCAATCATGATCAGCCCATACATATACTCGGGATAATTATGAAGAAAGATAATGCCCAATATAAACATTAACACAGGCCCAACAATCCAATTTAAGATAAGGGACATTGTGAGAATCTTTCTATCGGTGAAAACCTTGCCCAATTCTTCATACTTCACTTTGGCCAAAGGCGGATACATCATTAATATAAGTCCGATAGCCAAAGGAACATTCGTAGTACCGGATTCAAATTGAGCCCAAAAGCCTCCAATTCCCGGATAAAGATATCCGATGGCTACTCCAATAAACATTGCAGCAAAAATCCACAACGTCAGGTAACGATCTAAAAAAGCTAACTTTTTCATTTATACTAAAGTTTAATTATCCAATTAGGAACAACACCCTCTGCCACAACAAGCGCCCGAAGACTCAGAAGATTGAAGTTCTAATTGATAAAAATTAAAGAAACCTTCTTTTATTTCATCCCGAACACGCTCAAACTCGCTCCAGATAAACTCTGGCGTACCCTCTGCATGGGAGGGATCATCAAAGCCGATATGCAGCCTTCTATTTACTTTGCCCGAAAACATTGGGCAACTTTCTTTTGCACCACCACAAACAGTGATTACATAATCCCATTCCTGATCCAGATACTCATTTACACTTGTGGGAGTGCGACCACTAATATCTATCCCAACTTCTTTCATCGCCTTAACAGCCAAAGGATTCACTTGCTTCGCAATTTCCGTTCCGGCAGAATAGACTTCCAACGTTTTATCAAAAGATTGCAAAAAGCCATGAGCCATCTGGCTACGGCAACTATTACCTGTACACAATATTAAAACTTTCATACTATAACTCTATTTAATTTGTTCACAACAATTCTCAGGGTCACTAATTTCGCCCATAAATACATCTACCAATTCTTTAAACTCCTGTATCTTCTCTGTGTTCAAACAGTAGAAGGTTTTCACTCCTTCTGAGTGACAGATCACTAACTCTGCATTTTTTAACTCCATCAAGTGCTGATTAATCGTAGTCCTACTTAGAGGTAACTCATCTGCAAAATCACCGGTTATACAAGTTTTGGTTTCTGCCAAGTATTTAAGAATAGCCAAACGAGCCGGATGAGCCAATGCCTTAAATAACTCCGCACTGGCCTGGAGTTCGATTTCAAATAGTTGACTTTTAGCTTGTACCATATTGTCTGTTAATTAGTTATGCCGCAAATATACGTCATTAAAATAATAAAACGTATAATTACGTCATTTGTTTTATGCCGGCTAAACAAATATTGACGTAGTTTCTTTGGTAAGAAGAAACTTTATTGCAATTTTGTCTTCAGAATAAAGAAAGAGCAAACAGAAAGAAGAAATCGTATGAAAAACAAATCAATACAGGCTATCGGACTAATGTCCGGCACATCTCTGGATGGATTGGATGTGTGCTGCTGCACCTTTAGCAAAAAAGAAGAGAAGTGGAACTTCAACATTGATTGTGCCAAAGGATACTCCTACTCCAAAGAGCTAAAACAAAAATTGGGAACAGGGGCGCAACAGATGAATGCTTTGGAGTTTATCACTTTTCATAGTAGCTACGGAAAATTTCTAGGCGAATGCGTCAACGAGTTTATGACTGAGTTCAAGGTAAAACCGGATATTATCGCTTCTCATGGACATACCATCTTTCACGAACCGAAAAAGAAAATCATGTTTCAAATTGGCGATGGTGCCGCCATTGCTGCCGAAACTCGAATTCCTACTGTCTCTGACTTCCGCCGCCTCGACATTATGCTTGGTGGACAAGGTGCACCGCTCGTTCCTATAGGCGACCGCTTGCTTTTTGCCGACTACGACTATTGTCTCAACATCGGAGGTTTCTCAAATATTTCCTTCGAGAAAAATGGAAATCGTATCGCATTCGACATCAGTCCTGTGAACTATGTGATCAATCACTATTGCCGCCAAATAGGTTTAGAGTTTGATCGTGACGGAAAGATAGCGCGCAAAGGTAATATCCATCAATCATTACTTGATGAACTCAACGACATGGAGTTTTATCATCAGGACGGACCTAAATCACTTGGCCGCGAATGGGTAGAGACATTGATTTATCCTATGCTCGAACAACACAATCTGCCCTTAGAAGATATGCTTCGCACATTTTACGAACATGCTGCCTTTCAGATTTCGAGAATAGTAAAGGGTGGAAAGCTACTCATTACCGGAGGTGGTGCTTTCAATCTATTTCTAGTGGAACGCATTCAGGCATTATGCCCTTGTGAAATAGTCATTCCCGACAAACAAATTATTGAATACAAAGAAGCGTTGATATTTGCTTTCCTAGGTACCTTGTACATGTGCGACGAGCCAAGTTGCCTCGCTTCGGTAACCGGAGCCCCAGTAGATAACATTGGAGGAATGCTGTTTAAAGTGTAATTTCATATCTTAAACAGCATCTAAATATCCCGATCAGTATCAACTACTTTCATCTGAAAGGTGCTTATAGTTATCAATTTGTATATCATACTTATTGACTAATAGCCCCATTACCCGGCGAGTTATACCCAGCTCTTCCGCCGACTTCGTTATATTCCCTCTCATTAAAATAAGCGTATCGATAATCATTTGTTTTTCAACTCTCTCCATCACATTATTCAACGTACCTTTACTTACAGTATCAGATGAAACACCCGTTTGCAGTGTGGGTGGAAGATTATATGAATGAATAACATTATCGGTAGTGAGTATCATTGAACGTTCTATCACATTTTCAAGCTCACGGATATTGCCCGGCCACGAATACATCATCAACATATCTAATGCCCCACCCGTAATGCGTTTTACATTATTTCCATCACGCTTATTCAACTTTGCAATAAAATGATCAATCAATATAGGTATGTCGGTACAATGTTCACGCAGTGCCGGAACATAAATAGGGAATACATTGATCCGATAATAGAAATCTTCGCGAAACAATTTCTGCTTTATCATTTCCTCTAAATTACGATTAGTAGCCGTAATAATGCGCACATCTATGTCAATCGTGTGATTACCTCCTATACGCTCTATCTGGCGTTGTTGTATCGCTCTCAATAATTTAACCTGAATGGAAAGTGGTAAGTCACCTATTTCATCAAGAAAGATCGTTCCTCTATTTGCCATCTCAAAACGCCCGATGTGTGATGTCGTCGCTCCCGTAAACGACCCCTTCTCATGACCAAACAGTTCACTCTCTATCAAGTTCTCAGGTAAAGCAGAGCAATTTACTTTTATGAAAGGCTTCGACATTCGATCACTAGCATTGTGTATCGCTTCAGCTATCAATTCTTTCCCTACGCCGCTTTCTCCCCTTATAATCACTGTACTGTTGGTGGGTGCCACTCGCTCTATAATTCCATATAGATCATTCATCAACGAAGAATTCCCAATGATGTTATCAGGTTTAAAAGCTTTACCACCACTCTTCAGGCGTATATTTTCTCTACGTAATTCCTCGATTTCTTCAATCTGCTGACGTCGTATTGAAACATTTTTAGCTATCAGCAGACCGACAATATTTAAGAATTTCACTTCCGGTGAGAAATCTACTGTATCAACATGGCTTTTATGTATACTGAGTGTGCCTGTTATTTCATTTTCAATAATAATAGGGACACAGAGAAAAGCCATCAACTGATTCGTATCCTTTTTTTTAACTCCTGTTTTATTAAGAAATTTCGAATTGTTTGTTATGTCTTTTATTACAATAGGTTTCTCACATTGAACCACTTCTCCAATGACTCCTTCACCAATCTTATATACTCCCCGACTTTTCTCCTCCTCCGTCAAACCAAATGCAGCGCTAATCATTATTTTATCATAATTCCTATCAATAATGGTTATCATGCTATACTGGGCATTTAGAAATTTGCACAATTCCCCTAGCAACAATTCCAAATCTTTATAAAGATCCTGACTGTGGCTTATCCTATTACTAATATTTACAAGGAATGTTAGATCTGTCTCGGCATAACAATTCCTTTTTATCCTTTCACAAAGCATAGCTAACCCTCCTATTCAATCTTTTCAACCCTATCGTTATCGATATAAACAATAACGCACAAACATACTAAAATAATAAGATAATAGAAACTAATTAGGCATTAATATAATCATATCTATTCTAAATTAAGTAACATAATATCTTTTTGCTCCTACGCCAGAAGCGAAATATTAGTAAACAAGAAGGAAGCATTCATCCCCGAAAAGATTATCTACACCCTTGTCTATCGCCATGACAAGTAGAGCCACATTTAAAAGGCTCTGTTTTACACAAAGAGATTACAGGCTTTTTAGAATACGCAATATCTAGTCCCGTATCTATTAAACCTTTCATTTGTATGACTCTTATTCCATTGTTTTGTAAAGCTGTAATAGGCATTGGACCTACGCCACTGACCAATACACTTTGACAATCAAACAAGACTTTCTTACATAAATCAATCCATTTACTATCACACTCATTTGCTAAAGATATTTTTCTCTTCTCAACAAATCGATATCCGTTTTCAGTTTGTTCATATATCCAGAGTTCGTCCGCTTCCCCTAAATGCAAGCCAATATTCAAGCCGTCGTGTGTAGCAACAGCAACCCTTGTCTTCCAACCATCTTTATTGATTGCCATCGTGGAAAATTGTCTGACCATATGCATTGCTTCCACATTATCATGCCCAAGTAAGCCGGCAGCATCCGCCCTACAACGAGCACAATGTCCCATTGGTTTTATATATTTGGATATTTGAGCTTTGATGCGCATCATCATTTCCTTTGATGGCTCTTCTATATTCTCAAAGAGCGTATTTGCAGTGGGATACATAGGAATACAATTCATTGTATCGGCACCCATTGAAGCAACTTTCATCGCAAGCTCTTCCATCTCCTGATCGTTTATACCAGGAATTACGACAGAATTTATCTTTACTATAATATCCCTTTCTTTCAACTTCTTGATGCAATGTAGTTGCCTGCCAAGTAAAATCCGTGCAGCATCCAGGCCTTTATATATTTTATTTCCATCGCGCACCCACGAATATATTTTAGCCAACGTCTTCACGTTGAAAGAATTGATTGTTAACGTAACGTGAGAAACATGAAGTTGGGATATCCGATCAATATAAGGAGCCAGATCAAGTCCGTTACTCGACAAACAAAAAATCATATCCGGAAACTCTTTTTCGATCAATTCTATTGTTGCCAATGTTTCATTGGGATTGGCAAAAGGATCGCCCGGACCGGCAATGCCGACTACACTAAGGTTATTTAATTTGGCTTTTAAGGCTTTAAAATAATAAGACGCCTGAATAGGCATCAAAACAGAACTCGTTACTCCCGGGCGGCTTTCATTGCAACAATCGTATAAGCGATTACAATAATTACATTGTATATTACATTTGGGAGCTACCGGTAAATGAACCCGTGCCTGACTATGTTTAGCTTCCTCATTGAAGCACGGATGTAATGACAAGTCTTTCATTCTTTCATTTATTTTTGGATTGAACCATTTATCGGACGTACAAAAGCATGGCAATATTCATCTTTCCGCTCTTCAGTTGATACACATAGGCCCAAAACATAAAGTTCTTTATCAAACCATTTTGGAATATGCATACAGATAATCTCCAACTCCCTGAATGATGTATTTTGAAAAAACGGAAGTAAGATCTCTTTCGAGTTCAGAGAAGCGTCTTTTGCCTGCACTTTCACCAGATTAATCTGATAGCATCCTTTCAAAGAGTCACCCACCGAAATGGGGTCAAAGCTATCTTTTTTCTGCCTACTAAGTTCGATCCGTTTTATAGCTTCTATTATTTCCGTATTAAGCGTTTTTCTTATATCATTAAGAAAAGGAACGGGAGAACCTTGTATCGCAAAAAGACGTATATGCAACTCTTCTTCAAATATGGCATTAAATATACCCATTCTGCGTTTTGCAACAAAAGCCTTACAGCCGACTAGTTTAGGAGCTATCATATAGATGCTTTCCCTTACATCCGCAAGGCTCATTCCCTCATTTATGTAAAGAGGAACTTTATAGATAGATTGCCAGTCTGAATTTTGGTTCTCATAAATAACAACAATTCCCGACGAATCGAAAGATAATGTATTCCCATTCGTATCTACAAAAATGGCTATTTTCATACCTATTCCTCTTTTTAAATCAAGAGTGTTTACACTCCGTGTTTTTTTCCTTTGATAGAATCAATCCGAATGCGAATGACAGCCGTTGCATTGAGGTTTCCTTTAGGAAATTCAAATTTCTTATCCGTGAATAATGCTACAATCTTATTGAGTAGCTGCTTTTTTTCTTCTTCAGATTCAACAAATTCGGCTTTTCCAAACCCAATGACCGTACGATGTTTGGCTTCAAAGTCGCAAGCCATGTCACTTTCTACAACACCATTATCAATAGAAACTTCAAAGCAAACATTATTATTCTTTTTTAGAATCTCAATTTTAGTACCAGCCTTTGCGGAATGAAAATAAAGAGATGTTCCATCATAAGTGAAAAATACCGGAACGAGAAAAGGCATATTGTTATCCGAAAGTGCAAGATGCATCACTTTCGCCAAGCCCAAGATTTCATCAATCTCTGTCCTATCTGTTATCTCGCGCTCTTTACGTCTCATTGCTCCATGTGGATGTGACGGCATATTATTTTGCATAACTAATTTGTTAATTTTACATCAATTACATTCCGCATATTGCTCTACGCATTTCAAGGCATTCCGTACGGATAGAAGTTTTTCCTGATCGAACAGTTTCTCCACTTCTTTGCACATTCGCAATGTTCTTACAGCATCAGCTTCAACTGGCGTTCCATGAAAATAATCATCTAAAAAACAAATACCAAAAATTCGATCCAGTGATTTGATTTCCTTGCTTAGTTCTTTAGGCACTTCAATTAATTTATCCACCGTTATCATCAGTGAGATGAAGTTGTGATTCATTGGTTCCTCTCCGTAAAGTTCACAGAGAGCAACCAAATATCTTTCGAGTGCCACAGAAGCTATATTGAAAACCAAACTGAACGCCTGTGTGTTATCTTGAAATTGCAATGCACGTTTATAATAAGCCTGCGCATCCTTATAGTCATCCTCGAAAAGCGATTCAACTCCGTAATCATATTCTATATGTTCCATGTTTCATATTCCTTTCTTTATTACCAGACATTCAACACCCACTCTTTATTGTGCTTATATTCCATATCGGTGAATATAGCATTTGCCATTTGTTCGGCAAGCCAGATTGCTCCGGCGTATCCCACAACGGGATGACGAAAATATCCTGCACGATCATAAACAGGAAAGCCAACCCTTACCATTGGGATATTATTATCAATAGCAATATAGCGTCCTTTTGAATGACCTAAAATAAGATCTAGTTCCAGACCTTCATTTTTTATGCGGTTTTCCAACTCCCAGAGATCAGCATTGGTTATTATTTCCATGTCAAAACTCACCCCTTCTTTTAATGCAAGAATGCGAGGATCTTTAGCATAGCTTAAGTTATCATCACCAAACAATAGAAGTACAGGTTCCATTTCTAAGTCAATACAAAACTCGGCAAGACCAATCACAAGGTCAGCACTTCCGTAAATGGCAACCTTTTTACCGGCTAGAAACATGTGAGACACATCAGCGAGAGCGTCAATGGCAATACCTCTTTTTATTACAAGAGACTCGGGAATAGATTTTCCTGTCATCTTTTTCACATTTTGTAGAAAAGAATCCGTATTGCGTATACCGATTGGCGTTGGCCCAATGATAGCAGGCACATCAAACTCAGATTCGAGATATTGAGCTGCTTTTGCTCCTTCATATCTATTTAATGCGATTGATCCTATAGCATTTGCAGTACTGCGGAGATCGTCTATCGTAGTTTCACCGTGTGACACATGATTACCGTCCGGCATCAATGGAGAATCAAATGTTTCTATTTCAAAAAGAACAGTTGCATCAACGTCCATTTCAGACAATAGAGCTTTTAGTTCTGTCACATCTCCCGGATCTACCCAGCCCGTGAACAGATTAATTTTACCATTTGTTCGCGACTCTTTCTTGGCAAAATAGCGAATAAAATCCCTCACTGCTACATCATACCCGCTAATCATACTTCCCACAAAACTCGGCGTATGAATAGGAATAAGGTGCACTTCACGTCCAGCATACTTCTCTTTCAGCAGTCCACTATTTAGTTTTAGAACCACCCCGTCAACGTCATCACCGATAATTTCGGTAGAGCAGGTGGTAATGATCGGAATTATTTTCACATGTGGATAACGCATCAATAGTACATCCACACCTTGTTCCACACGATTCAAAGCACCAAACACTGCGGCATCCTCATGTACTGAAGAAGAAGCAAGTTCAAAACTCTCTTTGAAGTGCTGAGAAAAGATCAAACGAACAAACATGACACACCCCTGACCTCCATGCACAAGTCCGATACAATCTTTTATACCAATACTTGCAAACTGGGCACCTGCCGGTTGGCAAGTAAATATCGGATTAATTATCCCAACACGATCCTTGGGTTTTAATTCACAACTCATAATTGTTATTTTTAAATTTTACAAAAAAATGATAAGACAAGTGATTATTATCAATATTGCTCTTTGACAAGTTCAACATTCAAAGAGCCCTTAATCATCGTATAATCCATTTTATCTTTCAACATTTGCATTATGACAATAATATCTTCTTTATTTGTTTCTTCTACCCATGGGAAATATCTTTTGAACGCTCCAGCCAAAGACATTGCTTCGCTCCAATAATATCTGTCCGCAATACTCTCATCATCATGAGCATTTTCGCCACATAGCAACTGCTTTGTCTTGCTTAATATACGCTCATTTTGTACTTCTCTGTCCCAGCCACGTGAATTATATTGCCAAAGACAATGTTTACTAATGTACCATTCTAACTGAGCCATTTTCTCTTCTGCAATATTCTTATCCATACTGATAATAGCTTTAAAATTCAACATCAATCACTTTGTTTTTTCTCAATTTTTCGACCGGAACTTGTCTCAACTTTCCTGTTTCAGGATCTGGAAACAAATAAATATTTTCTTCAATTTTCTTCCTTATTTCCGGTATCGGATCATACTTGCTTGTACATTTTCTCAAAACCATGGAGTTTTTGACCTCATCGCTTAAATTCACATCAGAGAATAACTGCTGTGTCTCAAAAGATTTATCGGTAGGAATTTCATCTTTACTGATATCGAGAAGTGAAAGTTTATGAATGGGAGAATAAACACAATTATAAATATCTCTTGCCAAACGAACCCAGCCTTCATACCCTTTATACGGTCCGTTATGATAACCATGAACATTAAGATAGGGCACACGAATTTTTTTAGCTACTTCACCCGGTCGTTTACCGGTCATTATTAAATCAGGTTTCAGTCTGTACATCGCTTCAAGAGACTCCAACTCATTGGGATCATCAATAGCTAAAACACCTGGTTCACAACGAGAAATTCCTTTTTCCATATCCCCCTGATGGCCGAATTTAGTATAAACAGATACCACTTCAATTCCCATTTCTTTGTGTAACATGTGAGACCAGTGCCATAGTTTAGAACCACCCGGCCATAAACACATTTTGACTCCTTTCAAACGAGCAGCATACCAATCCAATTCCGGTTTCCAACGGGCAGTTTCTTCTGCAATAATTTCTCGCGCTTTGTCTTCGATGCCAAAGAAATAACCTATTTTCAATAATGAATCTGAGAGTGCCTCAAATCCAAACCCATCTATATCCATGCGAGGGATTCCATATCTTACGCGTAATTCATCACAAATATATTCTGAAGAACGAGCACATTCCAGAACATTTAATTGAGCGCGATGCATTCCTCTAAGATCATCAAAATGAGTATTCCCTGTGAATGTAGATAAGATTTGAATACCCATACGGTAAAAATAATCTTTCATTATTTCCTGATCGCCTTGAATGTTGTATTCACCCACATAATTGATTACATATTTACTGTAAATCTCAGGTTCTCCGGTTCCCACCATCTGAGATAACCATGCAATATTTATTTTGTGGTGACCACCGGACTGACTTGGCCCCCCAAAACCGGGAGAGTTGCAAACAAACACCTTAACATCGGGCATCTCCTCCATAACTTCGTCCGCAATAGCATTTATGTCATCGCCGATAAGTGCCGAAGCGCAAGTCTGATAGACGGACATTCTTTTGATTTCAGGAAATGCTTTGAAAGCCTCAATTATGTTTTTTTTCAGCATTTTCTCTGCTCCAAAAACAACATTAGCCTCTTTCATATCAGTAGCAAAAGTATATTTCAACTGAAAATTCCCATCATCGCTGATATAACGTTTGGTTTGCCACGTGTCATAAGTACATCCTACCGGCCCATGACTAATATGAATCACATCTTTCATTGGCGTACCAATCACATGCTTCGCACCACAATAGGCGCATCCTCTTTCCGTAATCGTTCCAGGGATTGTATTCAAATATCCTAATGGAAGAGCATCGGTTAATTCTTCTCCCGGCAATTTATCAACTGCATGATGCAATCGTTCCGGGATACATTCACTGCATTCAAATTGATGATATGGCATAATTTTGTTTTTTAGTTATGAACTATTTCTTGTTACAGTGCGGCATCGCCACTTTCATTTGTCCTTACCCTTATGGCGTTATCGGTTGGAGAAACAAATATTTTTCCGTCACCAATGAAACCAGTATAGTTGGACTTAATAATTGCTTCTACTATTATGTCAACGTTTTCATCTACGGCAGTAATGACCAGCATGCGTTTAGGAACAAATTTCATCCCATGAGTATTAGCTTTCGCTAAGACTTCCGGATGGACATCAATGCCGGCTAATACAGTATTAATTCCACGTTGATGCCCCCTTCCCAAGACTGGAATTGCAGTAACAGAAGAAACATTAAGCTCATCAAGTATCTTCTTGGTATCGTTCATTTTACTGGGACGAATGAATGCTATAATCTCTTTCATATCTTTACTATTTATAATTCTTTGGATCCTGTGCGCACCGTTCGTACCTGTTCAACAGGTGATATAAATATTTTTCCATCACCTTCATTCCCTGTGTATGCTTTATATCGGATAACCTTAATTACTTCATCCACTGATTCGTCTTCCACAACTATAATAATCAAAGTCTTCGGAATCTCATCATAGTGCATATTTCCAACAGTTATACCTTTTTGTTTTCCTCGACCAAAAACGGGCATCTTAGTCATGGAAGAAAAACCCGCTTCATCAAGGGCATCGGATACTATATCAGCACATTCCGGACGTACTATTGCTCTGATCATTTTCATATTGATTCGTCTTTATTAAATTTATAATTTGACTAATTTGGGTTTAGCTAATTTTATTCGCCAATACCATATTTAACAACCATAGATTCAAGCTCTGGCATCGTAAGTGGTTTAGGAATCACAAAGTCATCATTAGCTATGATTTTACGAGCCAGTTCACTGTATTCATGTGCTTGATTGCAGGTTTCATCATATTCAATCACTGTCTTCTTGTTAAATTCAGCTTTCTGAACAATATTATCACGAGGTACAAAGTGAATCATATGAGTGCCAATGGCAGCAGCAAATTCTTCTATAAATTCTTTTTCCCTGTCCACCTTACGACTGTTGCAAATAAGCCCTCCTAAGCGTACACCACTTTGTTTCGCGTATTTCACTAGTCCTTTGCAAATATTATTAGCAGCATAAACAGCCATCATTTCACCAGAACAAACAATATACACTTCTTGGGCTTTCCCATCGCGAATTGGCATAGCAAATCCACCACAAACCACATCACCCAATACATCGTAAAACACATAGTTCAAATTTTCCGTGTAGGCTCCTTGATGTTCCATCAAATCAATCGCTGTGATTACACCACGACCGGCACATCCTACTCCCGGCTCGGGACCACCGGATTCACAACAACGAATGCCACCAAAACCAGTACTTACAACTTTGTCCGAAGTAACCGATTCCGCACCATCGTCACGCAAAGTATCCATAATTGTTTTTTGATTCATTCCACCCAGAATCATACGTGTTGAATCCGCTTTTGGGTCACACCCATGTATAAATACTTGTTGGTTGTGGAAATAAGCCATTGCGGCAGCAGTGTTTTGTTGTGTAGTAGATTTTCCAATACCACCTTTTCCATAGAAAGCAATCTTTTTCATAATGATAATTATTAATTGTTTATACCTTGAAACCAGAATTACCTAGACAACAAAGATGCCAAAACAAAAAACATTCAAAAATGGAGAAGTGGTTTACACGCTGAAAAGCCTATAAGAAGGAGAGAATTTGATTTTCTTTTTTAGAAGATATTTTTTATTCGGAGAAGAATAGGATCTCTTTTCACGCTCTATTCTGAACGCATAGGAACGATATTTTCGCTGAGATGCACCTAATGGAACAGCATTAAACAAAAAACATCCTGATCATTTGACTGCCTACAAGGATAGTGGATTATTCCTCCACCAAAACGATAAAAAAGAAGTCAAAACCAGTTCACCAACGCACCATAGATCCACCACAATCGCCATATAAGCATCATTTTATTGCATAAATAAACATCAAGGCAATAAAATAACACATTTTATATCCAAAATACTTTCTTTTTGAAAAAGATCCATATCTTTGCGCCACCGGTATTATTAATATTCGTTTCAATAAGTTAAACTTAAGGTAAAAGCAAAGCGTATGAAAGAGAAAATTTGGTTATGGATAGTCTGTCTTTTGATGAACACAGGTATGGTAATGGCTCAGAAGTCAACGGTTTCAGGAACAGTCTTTTCTGAAGATGACAACGAACCGATTGTGGGAGCATCAATATTAGTAAAAGGTACCTCACTCGGTACAATAACCGATTTAGAAGGTAGATTTACAATTCCGAACGTACCAAACACAGCTAAGATACTGAAGATATCATATATAGGTATGAAATCGGCAGAAGTTTCCATCAAACCAGGAATGAAAATAATGCTAAAATCCGATTCTGAGATGTTGGATGAAGTTATGGTTGTAGCTTACGGTACTGCAAAAAAGAGCAGTTATTCAGGTTCTGCTTCATTAGTAAAAGCAGATGCGATCAAAGATTTACCTACAACAAGTTTTGAAAATGCACTCAATGGTAAAGTTGCAGGTTTACAAATCACTAATTCCTCTGGTCAGGCAGGCTCGGCTGCAAGTGTTCGCATCCGTGGTAACGGTTCGATGAATGCTAGTAATGAGCCACTATATGTAGTAGATGGTGTACCTGTCGTTTCAGGCGATGTTGGCCAGATGGGCGACTATACTAATACCACCAACAATGTAATGAACTCACTCAATCCCGGAGATATTGAGTCCATTTCCGTACTGAAAGATGCTGCTGCCTCTTCACTTTATGGTTCGCGTGCTGCCAATGGTGTCATTCTTATCACTACTAAAAAGGGGAAAGAAGGAAAACCTGTAGTTGGCCTTAAAACATCAATAGGTTTCACTCCAAGCTGGGCTACTGACAATTACGAACCTGCCAGTACGCAAGAACAGGTAGACATGCTTTATATGGTATTCCATGATTATCGCACCTCTAACGGATATACCGAAGCGGCTGCCAATACATATGCTTTAAGCCAGCTAAATAAAAAATTCAATAAACATGGTTACTCGTTCAGTACCACAGGAACAGGCCTTTATGAAACTGTTGCCATCTCCGACTATGATAATTCCGGACGTGCCGGTAAATATTACGATTGGGAAGATGCCTATTTCCGCACTGCAGTCTATCAAACTTATGACCTTTCGGTAAGTGGAGCTACTCCTACCACCAATTATTATAGTTCTTTTTCTTATACCAAAGATGAAGGACGCTTAAAGGTGAACAACTTCGATCGCATATCCGGACGTGTAAATCTTTCTCAGAAAGTTGGCAAGTTCTTCGAATTTGCAACTAATGTGAATGTGGCTAGAACAACAAAAGAAGGCTACAACGATACACGTAGCACAGGTGACAATTACTATATGCAGACCCGCAACCTGTTGTGGGGGCTTTACTGGCCTACTGATTATAAAACAGGTGCAGAGTGGACAACGCGTTATGGCAGCTATGCCTATAACGGACTTTATTACGATAAAGAATGGGAAAATGAATCTATCAATTCTCGCCTTTCTGCTACCGAGACACTAACCTTGCATCTACTTCCGGGCTTGGACGTACATTCCATTTTCTCTTATGATAATACCGCCGTGAAAGATCATATCTACTACAGCGCCAATCATTATAGTGGTTCGGCCACTAGCGGAACTGTAAGCGAGATGCGCACCACTTACGAAAAAATGGTATCTTCTACCACCGCTAATTATAACGTTACATTCGGTACTCATACCATTGGAGCATTAGTCGGCTTTGAAGCAGAGAAAAACACCTCTGATTATGTACGCGCCACTGGCGATAATCTGGCAACAAGTGGACTACACACCGTTTCTACCGCAGGAACACAATCTTCTGCAGGATATAATTGGGGCAACTCTATGGTTTCTATCCTCTCAAAACTGGATTACAACTATAACCAACGCTACTATGCCTCAGCTTCGTTTCGGCGTGATGGGTCTTCGCGCCTAGACCCAGACTCCCGATGGGGAAACTTCTGGTCCATTGCTGGTTCATGGAGACTCTCCAATGAAGCATTCCTGAAAAACACCCCCGTCATCAGCGACCTTCGCCTCCGCACCTCTTATGGTGTGAATGGCACACTACCTAGTAGCAATTACGGTTACATGAATCTAATGGGCTATACGGCTAAATATATGGGAAATCCGGGTGGAACGCTAAATACAATTGCCAGTAAAAATCTCTCTTGGGAGACAAGCTATACAACAAATATCGGTTTGGATTTTGGTTTGTTCGACCAACGTTTAAGAGGAACAGTAGAATACTTTAACCGTGATTCCAAAGATTTGTTGCAAGACGTGCCCATTTCGAGTGTCATTGGTTTCAGTTCTACCTTGAGCAATATTGGTCAGATCAACAACAAAGGCATAGAAGTTGAATTGTCCGGTGATATTATTCGCAATAAGAGTGGTTGGAATTGGAACGCATCCATCAACGCAGCTTTCATCAAATCAAAAGTGACGAAACTTTATAATGGGGCCGATATTATCTGGAAAGACCCCACAGGTGGTGATGAACGTGCACAATATATTTATCGCGAAGGCGAATCCACCTTGGCTTTTTATGGCTACGAATGGGCGGGCGTTGACAAAACCAATGGTAAAAGCGTCTATTACGTGAATGATGCGACTAATTCTAAAACCGGTGATTTTGAATACAACGGACGAGGAGCAACCTATGACTATAGCAATGCCAATTACAAGATTCTTGGTGATGCCATGCCTACTATAAGTGGTGGTTTCAATACCAATGTTTCTTACAAAGGCATTGACTTAAGCCTGAATTTTATTTATAAAATAGGTGGGAAATTGTATGACGGCGCTTACAAAGATGTAGCCGATGACGGTTATTATTGGGAACGAATTCGCGCCAAAAGTTATTACAAAAATATGTGGACAGAAAACAATCCTAATGGCACGCAACCAAAACTAGATGGAAACGACCTGATAGATGCGATGCAATATAGTTCCCGTCATTTGTGCGATGCCAGCTTCCTGCGCCTAAAGAGTCTGTCATTAGGTTACACCCTCCCTAAAGATCTTCTCCGCAAAACAATGATTAACGATACTCGCGTGTTCTTTAATGCAAGTAATCTCTGGACCATATCTAAATATAAGGAAGCCGATCCGGAAGTAAACCAATATGGCACACGTGGTTGGGAAACTCCAATAGGGAAAACGTTTGTATTCGGTATTGAATTGAAATTTTAATTAGGAGGAGGACAATAAAATGAAACATTCCATATATTCAATCGTATTTGTGATTATCAGTGCATTGGCACTGTCGTCTTGTGATGACTTTCTAAATATGCAACCCGGAAATTCGGGCGATGCAGAAGATGCTATTACTACACCCAGTGACGCAAAAGTAGTAATAAACGGAATCATGAGTTCCATGACTTCCTCCGATTATTATGGGCGTAACTTTTTCATGTATGGTGACGCAAAAGGTGGCGATTTGACTATTTATTCTGCCGGCCGTGGTTTAGATGGATTATACTCATTCAACCACTCCGCTACTAGCGGCAGCTTTTCCGGTTTCTGGACTACAGGTTATAATTGCATCATGCAAATCAACAATTTGCTTGAAAACATAGAAAAATTAGAGACAGCAGGCACTACCGGCTTCGATTCTTACAAAGGACAAGCTCTGACATTGCGAGCACTTGTTTATTTCGACTTAGTTCGTCTTTATGGCCTTCCTTACAATTATGACAAGACCTCTTACGGCGTACCAATTACAACATCGACATTGGAAAGTGATGCACAACTTACTCGCTCCACAGTAGAAGAAAATTACGAACAAATACTTGCTGATTTGGAAGCCGGCCAAACTTTGTTGGCATCGGATAAGTCTTTGCAGAAAGGATACATCGGATATTATGCCAATATTGCCATTCAAGCACGTGTCAAACTCTACATGGAAGATTATGACGGTGCATTAAGTGCAGCAGAGGAAATCATTAAAAGCAGTAAATACGAACTGTACGAACCTTCAGAATGGGTAGCTTCATGGAGCACACAGTTTGGTTCAGAGTCCATCTTTGAGCTGGGAATCTACCCAAGTGAATCGGATCTAGGTACTAGCTCCTTAGGTTTCTATCTCATGCAATATAAACAGCGTTCAGGAGCTTCCGGTTATTTCTTGGCAAGTAACTACTACCTGGCCCGCTTGAATGAAGATGAAACAGATGTTCGCTGGGGAGTTATGGATAATGACGAATATTGGTACGATAATAAAGTGGAACGCAAAGGCGCCTGTTACAAATATATGGGTGGTATTATCCAATCTGATGAAACGTTCCCCGGTGACGGCAAAGAAACGGAGACGGCTGTCAATATCAAAATCATCCGCCTTTCTGAAGTCTATCTAATAGCCTCAGAAGCTGCTTTGCATGCCACAACACCTGACAAAGATCTGGCAGTATATTATCTAAATGAAATTCGCAAACGTGCTCCTAAGTTAGATTCTGCCACAACTGCCACTATTACGGACGATATGATTTTGGAAGAGCGTAGCAAGGAACTCTTCTGTGAAGGACAACGTTTCTTCGATATGATTCGCATGAACAAAACAATTGAGTTCAATGATGACTTTCAAGATATACCGATTAGCAAGCGAACAAAGACCATTGACCGCACATTCGGCAAGATAGTTCTGCCTATTTCTCAGGACGAAATCAATGCTAATTCGGCACTGAAAGACCAACAAAATACAGCGTATAAATAATAAGAGTGTCACATCATCTATTTTAATTAAAGGAACATCCCCTGACTCTAAAGCATTTTCTAAAAAGAAAAAGTTTAAAGATCAGGGGATATCTTATTTTAGAGAATTAATCCAATCCACTTAAAAGTTTTGTTCAATTCTATATCTATTATTTCAGAATATGCTAAGTTCTTATTTAATTAAAGCCGCCTTTTCTTTATTATCATTTGCTAAGTAAGCATTGACAAGACTTTCGCGTGCATTTTTGCTATGAGCAAAATGCATATAATTATATTCAAATATTTTAATAGCTCCCTCTATATTGCCAATAGATAATGCATATTTACCAATATTGTCAACCAACACCTCATCAGGCACAAAAGAATGTCCAAGCCTGACAGAAAGTTTTTTGTAATATTCCGGTATAAGGTCTGGAGTTTCAGGAATCTTTTTAACAGGCAACTCTATTCCTTGAAAAAGATTCCTTAATGCATCAAATATGGCAGGCACAATGACCGTGCCATGATCTTCATTCTCATAATATTTCCATGCTGCATTCAACTTATTATTTGGAGCAGAAGGGAGTACTATCGTACAGAAATCTCTAATGGTTGCCGAATGTTTCTGTTCATCATTGGGTTTGTCCTGATTCTTCGCCATAGCTACATATAAAGACTTATTGGAGAAGTTTCGGCTCTCCCATACAGATTCGGCCTCTTTATATACTTTTCGACTATCCCACCACAAACTGGGGTCTAAAGCTATATAAGCATTAAACGCATCCGCATGATGCAATAGCGTATTTATGGTAAACAAACCACCGAAAGAATGCCCTATTAAAATATTATATCCATTAGTACGATAAGTCGAATCTATTTTACTTTTGAGTTCATGAAGTAAAAAAGAAGTAAAAAGCTCCGATCCGCCACTATTAGTAAACATTTCTTTCCCATTATGCTTTAGATAAGCTTTGGAAGGCGTTAGGTCCCGAGTTCGGTCTGTATTGGGTATCCCCACTATAATACATTGAGGCATATTATTATACATTCCTTTAGTAAAAGCCTGTTGAATGGCCACAAGAGTAGTAAAATTAGTGTCACCGTCGAGCAGAAAAATAACAGGATAGCTTGCTTTTCCATAAGCATTATTATCGTACTCAGGAGGAAGGTAAACCCAATATGACCTCTTTTCTTTTAGAATACTTGAATATATTGAGTATTTATTACCGATTGAGATACTTTCTTGTCCCAATAATAAAGAGGGAAGAATGAAAAATAGAACAAACAGATATTTTTTCATTTAGTCGAAATAATAAGAAAGAGATGTCAAGCACCTGCCTATTTAGAATATTAATCCTAACAAACCGGTACCTTGACACATCTTCCAATCCTTTTTTTAGAAATGATAAGTCATATTAGCTAAGAATTGTCTTGGAGCCTGCGTCTCTGCATAGCTATCGACCAACCAATAATGCTTATCAGTCAGGTTATTGATCTTCGCACCAATTCTGAAGTTCGAATATTCATAAAACAGAGTTGCATCCAACTTACCATAACCGGAAGCTTCATATTTATTCTGCGAATCCAAGTAACTACTGCTGGCAAAGTTACCCCCTAAGCCAATTCCAAACCCCTTCAGAGCACCGGACATTAGTTTATGACTAATCCAAAAATTTCCTAAATGTTTGGGAGTAGCCATATCTCTTTTACCTTCAGCTCCTCCTTTAGTAAACTCATTATCATTATAAGCATAACCCAGAATGATGTGCATACCCGGAGTTGGATTGGCTATTATGTCCATTTCAACCCCCTTGCTAAACTGTGTACCATCTTGTACACTATAACTGGTTACAGCCGATCCGGTGGATGCGGTTACCGAACGAAGTCGATCTTCAACCTTAATATGATATACGCTAATGGTACTGTTTAGCTTGCGATTGAACAATTCCAATTTCAACCCACCTTCCCATTGAAATGCATGCTCAGGCTTGAAAGCCATGATATCTCCAGCTTCATTGTAAGCACCCGGAGATTTATTCTGGAATCCATTCATGTAATTAGCAAAAACAGACATCTTATCTTTAAGAACTTGATATACTACGCCAAATTTGGGTGACCAAGCCGTCTGCATATAATTATTCTCTACATCATCAAAACGATCAAGACGAAGACTAGCCATCAAATCCAAACGCTCTGTCACATTGAAAACATCCGAGAAATAGGTGCTATACGTGCGGGTAAAACGCCTAGTATTCCTTGTCTGATTAGGACTTGCCATCTTTAAGTTATATTTATCTAGATAGATAGGCACAGCAGCTCCGTGAATAGCAATATTGCCGGTTGTAGTACTTAATCCCTTATCATAGCTAGTCACAATTGATCGTGTATCAATAGTTGTCAGTCTGGTGTAATCCATCCCTATCAGCACTCTATTTCGGAATTGTCCCAAATAGAAATCACCATTAAAGTTTTGTTGCACCTGTTGAGTCGTGAATACACTTGGAATATGCATCATGCGCCGAGATAAACTATCTGTAGAAGTCACATCCAAAAAAATGTAATTTGCATCATTGTCGGTCCGTGCATAAGAAACCAACGTCTGCGAAGTCCATTTATCAGAAATCTTATATTTAGCCTCAGCAAAAATATTCAAAACTTCAGCTTTACTTGTTACATCATTAGACGCAAAAGATTTATTCCAATCCCAATTGAGTTCATCTAAATTCTTTATATCAACCCCACTCAAGTTAACATAAGAAGTCGTACGATTCGATTTGAAATATTCCGCATCGACCGTAAACGAGAGGCGATCTGTTGCGTTAAATGTAAAAGTCGGAGCCAGCATAAAGGTTTTGTTTATGCCATAGTCTTTAAAACTATTTTCTTTATACAAAGCTGTATTTACTCTGAATAAAGCTTTCCCTTCTTTATCCAGAGTAGTATTATAATCTGCCGTCATACGTCCTAATCCCCATGCACCGGCAGAAAAGCCTATTTCGCCTCCTTTTTCGCCGTATGCTCTTTTAGTGACACGATTAATAAGCCCGCCATACGAAATGAGAGTTGTCCCGAATAATGTACCTGATGGACCTTTAATCACTTCAATACTTTCTAAATTGGCCGGATCAGACAATGACACAAAGTTAGTTGCCATACCATTACGTATAGAACCTGCTCCATCAGCACCCGCAAAACCACGCAAGCGCATAGCCATACCCGTTCCGCCTGAGCCTACCCCGAGCGTTGCAGCTGTAACACCAGGCGAAGTAGTCAGAACGTTGCGAAAATCAACCGCGATCTGTTCATTCAGAAGCTCTTTAGGAACAACAGTATAGGCCTGTGGATTCTCCAGATTTTTAATAGGCATACGCGCCACGAAATCCGACTTCTTTTGGGCAAATTTCTTAATCATACCATCTACCACCACTTCATCCAGCATTTGTGCCGATGCATCAATAGTGATAATACCCATATCAGTAGTTTTGCCCAATGTTACAACCACCTTTTTCTCTATTGGTTGGCTGCCCATATAAGAAAATTGAACAACATAGTCACCCGCGTTTATATTAAACGAGAATTCACCTTTGCTGTTAGTATAGCCTCCCTTGTTCTTTTCTTTAACGCTTACAGCAACGGCTTCTAATTCTGTTCTATCTGCTGCCGCAATTACTTTTCCTGTAATCGTGCCAGTCTGTCCATAACTATAAATAGAACAAAATGATAAAAACAAAGGTAAATAAAACAGTCTTGAGAATCTTCTTCTTTTCTTCATTGATGAAATGTTTATGTGTTTGAAATTCGTTAAATAAGATTTCGCAAAGATATAGAAGCTTATTGCTGAGTACAATCGCCATAAATAATCATAATGAAGAGTGAAATACCTATAATGCGTGATTTGTTTTGCCGGTTTTGGCTCAATAACTTATTCTCACTCCTGCAAAATAGCTACGAGGCGCTGCAGGTCCATAGATATAATCAGAATCCCGTTTTCTACCTTTATCAAAATCTTCTTGATAAGCATCAAACAAGTTTTGAACGCCAACATTGAGTTGTAAAACAGTAGATTTATAAATACTAAAATCATAAGATGCCTTAAAACCTAAGTCTAGAAAATCACGAGTCTTTACAGCCACATCGTTTGCCACATAACCGGCCAGATGCTTTACAAGCATCGATCCGGTATAAGTACCCGAAAATGCAATATTCAAAGCTTTCACAGGAGTGTAGGTCGCTGTGAAGTAGCCGTAAATATTGGGCGTGCGAAATATTTTCTTCTCGGCAGGAGCCGTGCTACTCCATTTTTCGGGTTCATCATATCGGCTTCGCTGCAGAGTAGCGCCAGCCTGCAACTGCAACAATGACAAATAAGCCAGCTTACCTTCAATTGTGAATCCCATCACTTTAGCACCCGAACCGTTGCGACGCTGTTTGATTAAAACCCCGTCACGATATTCATCTGTATCCTCAATTACAAATACATCTAAAAGCTGGGTATAGAAACCCTCTAATAAGAAGTTGGCCTGAAAAGCGCCAAATCGACGATATATATCCGCTGATGCGCTAAAACTTTGTGATTTTTCCTCTTTCAAATTGGGAGCACGCTCTATCATTGAAACAGTTCCCCCTACATTTGCTACATGCAAATCTTCGTCGAAGGCTTGCGGAGCACGAAAGCCCGAAGAATAGCTCAATCGTAAGTTCATATTTTCCGTGGGGTTAAAGCGAAGATTGGCTCTGGGGTTAATGATTACATGATCCATTAAGTTATGTTTATCTAAACGTGCGCCAACAAGAATACTCCACTTTTCATTCTTCCACTCATTCTGTAGAAAAGCACTATTTATATTCACTGTTTGTTTGGTGTAGCGGTTGTATCCCCACATATTGTCTTCGAGTGCATCCCGACTATACTCTACTCCCGTAGTCAGATCAGAAGGCATAAAAAGAAAATTATTAAAACTATATACGTACTGAGAACCGGCCATAAAAGTCAAATCCGTAGTCTTGCCATACGCATTCGGATCTTGACCACCCCCATAATAACTATCACGATCAGTATGTTGGGCAGATGAGAAGAAGCTCAGCCGATACTTCTCATTAGGCGAAGATAAGTCGAATTTCACTCCTCCTCCATTAATAGAATGTTCCAATTGCTCGGCTATGTTAGCTTCGTGAGGAGGGCGATTCAGCATATCGCCGCCACGGCGAAACTCCTGCATATGGTGATATTCAAAAGTAAGCTTCGAATACGTACTCGTTTTAAAATATGAACGTAAGCCAACCGTTTGGTTTTTCAATTTTGGCATCTCGGTATACCCGTCTCCATCATCGTCATAACTTGATCGGGCACGGTTTTGACCAAAAACATAAAGCCCTGCCCGTTGATCATCTGTCACTAACGAGGCATTGATTGAAGTATTGTTATCGAAAGAGGAACTCCCACCGATGGAAGTAAACGTATGAGTCAGTTGTCCCGAATTTCTGAGAGGCTCTTTAGTAATAATATTGATGGTACCTGCTATAGCCGAAGAGCCAAACAGGGCAGAACCACCCCCACGCATTACTTCTACACGTTCTATCATGTTGGCTGGTATCTGTTCAAGGCCATAAATTCCGGAAAGAGCGCTAAATATGGGACGGGAGTCTATTAATATCTGCGTATAAGGACCATCAAGACCATTCATACGTACTTGTTGAAAACCGCAATTTTGGCAATTGGTCTCTACTCTGACACCCGGCTGAAAATTGAGCCCTTGTGAAAGTGTTGAAGAATTAGTCGTTTCAAACATCTTGAGATCAAGCACATTGACCAAAGTAGGAGCCATGCGACGAGTTGTTTCACTGCGATTGGCTGAAATCACAACTCCGTCAAGCGCCACCAAATCCTCTTCTATTTCAAAATCTTCTTCAAGCGTATGTCCCTTCTTCAGAGTAACATTTCGTCGAACAGTTTTGTATCCCACCGAAGTAACTTCAAGTATAAAACGGCCTTCGGGAAGATTCTTAAGAAAATAATGCCCCGTAGCATCCGTCACAGTACCAATGGTAGTCCCTTTTAAGGCAATGGTGATGTAGGGCAGATGTTCTTTAGAATTCTTATTAAGCACGTGCCCGATGATATTTGCATCAGACTTCTTTAATTCAGGGTAATCGATATTTTCTGCTTGTGCAGACAGCAATGGCCAACACAAACAAGCTATAGAGAAAATCAAAGCTTTCATTTATTCGTTATTTAAGGATGAATAGAAAACGCACAATATCTCCACCAGAACGCAAAACAGATGTATTCCTAACGATGTTCGATCAGAAAAATCTTAGAGAACAAACATTCCATAAAAAATAAGATATGTGCAATAAAAAAGAGTGTCAATAGAAATTATTGATACAAATAAGACTTAACGAATAGTGAAAGGAGGAGCACGAAGTGAGATACAACCAGTATACCAAGAGATTGGTCTTGACGCATCCGGATCAATTTGAAAGACAGAAAGTAAAATCGGAGTAAACAGCAATAGGAAAGAAAATAAGATTGCTGTAGTAATCACCACATGAGACAAGTGATGTATCAGCTGAAACTCCGCAGTAGAATGAGTATGTTCTACATCTTTATTAAAAGGGTGCGAATGTACAATTGTAACTCCATTCACCACATGAGAGTGAACAAAGAGACTTACCATGCCTATATACGAGATAAACAAGACAGGCAAGAAACATTTTAAGAGCTTTATATACAATTGTTTCATTCCATAAATAAACGTCAAAGGTATTGCATTGGTTCACACAATGCATGTCTTCCTCTCGATCTTATTTTGAAGGCAAAGTTTCCTTACTATAAACCTTTAGTTTCAATACGTTGAAACTAAAGGTTTATAGTAAGGAAACTTTTTGTTTTTAAGCACGAAAACAAAAGTTTTATAGTATTAAGAATATGATGAAACTGTACTTCCCTGGAAATAATGCAGTGAAATAGAATTATCCGAATGACGAGAGAAAACTTCTCCTATATTGAGCAGGCGTGGTATCTAGTATTTTGATAAACTGACGATGCATATTATCTGCATTTTTCAATCCACACTGAGAAGCAACCTCATCCAACGACAATTGTGTCTCTACTAAATACTGACAAGCATAATCCACCCTTAGTTTATCAATATATTTTGCAGGAGTAATACGCAATTCACGGGCAAATACTCTGGCGAAATTACGCGGGCTCATTGCCACATATTCGGCTAATGCTTCTATCCTCAAATCTTCTTTAAAATGATTAAGTAACCATTCACAAACTCTACGCATGGACAGATTATTGATGTTCTGACAGTCCAGAGGAGTCGTAAACTGAGCCTGATTTCCGGGACGCTTAAGAAATAAGACCATCCACCGGGCAACGTACAAAGCAAAAGATTTGCCATAATCTTCCTCTACCAAAGCCAATGCTAAGTCCATTCCGGAACTGATTCCTCCCGCGGTGTATATATTTCCGTCTTTACTAAAAATGCGCGCTATTTTCACTTTAACCAAAGGATACATCTTGGCTAAGTCTTCACTTTTTGCCCAATGCGTAGTCACCTCTTTACCATCCAGCAGACCTGCTTCGGCCAAGAAAAAGGCAGCAGAACATATCGAACAAATTCGACGAACACTCTCGGACTGTTTCTTTAACCATCCAATCAATTCCTGATTCATCTCGTAATCTTGCAGTTTTGGAAGTGCTGAAAGAATTAAAGTATCAATCGGATAATCAATTGCCTTATAGCTACCTTCCGATAAAATAGACAAACCTCCGGAAGTAGTTATCATCTTTCTGTTCTCCGCTGAAACGACATGGGTTTGATACTTGAAGTTCACGATCTCTTTTATCGTCTCAAACTTGTCTATTGCTTTATCAAAGACCTCTAACGGTCCGGCAATATTCAACAGCGTTGAATTCTCAGGAGCTAATATAACAATATGCCTTACCTCATATTCCTTTTGCATAATACAACAATTATTAAAGATATATCTTAAACATACGAATGATCCTAAAGTGGCAGGAATTGCCTGTTTTTTGTCCTTGCAGACAATTATTTATTCCGCTAACTTTGCAGTACTAACAAGAGAGAGAAATAAAATGTTTAATTATGAAAACAACAATTATGAAAACAATTAAAGTTGGTATTAACGGCTTCGGCCGCATCGGACGTTTAGTTCTTCGTGCTACTCAAGGCAGAGAAGACATCCAGATCGTTGGCATCAATGACCTCCTCGACATAGAGTATATTTCTTATATGCTACGCCATGATACCATCCATGGAAAGTTTGATGGCAGTGTGGAAATTCAAGATGGCAAACTGATCGTCAACGGAAACAGCATACGGATTACAGCAGAAAGAGATCCGGCTAATCTGAATTGGAAAGAGGTAGAAGCAGAATACATTGTCGAGTCTACGGGTTTGTTCTTAACCAAAGAAAAAGCGCAAGGACACATTACAGCCGGAGCTAAATATGTAGTTATGTCCGGACCCTCCAAAGACGACACGCCAATGTTCGTTCCGGGTGTTAACGATGATAAATACATCAAAGGAACACAAATCGTGTCAAATGCATCCTGCACCACCAATTGCGTCGCACTTGTTGCCAAAGTTTTAAATGATAAATTTGGGATACTCGAGGCATTAATGACCACGATACACTCTACCACAGCAACACAAAAGACCGTTGACGGACCATCCATGAAAGATTGGAGAGGTGGACGTGCTGCATCAGGAAACATCATACCATCTACTACCGGTGCAGCAAAAGCTGTCGGCAAAGTCATTCCTGAGTTGAATGGAAAGTTAACCGGCATGTCCTTCCGCGTTCCCAC
>DBTL01000160.1 GCA_002307035.1 Bacteroides sp. UBA1317
CCAATATTGCATATTTGCATTTCATCCAGAGCATCTATCAGATTCTTATACGTAGATTCATCAGTCGCCTTGATAATAACAACAGGTGTATCTTTCCCGTTTTTAATTTCAGCAACTTGCTTGGTATATTCTTCTGCAGATATTTTCATATTCAGCTTTTGCTGCTTCAAGTCATTAACTTTTTGAACAGCTTGTCTGTTACGTTTAAGAAGTAAAGCCCTTAAACCATCAGGTTTATAAGTTGTTTCTTTTAATGAAGAATAATCTTTATAGTCAGGTTCTCCTTCATAATAATACAATTTATCTTCACTCCCCAACAGTAAAGTGATAGCTTGTGAAGCTTTTACTTTAGTTTGCTGTTCTTCTGTTATATCCTTATCGTTACTCGGCATACTTATTTCCATCGTCTGAGGTTTGCTCAACGAGGTACAAAGCATAAAGAAAGTGATAAGTAGCATGTTCATATCCACCATCGGTGTAAAGTCCACACGAACGGTCATTTTCTTTTGCTTCCCTTTTCCACCTTTCTTATTGCCGCTTTCTTGTACTTCAGCACTCATAATTTATTCGTTTTATTAATTTTCAGAAGTCGTTTTCAGCGAAGTAATCAGGTTATAGCGATTCTCCCTAAGATCTTGAAGTGAAGCCATCACATTCTTGATAACAGAATAAGGAGTAGACTGGTCAGCTTTAATTGCTATACGTAGGTCAGCATTTACAGCACGAGCATTTCTCACCCACGCCTTAAACTGATTGTCGACACTATCACAAGGGATGCCTTCATTCTTCAAAACGGCATCTTGTTTATCAGCCGGTAGATCCAAATAAGTTTTCATACTTTTGATAGGTACACCAAATGTAGCTGAAAGCATGAATTTTTTTATCTGTTCAGGAGTAAAAGTTACTCCATATTCTTGTCCCACACCCTCCAACGTTGCTCTCAAGTCAGACTGCTTGTCCAAGCTCATAAAGACCTTTCCACTCGGATCGATCAATATCTGCAAGATGTTAGTTTCTGGAATTTTAATTTCAGAAACTGATGCCGGAGTGGTAACCTCTACTGGTTCCTTTTTTACGAACGTAGACGTCAACATAAAAAAGGTCAATAACAGTACGGTAACATCACTCATTGCAGTCATATCAATGAATGTACTCTTTTTTTTGATTTTTGCTCTACCCATAATTATAAGCGTTTTATTTTTAACCTCTTATTATTTATGAGTTGCTGCAAAAGTTTGTACGATTGAAAATCCAACTTCATCAAGGCTATAAGTCAATTTATCTATTTTATTAGTGTAGTAGTTATAAGAAATAACTGCTAAAGCACCTGTAAGGATACCAAAAGCTGTGTTAATCAATGCTTCTGAAATACCTTGAGAAAGAGCCATTGAGTCCGCAGATCCACCTGCTGCCAAAGCAGCAAAAGAACGAATCATACCAATTACAGTACCCAACAGTCCCATTAAAGTACCCAATGTAGTAATTGTTCCGATGATCGGTAGATTTTGTTCCATCATAGGTAATTCCAATGCAGTTGCTTCTTCAAGTTCTTTTTGAATAGCCAGCAATTTTTGTTCTTTAGACAAAGTTGCATCGCTCTCCATTTCCCCATATTTTTTAAGAGTCGAGGTAACAACGTTTGCAACAGAGCCTTGTTGTTTATCACAGATTGTTTGTGCTTTCTTAAGATCACCAGATGTAAGAGCTTCTTTGATGTTCTTAACGAATTTCACCAACGAGCCTTTACCAAAAGCTGTGCGAAGAGCAAAATAACGTTCAATGCTTAATGCAAGCACTGTAAGTAACAAAGTCTGAATAATTGGAACAATAAAACCACCTTTATAAATTGTTCCTAAGAAATTTCCCGGAAGTGGATGATTATTAGGGTCATTGTTCATAAAGTTTGCCGGATTACCTAATAAGAATTGGAAAATACACACCGCGATTATTAAACAGAAGAATATCACCAATCCTGCTGATCTGATACCTGTAAACGAAAAAGACTTTTTTTGATTAGTTTCCATAATGATTTTTAAAAAATTGTTATTTAATTAGAGTAAATACAGACAAAAAATAAGGCCGAGAACTCATTAAACTCATCAGCTCCCAATCGTATAAAATACAAAATATAGAATATATATCTAAATTTGAATGCGCTTTAAAGCAAGAATATAAGAATCACAAGTCATCATACATGATAAGAAGTTTCTGGAATAAAAAGACTTAGCTTTATCCAAGACGAAGGAAGTATCCATAATAGAAAGTTGCTTAATTATGGCTTTAATCATAGCATTAGAAGAGTCTAGTATTCTACGTAAACGGAAACCCGTAAATAAAGAAAGCGATTCTGCGGTTGGGTTTAAAGCCAACACTGCATAAATAAAATTATCTATGCTGCTGTTCGGAGACAGTACCAAAACATGTTCACACAAGACTTCATGCGAAGAAGAATCAGAAACAAAGCATATAGTGTTTGCTTTGACACTTGAAGACAAGATCAACAGCAGTAAAAGCACTATAAACTTCACAGACATATTCATTTCATTACTCATTATATTCTATGATAGAAATCCGCAGCAAAAATAATAAGTAATTTAATACCATATTACTAATTCACATCTTTTAATCTCAATATAGTCACTTTATTTGCATATTTCATCTCCAGAAGGATAAAGTATGACATTATAGTGTCCGTTCTCTTTTAAACCTTTCAAATAGCAATCCAGCTCATTGCATTAAACAGAAAACCCCCGCGAGGTATCAACTACCTGCGGGGGTTCCCTTCAAA
>DBTL01000096.1:0-732 GCA_002307035.1 Bacteroides sp. UBA1317
CTTCCTTGATTTTTTCTTCTGTTTCGGGGCTACCGTCCCAGTGCGCCAAGATGAAACCACCCTCCTCTATTTTTTCTTTGAATTCATCGTAACTTTCTACAGTGATTGTACGAGAGGTACGATAATCCAATGCTTTCTTATAAATATTGGCTTGAATTTCTTCCAATAGTTTTTGAACGTACGCCTCTATTCCTTCGCAAGAAATTGTTTCTTTCTCAAGCGTATCTCGGCGCATTACCTCCATCGTATTATTTTCCAAGTCACGTCCACCCATTACTAAGCGTACAGGAACCCCTTTCAACTCATAATCGGCAAATTTGAATCCCGGACGTTTGTTGTCTGAGTTGTCATATTTCACTGATATTCCAAGTTTTTTCAGGCTACTAACAATGCCGGCTACCTTTTCATTTATCTGTGCCAACTGTTCTTCATTCTTATAAATAGGAACGATAACTACCTGAATAGGCGCCAAATGCGGAGGTAATACCAGCCCGTTATCATCAGAGTGAGCCATGATAAGTGCACCAATCAGGCGAGTAGATACTCCCCACGAAGTAGCCCAAACATACTCCATCTTATTTTCTTTGTTCACAAATTGAACGTCGAATGCCTTTGCGAAATTTTGTCCCAAGAAGTGAGACGTACCGCTTTGCAATGCCTTTCCATCTTGCATCATAGCCTCAATGGTATACGTATCTATTGCTCCTGCAAAACGTTCATTAGCCGATTTAA
>DBTL01000096.1:975-1370 GCA_002307035.1 Bacteroides sp. UBA1317
CAAAACGTTCATTAGCCGATTTAACTCCCTTAACAACAGGTACAGCCATATATTGCTCAGCAAAATCACCATATATATTGAGCATACGTATTGCTTCTTCTTCCGCTTCCTCACGCGTGGCATGGGCTGTATGTCCCTCTTGCCACAAGAATTCAGAAGTACGAAGGAATAAACGAGTACGCATCTCCCATCGCATCACGTTTGCCCACTGATTACACAAGATAGGCAAGTCACGATAAGAATTAATCCAATTTTTATAAGTATTCCAGATGATCGTTTCCGAAGTTGGACGGATGATGAGTTCTTCCTCAAGCTTAGCAGCCGGGTCAACAATCACCTCTTTACCGTCGGCTGACATTTTTAGGCGATGATGCGTCACAACAGCACATTCTTTG
>DBTL01000096.1:1626-1779 GCA_002307035.1 Bacteroides sp. UBA1317
ATTCTTTGGCAAAACCTTCCACATGCTCTGCTTCGCGACTAAGAAATGACTTCGGAATCAATAGCGGGAAGTAAGCATTCACATGTCCAGTCTCTTTAAACATATTGTCCAGTTGACGTTGAATTTTCTCCCAGATAGCATATCCGTAAGGTT
>DBTL01000096.1:2024-4580 GCA_002307035.1 Bacteroides sp. UBA1317
TCCCAGATAGCATATCCGTAAGGTTTAATCACCATACATCCACGCACGGCCGATTGTTCAGCCAAATCAGCTTTCACTACCAATTCATTGTACCACTGCGAATAATTCTCGCTGCGTTTGGTCAAATCTTTCAGTTCTTTTGCCATCTTAATTTGCTAATTATTATTTTATTCAAGGTTTCAAAGCATCCATTTACAATCAATGCAGTTTGATGTTATTTACCTCAAATTATTTCATTTTATCGGTACTTATCTTCTTTTTTCGAGTGCAAAAGTACTAAAAAAACGAAATCGATGCAACCAAAACGAGTTATTTTATAAATAGCAGATGAGCGTTATTTGTTCACAATCTCTTTCCCAAAGGGGGTGAGAGCCAAGCTTGCCAATTTGAAATGTTGCAGAGCAAAAGGAATGCCAATGACAGTGATGCACAAGAAAAGGCCGAATGCTAGATGAGAAAGGCTGATCCACAGTCCTCCCAGGCAAAGCCATAGGATATTCATCAACACACTAAGGCAACCGCCCGATTGGGGCGCCGTTCTTACCTCTTTTCCAAATGGGAAAAGTGCCAAAAAGGCAAGTTTCATTGTTTGCAAGCCGAAAGGAATACCAATGATGGTGATCATCATCAAAAGGCTGGAAATAACATACTCCACGCAGGTAACAATACCACCCAAAAGGAGCCACAAGATATTCATTAGTAGATTCATGTTCTGTAAATAAATCATTTATCAATAATCGCAGCTACTGTAGCATCACCGGTAACATTGACGGATGTGCGTAGCATATCTAAAGGTCTGTCCACTCCAAGGATTAGTGCTAATCCTTCGGCCGGAATGCCCACTGAAGAAAGCACCATGGTAAGTATTACATAACTTCCTCCGGGAATGGCCGGCGTTCCAATAGAAGATATAGTCGTTAACAGAACAATAGAAATCATTTCCACCCATCCCAGATGAATACCCATCACTTGAGCTATAAAAACTACAGCAATAGCTTGATAACAACTTGTTCCATCCATATTTACCGTAGCACCCACCGGCAAGACAAAAGAGATTATCTCTTTCGATATACCCAGTTCTTTCTCGGTTGTTTCCATATTAAGTGGCAGTGTAGCAGCACTAGAGCTAGTGGTGAAAGCCAGTAATTGCACCGGATACATGCCTTTCATAAACTTTCCGACTGATATCTTGGTAAAAAGGTGAACGAGTGAAGGATAAAATATGAAGATCAGAATAAGTAACCCCAATGCAACTGTCGCAGCATACATGGCCAATGCTGCGAAAATAGACAAGCTACCGGCATTCTCTACTACCATGGCAGCCATCAAAGCAAAAACTCCATAAGGAGCAAACCTGATGATATAGTCTACCATAGTTAATATTATGTCGTATAATGAGTCGAAGACTTTCAAAACAGGCGTTGTTTTCTCTTTTGGAAGGCTAATGGCAGCCACCCCAAAAAAGATTGCGAAGAAAATTACTTGTAGCATTCTGCCATTGTCACTCGCTGCACTGACCAAATTATCGGGAATAATATCATCAAGAAAAGAGAGAGGTCCTTGTTCGCGGGTTGATTGTGCCGCAGATGTTTTTTCCTCAACAATGCTGTGATAACTTTGCTTCATCTCGTTTGCCTTAGCAGTATCGACATAGCTTCCCGGGCGAATGACCAACACCAGAAACAAACCCAAAACAATAGCTGACACAGTAGTAGCTAAATAAAGCATTATAGCCTTCAACCCTATTTTTGAAAAGCGCCCAATATCTTCTAACCCTGTTACCCCTTTTACTAACGACACAAAAACGAGTGGCACAGCAACCAATTGCAGCATTTTGATAAATACCCTTCCCCAGGGTTTTATCCAAAACTGAATGAAAGCCTCACCACCAATGGATACCGCAATGATCCCAGCTATTACTCCCAAAACCATACCTAATAAAATACGTAGATACAATGGTATGGATATTCTTTTTCTATTTGATCCGTTCATAGATGTATTTTTATCTTTTGTCTACTTAAAAACACTTATTGCCAACAAATATAGTTGATTTTAAGTAAAAGACAAGAATAACGAGCGGGTATCTCATGCATAAACAGTATAACTCATGATTGCATCTATTTCAATTTGTTTCTTTAATTGATAATCTAAATAAGTTTTAGTTGTTTATAATAGTTAAAAATTAACCAAATAAGAATGCTTTGTTAATTATGTAATCACATAAACTAAACCTTGTTATAATTTCGTCTGAAAAGCATCTATTATTTGCTAGTATGCTTATAATATGTACTTTTACATAAGTTTTTTTTCATAGGATTAGATTTTAAGGTTAACAATAAATAAGCTGCTCGTGAGAGTAGCTTATTTTATTTATATGCCAAATAAACACATATATTCTGCTTGTATCGATCCTCTTTTGACAAAGAGCGGTTAAACTAACCCCACAAACAGATCACCTAACTTCTCATAAAAGCATTGTTAACTGGAGAAGTTGCTTTCTGTTCTTCGCTTCACGAGCGTAGTCCCTACACTCCACACGTGCAGGGAAAACGCATT